>NZ_CAZELG010000027.1:0-1078 GCF_964512825.1 Tenacibaculum halocynthiae | reverse complement strand
TAATGACCACAAACGTATAGAACGAATTTTAACTACCTCTTCATTAACGGTGTTATTTTCATTCTTTAACCTTATTATTTTCAGTTTAGTTTTAGGGTTTTATAGCCTACAAATATTTGGCGTATTTGTTTTAGGAAGTGTTTTATACTTTGGTTGGGTTTTGTTTTTCTTCAAGAAAAGGAAGGAACTAGATTATAAACGATTTTCACAAGTTAGTCAAGAACAAAGTAAAGTTATTGAACTGATAAATGGAATGCAAGAAATTAAACTTCATAATGCAGAAAGACGAATGCGTTGGAATTGGGAGTATGTTCAAGCTCGTTTATTTAAAGTAGCTACCAAAAGTTTAGCATTAGAACAAACCCAAAGTGTAGGATCAAACTTTATCAATGAATTAAAAAATATGTTCATTACCATTTTATCTGCCAAATTAGTAATTGATGGGCAAATTACTTTAGGTATGATGATGGCTATTAGTTATATCGTTGGGCAATTAAATGGCCCTATTGTTCAATTAATCAATTTTATGAGAGATGTGCAAGATGCACAAATATCTATCGATAGATTAGGAGAAATTCATAATATGGAAGATGAGGAAAAGCCTGAAGATGAAAAAGTAACTCATATCCCAGAAAAAGAACCTATAAAACTTAACAATATCTCTTTTAGATATACAGGAGGTTTGGAACCTGTATTAAAAGATTTATCCTTAGAAATTCCTGCCAATAAAACCACTGCTATAGTTGGGGTTAGTGGAAGTGGAAAAACAACCTTAATGAAATTATTACTTGGTTTTTACCAAGTAGATACTGGAGATATAAGTATAGGAAACTTTAATTTAAAAAATATTTCTCAAAAAGAATGGAGAAGAAACTGTGGAGTAGTAATGCAGGAGGGGTATATTTTTAATGATTCCATCGCTAAAAACATCGCTGTTGGTGAAGATTATGTAGATAAGGAGAAATTAGCACATGCTATAAACGTAGCCAATATAGCTGATTATATAGAAGGTTTACCTTTAGGATACAACACAAAAATAGGTAGTGAAGGAAACGGGCTTAGTACAGGGCAAAAACAA
>NZ_CAZELG010000026.1:0-5516 GCF_964512825.1 Tenacibaculum halocynthiae | reverse complement strand
CCAAAAGGTTACAAGCTTACGCGATTTTTTTCAGCACGGTTGCCTTATCTCCACCAACTTCTCCAACAATTTTTTTATTAAGAACGTCCTACTTCATTAATCCACGTAAATATATAAAAAAACTACTTTTCAGCGTTGTTTTTATATCATTTTCATCATTCAAAAACAGTCTTTTTATACTTTTTTACTACTTTAACTAAGTTATTGATAAACAAGTGTTTAGTTGTTTTAAGAAATAATATTTTAACATTTACAGTTAATACACTGACTTTATGTGTTTTAACCTTAAAAAAGTTGCGGTATCGGAACTTGGCAAGGGATGTTATATAAGACCCCATTTTCAAGTACTTAAAAAACACCTCTTTTCTACCTCAAAAAAACTCAATTAAACTCGTGTAGTTTTCATTTTAAAAAACAACGAAACTCATCCGCATTTATCCACCTCTGTTCCGTTATTTTTTAAAACGCTTGATTATGGCTCATCATCGGTTTTTACTTTTATTTTAGTTCTATTATAAAATTTTATCATTTGACTGATAGGGAGGATTTGTAATAGTGATTTCAGCTCTTTATTTACTGCCTTCATTTTTTCAATTGGCATTATCCAATAAGCCACCAGAACCACTAAAAAAGTCATACATATAATTGCTATTATCATTTCCATTTTTATAATATTCTTTACTTGTTATATATCCTATAAATAGTTTTGTTTAATCCTTTTCTTCAAGTGTATGCAATACATTTAAAAAATAAAAGGACACTTTCTTTATCCCTTTGCTCGCAAGGTATTACAGCTAATTCTTTTTTGGTAGGACAAAAAAAATTCGTCTTTTTATCACTTTATCTACTGTTTTTTTTTGATTTCACTTCCATAAGGGTTTCAACGATTATAAACGGCTGTTTACTAGTGCAAAATTACTTTGAAGTGTTTTTAAGTTTAAGACACTATGTCTTGTGTATTAATTATTCCCCCCTTATAAAACGTTTTAAAAACATAGGATTTAGAGGTTGGTGGCGTAGCTGGTAATCCTATGTTTTTAAAATGGCTTGTTTTCAGTGTTTATAGTAGCTAGCGTAAAATTTTCGACAGAACCGTTATGTTTTGCCAAGCCAATAATATCTTTAGTATTGGGCGAGTTGTGTAAAAAAACAAGCAAAGAAGTAAGACAAGCTTTTTTGCTTGACGGCTTTTTGTGAAGTCTTTTTTATGCAAATTCGGTGCGGTGGCGTTGGTTTCCAACTGCATTAAGTCCGACCATCGGGAGACCAAGGGAAGAGGCAATTTTACATAATAGCAGTTATAACCTACCTGGAGTTTACGCAAGAGTATTATAACTACTATTATGTAAAGATTGCTTGGGGTTGGAAAGGGCTTTGAGCGGTGGTGTAGGTTTTTAAAGGTGCGGTGTATGGAAGCAAGAATAGTAAAAAGTTTGTCCACCTTTTTGTGGCTAACTTTTTTCTAGGCTTGTGGGGCTGATGCTGTTGGAACACCAAACGTTTAAAATACTACTTGTGCGGAGGATTGCCCTTTGCAACAAGCGCGGTGGATAGCGGAACAAAATAAAAGACAGAGGATTTTTGCCTTTTTCGGCAAAAAACTGGGTTTTGTTTTGTGTGGGGTTTTACGTACTGATTGGTTTTTAGCAAGCAACGTAGCGAAGCTTTCTAACTTATCGGATGATGCATATTTATAACTTCTTGCATACTCTCTAAATCATCTTGTAAATACTGTTCTGTAGAACTTATATAACGATGTCCTGATAAATATTGAACCTTTCTTAAATTGTGTTGCTTTGTCCAGTTAGTAATTACCGATGCTCTTATTTGATAATGATTAAATACTTTGTGATTTACCTTTTTTAGCTTCTTTAAAATATGTTGTATTGTATTTCCTAATCTTGCGTTGTTCGGTATAAATAAACGTTCACTTTCTATTTTCTTACGTCTTATTATTTCTTCTCTAACTTCTTTAATATATTCTAATAATTCTATGACTTGCCAAGGTTTTAACTCTAATTCTCTTGCGTTTGTTCTTGTAGTACTTGGTATTTGTATTTTCCCTTTATAAACTTCTATGTGCTCTAGTTTTAAACGGATTAATGTATTTGTATTTAAACCTTGATATACCATTAAACCAACGATTACTTTATTTCTTTTAGCACAAAGTTTGTGATACTTATCTGCGACATTGTCGCTTTCAAAACTGTAATATAAATCTTCTAATTCTTCGGGTTCTAATAAATTATAATGAAGCTTTCTTTTTACGCCTTTAATAACAATACTTTCTGCCGGATTATCTGCTCGATAATTTTCTTTGATTAAATAATTAAAGTAGCTTTTTAGAGTTCCTAATTTATGATTGATAGTCTTTTTACTGTTTCCTTTTTTTGTTAGATATTTAGGATATTCCAATAAGCTTTTATAATCTATTTCTGTTGGCGTTGTTTTTCTTTTTGTACACCATTTTGTAAACTTTTCTACTTCTATTAAATAGCTTTTTATGGTTGTAATACTATAAGATTCCTTTTCTAAATATTCTTTATAATTGCTCATAACTCTTTGACTAAATGTGTGTATATCTGTGTGCTTTCTAAACTACTATGTCCTAAAAATTTACTTATAATTTCTATGCTTACTTCTTGTTGCAGTAGATGTGTTGCGATAGAGTGTCGTAATGTGTGAAGTGTAATATTCTTTTCTTGTAATACTTTATTTTCTGTGATTTTTATAATCGCTTTTAGTCTGTTTAATAAACTTTGTCCTTGCATTCGTTTTCCTTGCTTGCTAATAAATAAAGCTTCTGTGTTATTATAAATATTGAGCTGTGGACGAGCTTCATACATATAATCTTCCAATATTTTTAGATTGTAACTATTTACAGGAACAAAACGTTGCTTATAGTTTTTACCTTTTCTAACAAAGACACGTTCTTTATCAAAATAAATATCGCTAACATCTAAATGTACTGCTTCATTTCTACGTAATCCACAACTATACACTATTACTAATATGGCTTTGTCTCTTAATTTGAAACTTGTTTTATGATGACTGTAATTTGTAGCTGTAAACAATTCTTTTATTTCTTGTTGTGTTAAGATATTTAGCTTTTCTTGCGTGTTACTTTTCTCTGTTTTTAGATGTATTCTAAAGTCTTTGTAATTATGTTTTTGTAAATACTCTTTAAACTTCTTTAATGCTTGTTGATGCTTATTTAAATACGCTTTACTTAAACTCCCACCTCTTGTTTGATTAGGACGTAATCGTAAATCTTGATAATACTCTTTGATGGTTTGTGTAGTAACTGTTTTTAGTTCGGTATGTCCGTGAGACTCTAACCAATAAAGGAACTCTTTTAAATGATTTGGTAAATAATACAAGGTTGTTTCTGCGTAGCCTAATATATCTAACCATTCTGTAAATGATGATAATAGCGTTTTATAACTTTCATTATGTAGTTGTAATTGCTTCATAATTTTTTATAGGGTATTACTTGTTTTTAGTTTTAGTGAGCTTTGCAGATAAGAAGTTGATTGTTAATGTATTTAGTGGCTCACTTTATAACTAAGCTTCTATTGAGCCGTTGAGCTTTGCAACTGCTTCATCTAATACTGTTACAATCGTTTTCTTTAGTTCTTGGTATTCTTTATAATCTGTGATTTCGTATAAATGTCTACCTGTTTTATCCTTTTCTCTTAACTGGATTCTTTGTGTATTGATAAGTTGTAAGTGATACCTTTTTACTGTAGACAAAGGGATTCGTAACATAAAACTGATTTGTTTATTACTAAATGTAGTTTGATGTTCTTTTTGTAAATGTGCTTTTAATACTTCAAAATAGTTTCTACACGCTCCGCTTATGGTATCCGATTTTCTAAGTAATATTTCGCTTAATAACTTATTAGCCTCTTGTATATCTTCGATAGTAGTTTCTATATATTCTTCGCCAGTTTGCTTGTCGTATTGTTTCTCTCTTTGGTATTGATGATAAAAAGTTACTGCTTCTATAAATTGTAAATAGTGCGCATTGGTTCTTCGTGGTTTAAAAACTTCATTAGGTATTTTTAATGCTTCTGCATAGGGGTTGCGAATCGCAACAGATGATAATACGCGCTGTACATTTTGTAATAGTTCCTTTGCTTTTAATTCTTCTTCTATATTTACTTTTCCTGCACTTATTTTACGTTGATACTCCATGATACGCTCGTCTTGTTCTGCACTTTCATCAATGTATAATAAGAAGCTTCTATTACTATTATCCTCGTAAACTTGTTCTTTAGTTGTGCAACCCGATACAGATACTGGACCTTCTACAGTTAAGTGTATGGTTTTTGTATTTCCTCGTGTATCTTTATGAACTACGGTTTTTGTAATTCTTCTTTTGGTTTGTAATTCTCGAAGTGGGTATAACACAGATTCTGCTCCGTCTAAATCTTCTATTAAGATGAGTTTGTTTTGTAATTCTGTACGATTAAAGTAGTAAAAAGCATTTTCACTTAATACCGTTATTTCTACTTTATCTTCTTGTGGTATGAGTTCTGATACCTTGCTTTGTAAATGTGTTTTTCCTGCTCCGCTACTTCCTAAACTGATACAGTGTAACGGATTATTAGCTTTACGACTTGTAAAAATGAGATACATCAGCAAGCGGTTTGTTTCTTCTCCGATTACGCCACTTTTGCCGATGCACTTATTTGTTAAGGATAGCAATTTCCCGTTTTTTAAAAAGTTAATAGCTTCTTTCTTTTCTCCTGTGGTAAGCTCTTTTATTGTAATTTCGTTAGACTTTTCTTTTTCTAGTTGTAGTATTCTATAACTTTCTAACTCGTTCGTTAACTCTTGTAAGATTCGTCTAACGATGCTTGTACCTATTTCTAAACGTTCTGCGGTATTTCTAACTAACTTCTCTACTTGGTTATCGTTATATAAATCTAAGTTGTGTCGTAACTTCTCATTAGCTTTAACTTTCTGTATGCTTATAGTTACTCGTAATCTGTCTAAATGGTTTAATCTAATACCTCCAAGTATATCTATTAATAAGTGATTTGTAACGTACTCGTAGTTGTTTGGATTGGAAGTATTCAACATTTGTAAAATATTTTTTTATTACACTTTGGTAACAAAAGTAAACAATCTGTTATTTATAAACAATACTTTTGGATTTGTTTTTTACAGTTTGTTACTATATTTTTGCTTAACCCCTTACAGAACGGTAACTATTGATACATTATGAGTACAACTTTTGGTAATAGATTAAAAAATATTAGAACAGAAAAGAATATCAAACGTGAAGATTTAGCTTCTATGATTGGTACGTCTTCTGCTATTATTGGAAGATACGAACGTAACGAGCGTACACCATCGATTGACATTGCCAAAAACCTTGCACAAGCTCTTAATGTTTCTCTTGATTTTCTTGCTGGCGACACTTCTGTTTTGGTAAAGGATAAAGAAGTTTTACAGCGTATTGAAGATATTTCTAATTTATCGGAAGAGAAGAAAAAGTATATTTTTGA
>NZ_CAZELG010000025.1:918-1874 GCF_964512825.1 Tenacibaculum halocynthiae | reverse complement strand
TATCTAAATCTAAGCTATCTGGTATTCCATCGCCATCGGTATCACCAGTTCCTTCTGCTGTATCTGGTATTCCATCATTATCATCATCTACATCTAAATGATCTGGTATTCCATCGCCATCGGTATCAGTTACATCTCCAAAATTAGTATCATCGCCATCAACACTATCTGATATACCATCGCCATCACTATCTGTTCCACTATCTGTTACAACTCCTGTTCCTCCACTATTTGGATCTGTTGGATCTGTATCGTTTACATCTGTATTTCCTGAATCTCCAAATCCTGAATCGTCTTCATCTACTTCATCTGAAATTCCATCTCCATCACTATCTGGGCCATCTACTACTCCATTTCCATCTGCATCATCATTTCCACCTTCAGTAATATCATTGATACCATCATCATCACTATCTAAATCTTGATAATCTGGTACGCCATCTCCATCTGTATCAACTGTATCTCCATCTCCTCCATTTCCTTCTCCGAAATTACTTGAGTCTGAATCTACACTATCTGAAATACCATCGCCATCACTATCTGATCCTCCTGTATCATTTGAATCGATAACACCATCATTGTTCGTATCTAAATCGCCATTTCCATTCTCTATAACATCGTTAATTCCGTCATTGTCACTATCTAAATCTTGATAATCTGGTACGCCATCGCCATCTGTATCTGGTTCTTCATCAGTATCTACTGAATCATCTGCTTGACCATCATTGTCTGCATCTACATATCCTGTATCATTTGAATCGATAACTCCATCGCCATTGGTATCTAAATCACCATTTCCGCCTTCATCTACATCTAATATCCCATCATTATCACTATCTAAATCTAAACTATCTGGTATTCCATCGCCATCTGTATCTCCTGTTCCTTCTGCTGTATCTGGAATTCCATCATTATCATCATCTACATCTAGATGATCTGGAATTCCATCACCATCC
>NZ_CAZELG010000025.1:0-913 GCF_964512825.1 Tenacibaculum halocynthiae | reverse complement strand
TGGATCCGTTGGATCTGTATCGTTTACATCTGTATTTCCTGAATCTCCAAATCCTGAATCGTCTTCATCTACTTCATCTGAAATACCATCACCATCGGTGTCTGGGCCATCAACTACTCCATTTCCATCCATATCATCATTTCCGCCTTCAGTGATATCATTAATTCCATCATCATCACTATCTAAATCTTGATAATCTGGAACTCCATCTCCATCTGTATCAACTGTATCTCCATCTCCTCCATTTCCTTCTCCGAAATTACTTGAGTCTGAATCTACACTATCTGAAATACCATCGCCATCACTATCTGATCCTCCTGTATCATTTGAATCGATAACACCATCATTGTTCGTGTCTAAATCACCATTTCCATTCTCTATAACATCATTGATTCCGTCATTGTCACTATCTAAATCTTGATAATCTGGTACGCCATCGCCATCGGTATCTGGTTCTTCATCAGTATCTACTGAATTATCAGCCTGACCATCATTATCTGCATCTACATAGCCTGTATCATTTGAATCGATAACTCCATCTCCATTGGTATCTAAATCACCATTTCCACCTTCATCTACATCTAATATTCCATCATTATCACTATCTAAATCTAAACTATCTGGTATTCCATCGCCATCTGTATCTCCTGTTCCTTCTGCTGTATCTGGTATTCCATCATTATCATCATCTACATCTAAACTATCAAGAATTCCATCACCATCGGTGTCTAGGCACAGAGCCGAAGTACTTACTAATTGACTATCGGTATCATTAGTAAAGCTTGAAGAGGCTGTACTTGGACAACTTCCTGCGCTAGTACTAGTAGCTGTAATCGTATAAGAAGTTCCATCTACTCCTCCGCTTACAACTCCTCCTGCTCCTACGGTTAAGCCTGCTGGACTAGAGGTATAC
>NZ_CAZELG010000024.1:0-1829 GCF_964512825.1 Tenacibaculum halocynthiae | reverse complement strand
TGGCGACACTTCTGTTTTGGTAAAGGATAAAGAAGTTTTACAGCGTATTGAAGATATTTCTAATTTATCGGAAGAGAAGAAAAAGTATATTTTTGATTTTATTGATATGTGTTTACGTGACGATAAAACTCAAAAAGCTTATAAATAAAAAACCACGCTATAAATAACTTATAACGTGGCTCTACCTATTTTTAAATTTAATTTCTATTTCTTACTCATACCCGCTACTAGTTATGAAAACTAGCAGTAGCATCACTCGGACATACTAGCACCATCAGGGGTAAAAAAACAACTTTCCTAAAAACAACAAAACCACAACTCTCGTCGTGGCTTTATCTTTATTATTTTTAAAATTTAATTATCCCATTTTTCTATTTCATTTTTATGTCTTTTAATAATAGAATCAATTGGATGATACCACATGTCTTTTTCAATTAACTGATTATTACCTTTACTTATTATAACCCATTCAGGATAATTAGAGTTAGAAAGGAAAGAATCTTTTTTGTAATAAAAGTTTTCTTTAAGTATTTTTTTTATACTATCTCGCTCCTTAACTGTCTTAAGCTTCTTAGTAAAAAAAGCAACCTTAACACCATGATCTAAAAAAACTCTATTAGGTAAAACTGTTTTTCTTTCATCTATTAAATTAGTATACAGTGCTATTCTATACACTTGTAAATTTTTATCTGTAGATGGGTTATTAACATATACTATAGCATTGTTATTTTTTAGTTGTTTTAATTCCTTTTTAATATAGGACGTAACTATATTGTCTATATTTTCTTCCTTTTTACTACAACTAATTATATTTAGTAAAATAATTGTAAAAAAGATATATTTAATATTCTTTCCAGCCATCTAGTTTTGAATTTATATAGTGTGGGTAATTTCTATTTTTTCCTTGTTGTTTGACGTATAAATCTCCATACTCACACCCATTACAACCACTAGGCCTTCCATCACCACCTCGTCCATCTTTAGTTCCTGGATGAGTATGAACTTTTCCTGTTTTTTTACCGTAAATTTTGTTACCACCTTTTCTCATCACAGAATCAAAAGAAGGGTCTGTTCTATCATAGGATTTTCCCGCAGAATTATCAACCCAATCCGAAATATATAACCCTTCGCCTTTACCATTTTTAAAGCCCCAAGCATTCAATTCTATATTTGACTCAAAAGAAATAAACTCCATAACCTCTAAACCAATCTGTAAATTACCCTCCGAAAAAACTAGTCCCTGCATATTTGCCGCACCTGAACCTATAGTCTTCCCGTTTTCATCGGTCTGTGTAGTAACTTCTTTAATATTACTAGTTCCTTTCTCAAAAGTTTTAGAAGACTTTCCATCTTTCTCAAATTTTGCGCTACCATCATCATTTGTTCCTGTTATTGTTCCAGTATAGATGGTAT
This sequence comes from Tenacibaculum halocynthiae, assembly GCF_964512825.1. Lineage (NCBI taxonomy): Bacteria > Pseudomonadati > Bacteroidota > Flavobacteriia > Flavobacteriales > Flavobacteriaceae > Tenacibaculum > Tenacibaculum halocynthiae. The sequence goes on along the minus strand of NZ_CAZELG010000024.1, from coordinate 416 downwards.
CTGTTTTATCATCTGTTTCCTTTAAAAAAACTAAATCTCCTGTTTCAGTGTCTAAACCATAATCATCAAGTAAACCTGTAGGGTCTACCCTAAGAATAGGGTTATTTTGAACAAAATTATAAGGGGTTAGCCAATTTCGCTCTTCAGCCATAGGGTCAATGCTATTAAAACGACCTAAAGCAGGATTATAATGCCTAAAATCCATTTCATAAGAATCATAACCAAGAGCTTCTTCTAACTCTACACCTTCGAATTTAAACTTCTGCGCAGTGCTATTTCCGAGAGGTGAGACGTTGTTGTTGTATCCTTTATGTTTGAGACCAAAAGGTTACAAGCTTACGCGATTTTTTTCAGCACGGTTGCCTTATCTCCACCAACTTCTCCAACAATTTTTTTATTAAGAACGTCCTACTTCA
>NZ_CAZELG010000023.1:0-4741 GCF_964512825.1 Tenacibaculum halocynthiae | reverse complement strand
TAGATGGAATAACATATAAATATTTAATTTATTCAAGAAATGCAACTATAAAATTTGAATTAAATAATCCGAATTCAGAAAACTGGAAAAAATGGGAAAAATTAGTGAATCAGTTAGGAACTGAATTGAGTGAAAAATCGAAAATAAAGGAGTTTAGAGAAATATTTAACTAAAAATAACGCCTTACAACAAGGTGTATAATTCATTACTAGTACTCGCCTACTTACGAAAATCCTCACGGATTTTCTATTCGGTTTGTATTTACTAAATTAGTTGCTAAAACACGCAACGAAATCATACACAAATACGTTGGTAACAAGCAAAAATTAGCACATTGAAAAATAATAACCTTGAAGAAAAGTAAAACAAAATCAATAATACTTACAGTAATTCTACATTCATTTATAATTCTTGGAATTGGTCACGGAATTGGAATAATGTGGATTATAGATATTGTAAGTATTCCAAATTTGATTGATAGTTATGGTTTTACTTTGAGAGGAAAATTCAATGATAAAATAATGTCAATTGGTCTTATATCCTTAATTGGAAAAATATTTTTAGTTATTAGCATATTCCTAAAACCTAAATTGTATGAACGAATATTTGAAATTGTCGGAATTCTAATATTATGGATTTCAGTCTATTTTCTAACTTCTGGAAATTGGAGTTATAACTCAGTTTATGAAATTGCTTTCTTGACAAGCATTCCATTTTTAATTTCATCTTTAAATTTAGTATATCTAATAACCCGAAAAAAACATGAATGAAAAACCTAAATTAAAACAGTTATTAGAATCTGAAAATTTTCGAATAAGAACAGCAATGTTTATAGGAGAAAAAAGAATATCTACATTAAAAAGTTTTTTTGATGGAATATATTATTCATTTGATGTCTATAATATAAAAGAGGAAAATATATTTTTAGGATTAAACGAATGGACAGTAAAATACTATAACCAGAAAGAAACATCTGCTGCTTGGAAAGATATAATTTTAAAAGAATGCGGAAATGATGAAGAAAAAGCAGTAGACGAATTTTTTAGAGTATATGATAAATTTAAAGAAAAGCCAGTTACCAACACTATATAAACTTTATAGCTGATTTTAGCTCACTTAGGAAATTCCTTCGGAATTTCGCCGTACGTGTTTTATTTACTAAATTAACTGTTTAAACCACGCAACAAAGCTTATAAAACAGCGTTGTACTACATTATGAAAAAGATTACAATAATATTAATATTTCTACTTTCTATTAAACTTTCAGCCTGTGACTGTGAATGGAGTGGGAATTTTCTAAAAATCGCAAAAAACTCAGAACTAGTAATTAAAGGTAAGATTATAGAACATACTTATCATACGGGAAATGGAAAGCGATTTACAGACTATGATGAATATATTAACGAAACTCTGAACAACGAATTTGATCCACATTATGGAACAGGAAAATCTATAAAAGTTGAAATACTTGAAATTATAAGAGGCAAAGAAGAAAGAAAAATTATTGAAATTTTCGATACCGATGGAGCAGATTGCAGAGCAAGTATCCGTGATTTTCAAACTGGAAAGATATATATATTCGCTACTTATAAACCTGAACGGACTGGAGCAAAACTACCAAATGAAACCAAAAATGATTATGCAATTGGAGGTTGTTATGAAAGCACATTAGAATATTCTCCTGAGAAGAATAAAGTTTATGGAGTGATTAAAGGAAAATCATATAAACGAAAAAGTATAAAATATAGTTACGAAAAACTGAAGAAAAAAATAACGTAGTACAACATGGTGTATAATTAATTGCGGCTGAATTTCCTCATCGGAAATTCAATCTTATTAATTATCTTTCCGCAACAATGGAAAATGACTCGCGTCCTTTTCCCGCAAAAAATCATACACAAATACGTTGTAATTAATTAAGAGAAAGATTGAAAAACAAAATATATTTAACCACAATTCTATTGTTTTTGGTATTAAACACATATTGCCAATCTAACAATAAAGCCTTTAATAAAGATTTGGTAATTACCATAAAACAAGATTCAATTTCTGGATATGCGCTAATAGCAAAAGGAAATGAACGTAAAGAGACTATCATTTTACTTCATGGACTTCCTGGAAATGAAAGAAACCTTGACTTAGCAGAAACGATAAGACAGAACGGGAAAAATGTAATCTATTTTAATTATAGAGGCTCTTGGGGTAGTCAAGGAGAATTTCTTTATTCAAATTGTTTACAAGATATTTCTAAGGTAATAGACTACTTATCAAATGACATTGTCTCTGAAAAATTAAGGATTAAAAAAAGTTCTTTTTCGTTAATTGGGCATAGCTTAGGAGGTGGAATTGCAATCCTCCATGGAACCCAAGATAATAGAGTTAAAAAAATAGTCGCCTTATCTTCGTTCAATGCTGGAGAGGTACTTAAAAATAATAATTCAATAGATGAGTTAGGTGCTTTTCAAAAATATTTGAATGAGCAGTTTATGTTGAATATTGAACCTAAAAAATTCTTGGTTGAAATATTAGATCATAAGCAGAAATGGAATTTAGTATCCATTAACTCTCTTAAACTTGATAAACCATTTATTTTTATAGATGAAAATTATAGAAACGAATACTGGATAAAAAACATAAAGAATAATCAATATTTAATAATTAATTCTGACCACTCATTTTCTGATAAACGAAATGAATTGAATACTGAAATAATAGACTGGTTAAATAAAAACTAATTACAACAAAATGTATAATTAATTGCTTACGGACTTATTCCTTCGGAAAAATCTCGCAGACAATTAATTTCATGTATTTTAATTACTTTTACGTTAAAATTGCGCAACTAACCATACACAAATACGTTGTGGTTAATGTAAAAACTCAAAACAAGAAAATGATTTTACTACTTATCTTAATAATTAGCTTAGTACAATTGACTTGTTATTATCTGATTTATAGATATCAAATTAAAGTTCCGAGTTTTATAATTCTACTTTTAGTTTTAATCGGGTATTATTTGATTTTCCCTCAATTTTTCTTTCCAGAACCAAGAAAAGACGGAATTAATTGCGGAATGCCTGCTTTAGGAATTACACTTGCATTTTGGGTTTTCGGAACAATTGGAGCATTAAGTTCTCATATTACTTGGATATTTATAAAAAAAAGGAAAAATGCATTGGAAAAGATGTGATTATAGAATAGAAAGTTTGAATCTAACAATTCAAGGTCTTGAAAAATCCATACTTGAGTTAGATAAAAAACTTGAACAAATAGACTGGTATGACGGAATTTGGTTTTTAGAAGAAGTTGAACCTATAGTTGGATTATCATTTATTGCTCTGCAAAATTATATAAACAGTAGTATTTACGATAGATTTGAGACATTAGAAAATCAATATAAAAAATACAAATTAGGCAAATTAGTAACTGACTCCAAAAGAACCGAAATTGAATTAATTATAGGAATAGCAAATTATTTTAAACACAGAGATGATGAAAATGATTTAAGAAAAGGTACTTCTACTATTTTATTAGATTGTGGTTTAAAAATAAACAAAGACATTGACATTACCGAATCACCTATTATCAAAGGATTAGAATTATTAACCAATAAATGGGGACTTTCTCACTTAATAACAATTGTGGAAAACTGGAGAGAAGATTTATGGATTGAAAAGAAAAAACACTAACCACAACAAAGGCTATAATTAATACGGAGTTTGATGTTTAATCCAAAGTTTAGTGTATTTTTATGAAGTCCGCCAAATCTTTTGATTTGGCTTTTAAAATGAAAAAATTAAAACAAAATAAAAAGTTTTGGCTAAGTGCTTAATCGGAAATTAATCGCTTATTTATTCCCGTACTAATCATAGCCGAGGCCGTTGTAATACATTTGAGTAAACTAAAAAGCATTGAGTATATTAAAAAAACTAATTGATAGAATTATTGAATTTGGAACAAATGAAAAAATTGAATCCGAAAACAAAACGCTCGAAATCCAAAGACTGTTAGTTGGAATTTATGCTGAATATTTGAAAGTAGAAACGGAATTTGATGATGCCGATTATGAAAAACCTATTAATTTAGATTATGACGGAATGAGAAGTATAGTAACTAAACATTTTCCAGATTTCGGTTGGTATCATTCTGCTATGGAAAGTCATAAAATTAACGAAGATGCTTATTTGGTTACTGAAGACCCTATTGATGATTTGACTGATATAATAAAAGATTTAATAGAAGTTCAATGGAGATTTGAAAACAACAGTGAAAAAGATGGACTTTATCAATTTGAGTTTTTAATGAAAGATCATTCTGAACAACACTTGGTAAATTTACTTAAATACTTAAAAGACAAAGATGAATAATGTTTAGACTCAAATATGTATTTCTGACTTTGTTAATGTCTATTTTAGTTTTTTTATCAACTTCCTTTTTGACTGTGTTTAATCATATGAATTCACCAATAAATAGATCGGTTGGTTATAAATCTTTAGAGATTGGTTTTCCTTTCAAATATTACAAAGAATTTATGATAGATTGTCCAAATCCAAATTACGGTTGGAATTTGAATTATTTAATTTTAGATATAATTATAACATTAATAATTGTAGCTGGAATAATGTATTTCGTGAATAAAAACGTATTACAACAAAGAACTGTGGTAAAAAACAACTAATTTTTGTTTAATTTTTAACCAAAGTATTTCTGTAAGTCTCATCGTATATTAATCCTGATTTTG
>NZ_CAZELG010000022.1:0-7498 GCF_964512825.1 Tenacibaculum halocynthiae | reverse complement strand
GATGCACTAAACAGAATCACAGGCGCAATCGACAATACAGGGCGATATAACCTCCAAAATGTTACCTATGATAAAATGGGAAATATTTTAACCTTACAAAGAAAAGGGCATTTAAATACAGGAGCAACTAGCTTTGGTACGATGGATAATTTAGCATACACTTACGATAGCGGAAATAAATTATTAAAAGTTACCGATACAGGAAATAAAACTTATGGTTTTAAAGACGGTACTAATACAGGAAATGATTTTAGTTTTGATACTAATGGAAACCAAGTAAAAGACTTAAACAAAGGTGTAACGAGTGTAGTATATAATCACTTAAATATGCCAACGGAAATTAAGTTTAATAACTCCAGCACTCGAAAGATAAATTATACTTATGATGCAGATGGCACGAAAATTAGAAAGATAACCAATGATAACGGTTCTATTACCACTACGGATTATATTGGGAATTATGTTTATGAAAATAATATCTTAAAGCAAATATCGCACCCCGAAGGATATATAGAACCTAATGGTAATTCTTGGCAATATGTTTATCAATACATTGATATTTGGGGAAATACTCGAATCACGTATGCAGATGATAATAACGATGGTGTGATTACTGCAAGTTCTGAAATTAGAAGAGAGCAAAATTATTATCCAGGGGGATTAGAACATAGAGGATATAATACTGTGCTAAGAGGTGTTAAGAATAATCTTAAAACATACCAGAAACAAGAATTTACAGAAGATTTAGGGCTAAACACTCATGAGTGGAGGTATCGTGTGAGTGACCCTGCAACATTACGTTTTTGGCAAGTAGACCCATTAGCAGAAGATTATGTATATAATTCAACTTATGCGTTCCAAGAAAATAAAATGGGAATGGGTGTTGAATTGGAAGGTTTAGAATTAGCTGAGTTTTACCCTGAAGGGGATGAATTTAAAGATGGTGGTCAAGGAACAGAAGTTACTGATGCTATCTTAGATGAAATACCTTTAGTTGGTGAAATAAGAGACATCTCAGATGGTAATTATGTTATGGCTGCTGTGGGTATAGTTCCTTTTGGTAAAAAGATTCTAAAAGGATTAAAGTTTTTAAAAAATAAATTGTTTAAAAAAGCAGATAATGTAGTTAATGCTACTGTGAAAAATATAGATGATGGTGTTGTTTTTTCTGCAGATTTAAGTAAAACAAAATCTAAAAAACGTGCAGGTCATAGAAATTCTGCAAATAAGCAGTTGAATGATGCAATGAAAACGAATTCTTCCTTAAAGAAGAAAATGGAAAAAATTGACCCAAATGTAGTTGAAAACACAAACTTGTCTGTCAAAAAAGGGAATAAAACAAAAACAAGGAAAAATCCACAAGGCTATGAATGGGATCATAATACCAATAATAAAAATCAAATAGATTTACGAAGTAAGGAAAATCATGCTAAAAAGACGGCTCAAGATCCTAATAGAGTTGGTGGATATGCAAAACATTGGAAGAAAAAAAATAACTAAAACGATTTATTTATAGAAAAACATGAATTTAGAAGAAATTAGAAAAAATACTATTGAAAATATTCAGAATAAAGTTGATTTAATAAATATTCATTTACCTTTATTAGATTCAGATATAATTATAGGGGATAAAGAGGCTTTAGTTAATCGTATAGAGATTTTACACTTGCTTTATACAATTTCAATTGAAGGATTAGATTCTAAGGGCTTTTTCTATAATATCATTAAAGAAAAAGGATTAGATAAAGCATTATCAAAAAATGAATTTCTTTTTTTAGATGAAGGTACTTCAGTAAATAGAAATATGATTAATTTTTCGTGGTATAAAGAATCTATTTATGCTTTATTATGGTGCGGAGGATTGGTGCAGGAAATATATTCTTTAGAAGAAATAAATATGGGTAATTTTTATTCTTTAATACCACCAGAGGTTTCTGTAGAGCAATTTTTGGATTCTATTAAGTTAAGAACTGAAAAAGAAATGTTAGTAGTTTTGGATTATTACTATAATTTGCATTGGTCTTTTAAGCATTCAGAGAAAGGTAATTCAGAAACACTTTCAATTATAAGGGAGAGAAGAAAATCACTTGAGTGGTTTTTGTATAATTATAATAGTTGGGATAACGTTTTACTTGACACTTAGTACGATAGTACCCCTGATGTTCCTAGTATGTCAGAGTAAGTGCTAGTGCTAGAATCCTTTCTAGTACCGATAACGAATAAGAAATAGAGTTTAAAATAATAAAGATGAAACCACGACGCAAGTTGTGGTTTTTTACATAGCACTAATTTTAGAGGCTTTAATGAAATGGTCTACAGTAGTTAAAAGACATTCTTTGTCTTTATCTTGAAGATTAGAAATATCTTGAAAACGTTGTAGCATTTTAGGGTCTTTGAATAAATCTGCATTATCATTTTCTCCAAGTAAATAACCTACAGTAGTATTTAAAATCTTAGCTAATTTTTTAGCAGCATCAATAGACGGTATCATCTCATCACGTTCGTACTTGCCAATCGTTGTATGAGAGGTGCTAAAAATTTTTGCTAACTCTTTTTGAGATAGATTTTTTGCTTTTCTACATTCTGTCAATTTTTTACCAAATGAACTCATAGATATATATTATTATGTGTCAATACACGTATTACCAAAGGTTTTAGCAAATATATAAACATTAAAGTAGTTATAAAAACATAAAAATATTGTTTAAATAAATATTATTATGTTTCTTTGTGTATTATAATGTGTTTTTAAACTTTTTAACAATGTTAAATACCACCAACTCGAACAACTACGAATACATCACAAAACATCTTGAAATCCACATCTTAGGTGGAATAAAGACAAATAAGCTAGAGAGTTTACGAGTAACAATCTCAATACAGAAAGTAAAAGAATATAACATATTACGTCAAAGTATAGATTTATACAATGATAATCAAGTAGAGAAATTTATAAGAAAAATAGCGGAGCGATTAGAAATAGGTACGAGTGTAGTTAGGAAAACATTACAAGAATTAACGCACGAATTAGAAAACTACCGCTTTTTGCTCATTAGCAATGAGGAGCAAGCAAATAAAATACAAATCAAACAATTAATTGCTAGTGAGGAAAAAGAAGCACTCGACTTTTTAAAGAAGGGAGAATTGCTAAAAAGAACAAATGAGTACATCGGTAAAAGTGGTGTAATCGGAGAAGACATAAACCGTTTACTGATGTATCTCATTTTTACCAGTCGTAAAACTAACAACCCGTTACACTGTATAAGTTTAGGAAGTAGCGGAACAGGAAAAACACATTTACAGTCAAAAGTTGCAGAACTGATACCTGAAGAAGATAAAATAGAAATAACGGTATTAAGTGCCAATGCGTTCTACTATTTTAACCGCACAGAGCTTCATAATAAATTAGTCCTCATTGAGGACTTAGACGGAGCAGAATCGGTATTATATCCACTTCGAGAATTACAATCTAAAAAGCGAATTACAAAAACGGTGGTTCATAAAGATAGTAAAGGAACTACAAAAACTATACATCTAACGGTAGAAGGTCCAGTAAGTGTTGCAGGTTGTACTACCCAAGAAAGCATTTACGAAGATAACAGCAACCGCAGTTTTTTATTATACATAGATGAAAGCGAGGAACAAGACAAAAAAATAATGCAATACCAGCGGAGAGCCTCCGCAGGCAAGTTAAATGAGCAAGCTGAAATAGCTGCAATAGAATTACTTAAAAACACACAACGTGTGTTAAAACCTATAAAAGTTATCAATCCATTTGCAGAATATCTAGAGTTACCACCATCCGTATTTAAACCACGTCGTACAAACTCACATTATTTACAATTCATCAACGCAATTACATTTTACAAACAATATCAGCGAGAGAAGAAATACCACAGCGAAACAGGAGAAGAATACATAGAAACTACCATAGAAGATATTGAAGAAGCTAACGAATTAATTACAGAAGTATTACTACGAAAATCAGATACCATTACTGGAGCAACTAGAAATCATTTAGAAAACCTTAAAAAATATTTACTAGAAAACAACCAAACTACATTTACTAACGCTGAAATTAGAAGAAGATTAAGAGTAAAAGAAACCACATTAAGAAGGTATAATAAACAGTTGTTAGCAGAGAATTATATACGAAGAATTAAGAATGTTAAAACTAAAAGTTACTGTTTTGAAGTAGTTGATATAGATGAATACAAGAACCTTAAAGAGCAAATAAACAACGCGTTAAACACTTGTGTGTCGAGACTCTCGACCGCCACATCGCCATAATCTCGCTACTAGTAAAATGGCGAACTTAAATACAAGTATTACAACTAGTTAGATGTAACTCGCCACAGCTTTTTAAAAATGCAACCGACCCATAAAAAAAGTTGAGAATCTCGATACTTAAAAAATGAAGAAGCTACACTTACAAAACCATACTTACAAAGCACTATTACAATCATTTACCCAGTGGTTAGACATTTTAGGATATAGTAAAAGTGCTTATGAGAACTATCCACGATACGTACAAGAGTTCTTTTGTTATTTAGAGTATCACAAGCATACTGAATTAAAGTTAGTTACTATAGATATTGTTAAAAATTACTACTTACATCTAAAACAAAGACCTAATAGCATTACGCACGGAGCATTAAGTAAAGCAAGTTTAAACCAACATCAACAAGCCTTACGTAAGTTTAATGAATACTTAAAAAAACATCATACAAAACCACTACCTATACACTTAAGAGCAGAGAAGAAAAAAGAAAACACAGCATTAATAGTAATTACAAAATCAGAGATTAAAAACCTATTTAGTATTACCAATGAGAATTATAGTCTAAAGCATCTGAGATGCAGAGATAAAGCTATGTTAGTAGCCTTATACAGCTTAGGATTACGAGTAAATGAAGCAGTACAATTAAATATAAAAGACATCCTATTTGATAAAGAATTAGTGTATGTGCGAAAAGGAAAGAATTACAAAGAGCGTTTTGTACCTGTCAATAATTACAATGCTAGAATTTTAGAAGATTATTTATACGATGCACGTCCAGAGTTTTATAAGTCAGGTGAAACCGAAGCTTTTTTTATTGGTTCACAAGGTAAAAGATTAGGCTCACAAAGCTTTACAAATAGATTAAAAGTGCTAGTAGCACATACAGGTAATCAAACATTACAAGAAAAGAAAATCACCCCCCATAAGTTACGACACAGTATAGCAACACACTTACTAGAACAAGGCGCACCTATAGAAATGATACAGCAGTTTTTAGGTCATAGTTCACTAGAAACCACTCAAATCTATACGCATATAGTAAATCAAAAAAAACAAGAAAATGAAAGCCTATAAAGACTATTTAGAAAAACAACAATACAGTATAACAACGATAGAAAGCTATATACTACAAGCTGAAAAATTTACAGAATGGGTTGCAAAACAAGGTTTAAAAATCAATCTATTTAGGTACAAAGAAGCAATACAATACGTCAATTATCTACAAAAAACACATACCAATCCTAAAACAATAAATCATAAACTAACAGCAACTAAACACTACTTTAATTATTTAATAAACAGTAATGAAATTACAACCAATCCTTTTACAGCACTTAAAGTACAAGGAGAAAAGAAAAACAGATTACTACATAATTTATTAAGTTCAGACGAATTAGAAGACTTGTATTATAGTTATGAAACAGAAACAGATAAACACCCAAGAAGAATACTAGCTAACAAAAGAAACAAAGTAATTATAGGTTTATTAGTATATCAAGGGTTAACAACATCAGATTTAAAACGGTTAGAATTAGAACATTTAGAACTCTACAAAGGAAAGATTTACATACCTAGAGGAAATATCGGAAACCGTAGAACCTTAGAATTAAAACCGTGGCAAGTACTAGAGTTTATAGAATACATAGGCGAAGTAAGACCAAAACTACTACCAACAAACAATCAAGATTTACAACTCGTATTTATCGCTTCACAAAATAGATTAACAGACACAGTAGCAAACATTATAAAGAAATTAAAAAAGATAAATCATAAAATAATTAATATACATCAAATAAGAGCAAGTGTTATTGTAAACTGGTTAAATCAGTACAATTTAAGAAAAGTACAAATACTAGCAGGACATAAGTATATAAGTACGACAGAAAGATACGTACAAGAAGATTTAAGGCAATTACAGGAAATAGTTAACTTATATCATCCGTTAAGTTAAAAGCTTCGCAACTTCGCTTCGCTACGTTGCTTGCTAAAAACCAATCAGTACGTAAAACCCCACACAAAACAAAACCCAGTTTTTTGCCGAAAAAGGCAAAAACCCTCTGTCTTTTATTTTGTTCCGCTAGCCACCGCATATGTTGCAAAGGGCAATCCTCCGCACAAGTAGTATTTTAAACGGGTGGTGTTCCAACCGCTACAGTCCCACAAGCCTAGAAAAAAATTAGCCACAAAAAGGTGGACAAACTTTTTACTATTCTTGCTTCCATACACCACACGTTTAAAAACCTACGCCACCGCTCAAAGCCCTTTCCAACCCAAAGCAAAGTAACATAATAGTAGTTATAATACTCTTGCGACAAGCTCCAGGTACGTTATAACTGCTATTATGTAAAATTGCCACTTCCCTTGGTCTCCCGATGGTCGGACTTAATACAGTTGGAAACCAACACCACCGCACCGAATTTGTATAAAAAAGACTTCACAAAAAGCCGTCAAGCAAAAAAGCTTGTCTTACTTCTTTGCTTGTTTTTTTATACAACTCGTCCAATACTAAACGATATTATTGGCTTGGCAAAACATAACGGTTCTGTCGAAAATTTTACGCTAGCTACTATAAACACTGAAAACAAGTCATTTTAAAAACATAGGATTACCAGCCACGCCACCAACCTCTAAATCCTATGTTTTTAAAACGTTTTCTTATAAATGTTGTTTTGGGTTTATTACAAGCTGTGTTGTTGTCGGACAAAGTCCATAAAAAAAATTAAATCGGAACTCATTAATTAGAAATAACGTTTTAAAAAATAACGGAACAGAGGTGGATAAATGCGGATGAGTTCCGTTGTTTATTAAAATGAAAACTACACGAGTTTAGTTGTGCTTTTTGAGGTAGAAAAGAGGTGTTTTTTAAGTACTTGAAAATGGGGTCTTATATAACATCCCTTGCCAAGTTCCGATTCCGCAACTTTTTTTATATTAAAGCGCTTGAAGTCAGTATATTAACTGTAAATGTTAAAATATTATTTTTTAAACCTTGTAAAGCGCTGTTTATTAATAAATTACATAATATCGTGAAAACATGTAAAAACCCTGTTTTTGAGAGGTAAAAACGATGAAAATATAGGATTAAAAAGTAGTTTTTTTATATATTTACGGTGGAGAAAGAAAGGACGTTCTTAAAAAAATCTTGTTTTTGGGTGTATGCGTAAAAAAAAGGTATCGGAATAAAAAAAAGTGTGTTAGTTACAGGTACGATGCACT
>NZ_CAZELG010000021.1:128617-475082 GCF_964512825.1 Tenacibaculum halocynthiae | reverse complement strand
GCAAAATCAGGATTAATATACGATGAGACTTACAGAAATACTTTGGTTAAAAATTAAACAAAAATTAGTTGTTTTTTACCACAGTTCTTTGTTGTATGCAGTTATTTTATCAGTCGAAATGAATTCAGAAACGGTTCAATTAATTCTTGTTCTTCTCCAAGATAGGTTAATTGGTAAGACCTATTTCCAACAAAGAAAATTTTTCCTTTAATTCCTCCTTTTAATCCTCTCGGAACGTTTGCGTCTGGGTTTAAAGAGTATTCAAAATATATTCCTTCCAGATTATGTTGTTCAGTAGATTCTTTTTTGGTTAGCTTAAAAACACCTCTATATTTTGCCTCAATTGTTTTCAGAATTTGACTGTAGGCTTGGTCTTTGTCCCAAGACTCCATTATATATTCCGGAAAATCAATATATTCAGCCATATAAATCATTTGTTGCCCAGCAACAGCTTGATAATTATAGATTTTGTATTTATCAGTTCCTATTTGATTGTCAATAACCCTTAAAGTCGGTTTTATTGGGAAATCAATTATAAAATTCCCACTTTCGGAAGAAAACTCTTCAGATTCCGTTTTTTCCATTTCGGCTTTGTCTTTCGTTTGTGATTGACAAGAATTAAAAGTGAAAATTGTCAGTAGGATAATCAATAAATTTTTATTCATAAAGTTTGGTTTTAATTGCATACAACGGTTTTGTATAACCGTCAGTTACGGGTTAATATGCGTTAATTTTCGGTTTAGCACTGACGTTAGCAATTCCGCGTGGATTCGGACGTAGTCGAATCCGCCGTAATTGCGGTTATACATTGTTGTGGTGTCGTTTTTTTTACCATATTTTTCTAATCAATACTATTCCGAAAATTAGTAAAGTATAGACAAAAAATTCGGTATGGTCAAAGTCTGCAAAAATTCCACGAAACCTTTTTCCGTTATAATAAAATGTGTGCCCTTTCTTATTATAATTCCAATTACCATCATAGTCTTTAACTACTTTTGTTGTTTCGTCATTAAATTTCGTGAAAGGCCAAAAATGCTTTTTATATCGGGTTTTATAAAGTCTAACTCCAATGTCATTAGCGTCTTTTACCATTGATTTTTTGGCTGAATCGGAAAATAAAAAAAATGAATTTTCACCAACTCTGTAGGTCATATTGTCGGTATAAGTATCCTTTTTTCCTCCGTTGACTTCAAATTCAGGCGATAAACCAAAATAATTTACAAAAAGAGCGAATGAGTTGATAATCATAAGTACAATGATTATTCTTTTTTCGGTTTTGTTAAATTTTATTTTTTTCACAAATCAGAACTTTAGGAATTAATGAGTTTCTTAACAATCTCTATGTTTTCAACCACATTAATTGGGTCTCCACCAATAAATTCTATAATAGTGTAATTATCTCCATAATTATATTTTTGGTCTTTTACTGTTTTTATATTTTGGACAATGACTGTTATCGGTTCATTGCTTCCAGTTAAAGTTAGGTCAATTGTTTTCATTCGGTTTCTTTTTTATTTCAGCGGTTTTTTCAAAATGCACCACAACGGTCTTGTATAACCGTCAGTTACGGGTTAATATGCGTTAATTTTCGGTTTAGCACAGACGTTAGCAATTTCGAGTGGATTCGGACGTAGTCGAATCCGCCGTAATTGCGGTTATACATTGTTGGCAATAGTTATTTTTTAATCAGTTCAATATTCCCAAAATCAATATCAAATCCTGTTTTCATAAACCCTTGATTAATTTTCCATTTATTTCTTTTCGTCATTATTTCTTTTGTCAAATAGCCTCTTTCATTAATTCTAATTTTTACACTATCAAAACGTCTTAAAGATATTATTGTATCATAGAATATCCCGCTTTTATCAGTTTCCGCTATATTTTTTTCAAAATTCCATTCTCTATTGTCAGTATAGCAAATGAATTCAACCTTCACATTCGTAATTGTACTTTTATCGTTCTTATCAAATACCTTTCCTTTCAAATAGAAGCCATTTTCAGGGTCACAACTAATACATATTATTGAAATAAAAATCAAGAAAAAAAGCTTCGTTTTCATTATTTAATGTTCATTCAATTTTGAGTGAGCTTAATTATTGCCAACGGCTTTGTATAAGATTAGTTGCGTGTTTCAAGCAACTAATTTACTAGATTAATCACGAACGGCGAAATTCCGAAGGGATTTCCCAAGTGAGCAAAAACTAGCAATTAATTTTATACGGTGTTAGGCACTGGCTTTGTTATTTTTCCCAAATCTTTCTAATCAATTTCAAAAGTTTAGGTTTTCCTTTTTTATTATTTTCACTTAATTCTTTCGGCATTATTCTTACCATATTTGCTTTCTCCCATTCTTCATATGAAGGTTGTTTCAAATCTGCTCCACCATTATGTGGTAAATTAACAAAACCTTTAGGTGAATTTGGAATTTTTCTCTCACATTCTATTGAGCATAAATTAGCAAGTAAAGGCAGAGTATCTGTTCCTATTCTTTGAGTTGTCCAAAGTTGATTAGTTTCGTTATATGACATTTGTTTTTCGCAAATACTACATTTAACTTTTTTTCCTAAATATCTTACAGGATTATGGTCAAGTTTTGGAAAAGCTTTTCTGTTTTTGAAGTTTCCGTAAAAAGCTCTTGTACTAACTCGACTATCTTTTAAATTCTTACATTTCGTTATTTCGTAAGGAAACCATTTCAAATCATATGAAGTGTAAGGATCAAAATACTCAAGCGATTCCATTTCTCCGATTTCTGGCGGAATTCTTTTTAGGTTACTTCCATAAAGCCAAACCTTTTTAACTTTTTTTAATTTTCCTATTGATTCAGGTAATGTATAAATTTTTGCAAATAATTCATCTCCTAAGTATTCTCTAGGATTAAATTCTTTTTTTCCTTTTTTTGCAATATATTCAACGTATTCACAAAGTTTTAACCAAGCTTCAGAATTTCTATCTTGAATATTATTTCGGATTTTTGATATGTTTTTCATTCTGATTTTCGCTTGTGTCTAACGTTAAGTATAAGAAACGTAGGGCAGTTGATAAGCACTTTCGTTTCGGTTTATTACTTAGCTAAATATAAATATTTTGCTTTTATCTTTTTTACTATAAATGCCAAATTTTATATTTAGCGGACTTTGTAAATAAACACAGAACTTTG
The DNA here is from genome assembly GCF_964512825.1 of Tenacibaculum halocynthiae. Lineage (NCBI taxonomy): Bacteria > Pseudomonadati > Bacteroidota > Flavobacteriia > Flavobacteriales > Flavobacteriaceae > Tenacibaculum > Tenacibaculum halocynthiae. The sequence continues at coordinate 471,922 of NZ_CAZELG010000021.1, read as the reverse complement.
GAGTTAGTAAAAAAGCCCTATGTTTTTTATACATTGTTATGGGCTGGGTTTTATGCGTTCCATTCAGTTTTAATTTCGGTTATATCCGCTTCTTTCCATTCCTCTTTCCATAACTCCCAATAAGGTATATCATTAGAAGAAGGAGGTAAGGTACATTCGTCAACTTTTATTATTGAAGGTAGAATTACTGCTTCTCCAATTAATAGGCCTTCACCTGCTTGAAGAGAAGGAAGTTTGTCTGTTAAATTACCTAATGTATCGGGTAAAAGTCGTTTAACGTAATTTTGATCTATTGGATTTGTTAACCTCATTGCGACAAAATTATTACATTGAGAAAATATTGTCTCGGATAATTCTGAAGGTCTTTGACTTGCCAATAATAAAGTAACTCCATATTTTCTACCCTCTTTGGCAATACGCTCAATTGAGTTTTTAGAAGCTCGGTATTTTATTAAATCACTTTTTGGAACATATTTATGAGCTTCTTCATAAACAAGTAGAAAAGGGGTGTCATTATTTATTTTTTCATTTGGATTTTTTCTGGTTCTAATCTTCTTGTAATAATATCCATATTCAAATATTATCCTGGATATTAGAGAAACCGTAATACTTAAAACTTCAAATGGCACACCACTTAAATCTAAAATTGTAACATTATGTTTTACATCTGAATTCTGCCCTGTTAGTTGTTTTATCGTATCTTCAAAAGATATTTTTTTACTTTTTTCACCTACAAGAAAATCAAATCTTTTATCATTTAATTTGTTCTCAAGTCTGCTAATAAAGTTTGTTAATATTCCATTTAAACTTCCTTTTGTTGTTTTTGGTTGTCCTTTTTTTGCTCCTGACGCATAAACTTCACCTGTATCAATTATTTCTTCATTTTTTGATTTAGCAAAAGTCAGAACTTCATTTATGTCAAATAGTAAAGGAGAATCATAATGTATTTTATGTTTATCTGCATCTGCTCCTTCAAATTTGTCTTTTCTGTTAGAAATGACAGCTTCTTTAAATACATTACGTTGATTATGGTCGTTAGCTTCTGTGTCAATAAAAAGTTCTTCTAATTCTTCACTTGTTAACAACCAATAAGGTAGGACTAAATCATCTATTCCAAGGATATTAGCATTTGGAAAAGCTGATTTATATTCAGAGTGAATGTCAAATATTATTATATGTGAATTGTTTAATGAAAAATCTCCGTTTTTTTGTTCAATTGCTTGTTGAATTATTTTAGTAACGGTATGTGATTTTCCTGAACCTGTTGAACCAATTACAGCAATATGTTTATTGAAAAATTTATTGCCATTTACTGGAATTCTGATTTTTTTATTAGAAGACAAAGAAGAAAATGTAAATTTTTCTTTTTCTTTTGTTGAATGAGAATAGATGCTTAAAATTTCACTTTCTTTTGCTGGTTCTACTTTTTTTGGAGGTATAGCAATTGTGTCTCCACCTCTTTGAAATTTATCATCTTTCACAACACCTAAAGGGTTAGCCTCTATAATATATCTACGTTTGGCTGTTCCTTCTTCAGGAACCTCAATTAAGAAATTATCAATCATTGCTATTAAGGCAATATCATCATCATCAGATATTCGGATATAAGAACCTATTTTTAATGTTTCGGATGCTGATTGTATGAAATCGTCATCAACTGCAATTTTTACTCTGTTTGGATATACAGAAATTACTTCTGCACTTACTTTTTCTTCTGCCATTAGATTATTTCTTTAATATGATTTAGGTCGGATATTTGAATGTTTACATTTTTAATTCCTGAATCACTAATAGAGATAAATGGATTTGTAAAGTAAAAATGAAATACTTGTTTTGTTTTAGATATTTCGGGTAATAATTCGTTAAACTCTGTAATATCTTTAATTATTTTTATTTTAACCTGATTGTTAAAAGAAGCTTCTATTTTAATCGCTTTTGTATGGAATTTAGAGCCTGCATATGGTTTACCATCATTAAAATTAAATTCCTCTTTAAATAGTTCATCTTTAAGTAGAATTAAATCGGAATCTTTAATGTTTGGAAAACAGATATAAGGACAAAAAGTTTTAGGTTCTCTTTTACTTAAATTTGAATAGCGTTTAGATATAATCTGTACTAGTTCTTTAATTTCACTAAGGTTGTGTTTAATCGGTAATTCTATAATAAAAAATCGTTCAAAAGGAGATTTGTTTAAAGTTCTAAAATGTTGTTCTTTTAGTTCTTTATGGTAATTTTGAAGACCTTTTAATTCCGAAAACCATTTATTGAATAAGACACTTTTGTTGTTGATTTTATCTAAAAAGGCCTTTTTTGAAATAGTACGCTGACTAATGTTATCTTCAATTGCAATTTTTCGGATTTCATTTAGAGCATTATTGTAAAAATAATATTCAGCATCAAAGGTATCACAGGAAAAAGTAGTTGATAAAGAAGAGATAATATCCGTAAGCTGTAATTGATATTCTTTTGCGTTTATATCAATTGTCAATAAATCGATAAACTCTTGTAAATCGGTATCTGAAAGCCTTAATTTTGTATGGTGTTCGTGTTTTACTTTTGAACTTGTATAGGTTAAGAGGTTTTCTTTTAAAAATTTCACACTAATTGGAAGTGAAAGTTTACTTTGTCCCGATTTATAGTGTCCGTATAATTTGTACTTAATTTGGGATACAGTTCCATTTTTTACACTTTTAAAATGGTCAAGCATTAACCTAATAGGTTTGGAGATTACGGAATGGTTATATTCGGTTTTCGCATAATATTTACATTGTATAGCTGTTTCATAAGTTGATGAATTAATATCAATATCTTCAATTCCTTCAACAACAATTTCATCAGAGTCTTTGGATAGATTTAATATTTCAGCAATCGAATAATCAAATTGATAGAAGTATCCCTTAATAGTATCTGTTGCACTTCTGTTCCTCATTTTTTACTGTGTAGTTTGTCGGTTACGTTTTTCACCTTGCCCATAACGTTCCGTGTATGGTGTCGTAGCATCCCGAAGGGTGCTATGCACTATACACATTGTTGTATGCCGTTTTTATTTTATTCATTTCGTTTTTCAGCGTTGGGTCAAACATACTCTTTGACAAGTTTTGGCTCGTGCGGTGGGCTTTTGAGCGACTTGGCAATGTGTATGGTTGCTGTCGGCTGGTCATTCTATGTAATTTAATTCTCTTGCCACATCAATTACAAAAGGCTCAATCCATTCTTCAGCAGAGCCTTTTAGCCTATGATGAATCATCATTGTAAATTCACTTTCTGGATTTAGCATTTCTACCAAAAATGAAACTGGTCTATCAAACTTTGAAAATTCAGAAGCTTGATAATATTTTTCAGCCTCAATAATATAGTTATGGCACTTCTGTAAAAGGCGTCTTCTTAATCTGTCTAATAGTGAGTGTTCTAAATCATAAGCCATTATTGATATAGCTGCTCGGTGATAATTGTGAGCATTGTCTACTTCATCAAATACTGGTTTGGGATTATTGTAACTGTATAACAAAAGACTAACATCATTTTCAACACAGGGATCTAAAAGCATTATGCTATTATCTTCTATGGCCTCATTACCTGTATGAATATCACACGAGTTAGTCCCACTTTGCAAAGGAAAATAACCTCCTTTGCGTTTATTTGACTTGTCATTCGCTACTCTGAAGTTATTATAGTCATATGCTTTCCAGTAATAGCCAGTTGCATTTGGACGAGTTCCGCCTTCAGGATAATTATAACTACCTGTAACCCTTGTGACTTTTAATTTGGGCCTAAAATGGTCTATGTATAAATTAACTTCTGATTTTACTTCTGCATACCAACATTTGCGGTGTCCTAAATCTTTTAAAGAATTGACAAAACCATCTTCATTCCAAATCTTGTTTTCGGATGTATTAAGGTATGTGCTTCTATCCACTGGTGTAGAGCCGTTGATATGAGCAGTTCTTGCGGCAGCATCATTTAACCAAGCCTGAGTAGGGAAGAAGTTGTATAAATCTATGCGTCTCATAATTTCCCTTGCTCTTTTAACTTTTCTATGATGAGACTCGCAGTTTGCTTTCTTTTCTCCTCGGATGCTGCATCAGCATATTTTTCATAATATACAGAGGTGTCTTCTTTACTTAGTTCTTCAATGAAATCACGATAAATTGGATCGTCTATCGGATTTAACCCATCTATTTCTGCTATTTCTGTAGTAAGAACTTCAAGTTTTTCCTGTTCTCCTTCTTCAAATTCAATACCTCTAAGTTGTTTTGATAGAAGAATTCTTCTTTCTACCATCTTTTCATGAGTAGGAAAGTCAATTGCCGAATTGAGACCAAAAATTGGACTAGTAAGTAAATTATCTACACCCTGCCCAATTAAATCCTTTTCGGGAAAACTCCAACGACTTTGTTCTTCAACAGTATTTGCTTTGTTATTAAATAGAATAACATTTTCTTTTTTTAAACCAGATATAAAAATGGGGTCATGGGTTGTGATTAATATTTGATTTTTATACTTGTTGGATAGATTTGATATTGTATTGATAAAATCATATTTCCATTTTGGATTTAAGTGAGTATCTGGCTCATCTAATAAATACAATACGCCATCTTCATCTAGCATGTTAAAGAGTCCAATATTTAATAATGCTTGGTGTTCTCCATCAGAGACATATCGATATTCTATAGGCTCTTCAATATTTACCTTTTTGACCTTTAATTCTTCAATAACGAAAGGTTTTTTATCCGAAGGAGGTGTTCCGATATTATTTAAGGAGTAAAAATTATCGCTACCAAATAAGGCTTCTGAGCTACGCTTTTTTTCAACTGCATTTATGTTGATTATATTCAGTTTTTCAAAAAACTTGTATAAGCTGTTAGCATCATTTTCTACGAATAGGCTTTTAAAAGCCGTAATATTCCTCGATTCAGTTAAATCAATACTAAAAGTTACTTTAAGAGATTCATCATCAATATCACCCTCAATACAATGCTGTAATTTGCTCTCCTCAGATAATGACCTGATGATTCTCTTAATGTCATTAGGGATTTTAACTTTATTTCGCACCCAGTAATACTTGTTAATAGTAAACTTTACATAAGTGAGTTGTTCTATTTCAAATAGATTTTTGAAAACATCAAGCTTTTCTTCATTTCCGTTATAAACAATGAAATTTGATAGTAGAATTGAAGATGTAGTTTCGTAATCGATATAATGAAATCTATTATCCTCTATGATGTCATAACTACTGCTAGAAATGTTTTCAGCTAAGCTTCTGAAGTAATACAAGTCCATTTTATAAAATGGTAAGCTAAGGATTTCATTGTGGCCAGAAGAATAGCCCCAAATTTTCCTTGGAAGTAGCTCCTTAAGTTGTATTTTGGTTTCTTCCCTTCTATACTCGTTATCTAAATCAATATCTACGGAAAACTCAACTATTTGATTTTCTTTATCAAATACTACTAAGAATTGAGGTCTGTCATTTTCCTCTTTTATTATTTTGATCCTGAAATACTTATCGTCCCATTTCCAGTCTTGATCGAAACGAATAAAACGATTCCCCATTGTTAGAGGAAGGTAATATTCAATTACAAAAGCACTAATTGTATTTACATATGTATTCTCGTCATCTTCTGTATAGTTTAATAGGTAACTTTCTAAATAATAGAAAATATCAGCCAATGCTTCTAAAACGTTTGATTTACCACTACCATTAGGACCAACAAAACAAATAGGGTCTAGTTTTTCAGAGTTCAAATCTGGTTCGAAAGTTATTTCAAAGCCTTGCTCTAGGCTTCTATATTCTTGGTTTAATTTTAAACGTTTTAGTTTCATTAATTTAATTCGTTTAAATTGATTTCAACCTTGCTCAAATCCAATTCACCTTTAAAAGCTTTTTGATTAATACTACCATATAGGTTTTGAATTTCAAGTAGACTACTTTTAAAATTTTTCTTTAAAATTTGGTGTTTTTGAACAATTAAATTGAATTCTTTTTGTTTTTGAATTGGAGGTTTTGGTAGTTTCAAATTTTTGATTATTGTCAAATTCAATCCACTCATTATTGCTCCCTTCATATTTTTAGACAATTGCTGAAGTATTAGTGGGTGAAACTCAAATGAGTACTTCAAGTAATAAGGCATAATAGCAGATTGATCCAAAGTAATTGCTGCTAAATGCTTTGAATTTATTGATAGCGGAATTTCATGAGGAACAACAGCTGATCTACCATTGGTTGCCATAATACTGATAAGTACATCATCTGGAAAAACTTGATACCTTTTTAAAACATCAAATTTTTCGAGTGTTATATATCTTGGTTTTCCCCATTTGAATGTGTTGTTTACAACATTATCTATTCCTAAAACACAAACGTCTCCCTTATCGGTAAATTCACTATGGAGTAAATTACTTCCAAAAGGACCTGTTCTCATACTTCCTTTTCTTTCTTTTGCGTATGTTTCAACCTTATTAATAGGCCATTTTGAATAATTTTCATGCTCAGGCCCAAACATTTCTAAAAAAGTGGATTTCAAAAACTCATCTAAAAGTTCAATACTTTCTTTTCTTTTTTGAATCAACTTTTCGCAACATGAAAGAACTTTGGCAATCCGTTTTTGATTTTCGGGAGAAGGAAGTGGGATTTTGATTTTTTTTAAATGAGTAGGTCCAAAATTTAGTTGGGCACTTCCAGTGATCAATCTTCTAATTTGATTTTTGAACTGGTTGTTTTTTAAAAAAAAGTAGAAGTAATTAATGTCAATTTTTTCAGAAATTGACTTAAATCGGATAGTACTTGTATTCATACAAAGAGGTAAATGCTCTTTCTTTACAAATGCTATCTTTCCATTGAATTTTTCTACAATTACACCTGAGCTTGCGATAACTAAATCTCCTTCATCTACAAGGAAGTGAGAATACTTGCCGTAAGCTTCTTCTTCAGAAACGAATTTAGAAGTAGTTGACAATGAAAGCTTATTATCATTTATATTTCCTCCATTGAGTAATTTCACTCCAGCATTGGTAAACTGATGTTTTCGTACACCTGGTCCCTCTTGGAAAAACAATACATCTGGAAGCTTTACAATTTCAAGTTTCATTCTAAATCAACTTTTTTAGTTCATGTAAACCATCTAATATCTCTTTCTCAACGCCACCTGAGCCATCTTCTCCGATTAATTTATTTAAAATTATTTGAGGTTTTTCATATGTAATTTCTTCATATATCTCTTCTTTGTATTTGGCATGACTCAAATCATAATTCTCTTCTTCAATTTCTGATTTTGGAACATAAAAACATTTCCCTTTTCTATTATTTATTTCTGATTTATATGGATTGTGATATTGTTTAACAATATCCTGTAGGTCACCGTGTCCTTTTTCATTTTTTGTTCGTTTATCATCTAAACTATATCCATCTGATTCCATGTCATAAAACCAAACATTTTCAGTTTCCCCACCTTTAGTAAAAATGAGTAAAGCAGTACTAACACCAGCATATGGTTTGAACACACCACTCGGCATACTAATAACAGCTTTTAATTCAGAGTTTTCAATCATTAGCTTGCGAGTAGCTTGAAATGCTTTACTAGCACCAAATAGAACACCTTGAGGTATTATAATACCTGCTGTTCCACCCATTTTAAGCATGTTGTAGATCCGTTCAATAAAAAGCAATTCTGTTTTTGTGGTTTTAAGCTTTAATTCTTCATTGATATCCCCTTTATCAATATTACCTGTAAAAGGAGGATTAGCTAAAACAATATCGTATTCAGAGGTTTCATGATAGCCTTTACTTAAGGTGTCTTTATAATCTACTTTAGGGCTTTCAATACCATGCATCATTAAGTTCATCAAGCCTAAACGTACCATGGTTTGATCAATGTCGTAGCCTTGTAAGCTATCACCTAAAATCTCTTTTACATCTTCTGTTAAAAGAGCACTTCTGCTACTTCTAATAAACCCATCTTCATCTGGCTCTTTGTTGGCCTTATCTTTATCAAGTTGAGTTACCATATATTGGTAAGCTCCTAAAAGGAAGCCACCTGTACCACAAGCTGGATCTGCAACTTTTTGACCCAATTTTGGATTTACCAATTCTACTAACAACTTAATAATGTGTCTTGGCGTTCTGAATTGTCCATTCTTACCAGCAGCAGCAATTTCACTCAGCAACATTTCATATACATCACCTTGTATATCTTGAAAATCTTGACCTTTTTCGCTGGCATCCTTTTCCATTTCGTCATAGATTTCGTCTATGCTTTTTATGGCTTCAAGTAGAAGAGATGGCTTAGGAATAATAAATACTGCATTCACCATGTGTTTTGTAAAAGGAGAGTCCTCTTTATCCAGCTGTTTCAAAAATGGAAAAACAAAACGTTGAATGTGGTTTAGCATTTCATCTGATGGCATTCGTTTGAATTCACTCCATCTTAATTTTTGCTTGTCGATACCATTTTGCTGTTTCTCTTCATCTTCTTTACTTAGATAAAAGGTGCCTGAAAACATAGATGTAAAATCATCACCTGTAAATTCAGCATTAGCCAAAGACTCTAAATCGTTTTCATCTAGCTTTTTAATAAAAAGCAGATATGTGATTTGTTCTATGGCCGTAAGTGGATTAGAGATACCACCACTCCAGAATTTGTTCCAGAGGTCGTCTATTTTTGATTTTATATTTGAATTGCTACTTAATAAGCTCATGTTATGCTGCGAATTTTTCCGTTAATGCTAATATTTCTTTAATCTCAGAAGGAGAGAAAACTCCACGTATCCCTTTAGGGTGAATAATTGTGAATGGTGACGAGATTAAATCTCGTTTCTCAATTTCTCCTCTTTCTATGATGTAATCTTTTAATAAATTCAAGAACTCAATTTGTCGTGTAGATAAATTGCTGTGTTCTTTTATAAAGTCTTGTACCAATCTGCTTACCTCTTCATCAAAGCTTTCCAAAATTTCTATACCTAGAATGTGCTTAATGAATTGAATAAACTTGGCTTTTTGATGATTGTAAACTTTACGAAGTAATTGTTCTGTAATGTGTGGATCTTCTTCATGAAGTTCCTCAGCAAGTTGTTCCGCTTCTCCTTCAGTAACCTGTTCACCAGATTTAATTTTTTGAAGTATTGGATTCTTTTCAATCAACTCCGAAATTTTGGCTTCTACCATTTCACGGTATTTAGAAATACTTACCGCTTCATTCTGTGGACCAAACTCAACCATTTCTTTGGTTTGAATAACATCTTGTAAGTTCAACTTTGAAGGTCCATCAATAGGTCCTTTTTGTTCTCTGTATTTTACAAGTGGAGCCAAGGTCTCTGCTAAAACATCAAACCCTTCATCTTCAATTGTAGCCCAAAAATTGTTGGTTAATACCTTTTTGATGTACTCTTGATGCTTTGCGACTATGTTAATAGTCATTGGTAATTCACTAACCACGGTAATGATACACTCCTTAAGTGTATCAAATTTATCTGCCTCTTCTGATAAATGCGCCAGAGAGATTTCCAAAACGTCTTTGTTAAAACGCATTGCTTTGAAATCAGATTGAGAAACGGTTCTAAAGAGCGGTTTAATAGTATGACGTAAGAACTCAATTTTGTCTATAGTTAAATGATTCCAAAAGCCATCATCTTCAACTTTAGCCAATTCAGGTTTTGAGTCTTGAATCACTACAGACTTTTTTGGTAACTCTGATATTTGAATTCTTAATTTTTCAATTTCTTTTTGAGCAATTTCGGACTCTTCTTTTTCAAGGGCGGTTTCAATCTTGTCGATTCTAAACCCAACAAATCGAACAGGTAATGGGATTTGCCCTTTTGTCTCTTTTCCTTTTGGATTCAGTTTAAAGTATTCAAAATTATCCCAGCAATCTAAGATAAGGAAAGCGTCTTTTTCTGAACACCAAGGTTTCATCTTGGTTGGTTCAAGAAGTCGAGTACCACGACCTATCATTTGCCAGAATTTGGTATATGAATAAACGGGTTTCGCGAAAACCAGATTAACCAATTCTCGAACATCAATACCTGTGTCAAGCATGTCCACACTGACAGCAATTCGAGGCATATCATTATGAGTAAATTGATGTAATAATCCACCTTTACCATATACTCGAGGATCGTCAGAAACAATCACTTTTGCTAATTCACCTGCATACTCAGGGTAAAGAGAATCAAAAATCTTTTCAATTCTCCTTGCATGTGCTTTTGTAGAGCAAAAGAAAATGGTTTTACCAGGAAGAACACCATTAGGGTCTTTTATGGATTCTTCCATAAACTCCTTTACTATGGTGACATTAGTTCCTTTGTTAATTACTGATTTTTCAAGGTCAGTACCTTCAAAGTTTATTTCAGCAACTTCCTTTCCTTCAAGTATTAAGTCCTTTTGATCTTCTAGGCTTATAGTACGCTTACTGATTCCTTCCTCTTGAAATTTGGTCTGAATTTTCATTACCTGAAAATCGCAGAGGTAAGGAGGGGTGTTATTTACCGCTTCTTCATACGAATATGCAAAAGAAGGTAAGCCGTCTTCACATTCAAATAACTTGAACGTGTTATGGTCAATAACATCCGTAGGAGTGGCAGTTAAACCAAGTGTTGTTGTATTAAAATAATCTAATACTTCTTGATAGGTATTGTAGATAGAACGGTGACTTTCGTCAATAACAATCAAATCAAAAAAGTGAGGAGATAAAGAATATTCTTCATCTCTGATAATGTTAAGCATTGTTGGATAAGTAGAAGTGTAAATCCTTCTATCCTTTGCTATTTCTTTTTCTCCAATCTTAGGCCATCTAGGTTCGTTCGGAAGAAACTCTTTAAATGCTTCTAAAGCTTGGTTTCTTAGTGCGATTCTATCAACTAAGAAAAGAACTCGTTCAGCCCACCCAGCTCTCATTAGAGCATCAACCATGGCAATTGTAGTTCTGGTTTTTCCAGTACCTGTAGCCATTACCAAAAGAAACTTCTGTCTCTTTTTTTCTATTCCTTCCATTACAGAACGAATAGCATGAATTTGATAATCTCGCCCAGCTATTTCCGTATTTATTAATTCTTGAGCTAATGGTTTTCTGTTTCTTCTGATATAGGAGTATCGTTCAAGGTCATCCCTTGTTGGAAATCCAATCACTTTTTTAGGAGGGTAGTTCCCTAAATCCCAATAGAATATTTCGTGCCCGTTGGTATAAAAACAAAATGGTAATTCACCGCCTGATTCGCTTTGAATATTTTGACAATACTGTTTTGCTTGTTCTCTTCCCAATTCCGCATTCGCAGATGTTTTCTTTGCTTCTACAACAGCAAGTACTTTTCCGTCTTTACCATACAAAACATAATCTGAATATTGATGTCCTTGATAAGGTGCTTGAGGTTCGCTAACGCCATCAGGTAAACCAACATTGATATCGTATTCAATGCCAACTTGAGTTTGGTCATTAATATTCCATCCAGCTTCTTGAAGCTGTTTGTCTATTAGTTCCTTTCTTGTTTTTGCCTCATTCATTGCTAATCATTCTCCAGTTTCAAATCACTATGAACTTCCTTAAACATTTCTCCTGGATCAATGTCAATAGCTAATGCAATCAAATACAATTCATCTGCACGCAACTTTGTCGATTCATTTGAGGTCAGTTGTGATAGTCGAGCTTGACTGATTCCAGTCCGTCTGGAAACCATTGCTCTATTCACAGATTTCTTAGTAAGATATAGTCCTAAAGATGTCATGATTCTTTTGAATTTGTTGAGATAAATATATACTTATTAAATAAAAATATAGAATATCTAAAGTTTTGTTTTGAATTATGATAGATTATCATTAGATTTGTTTAGAAAGTCTAAAGAATTATTTATAAAGTATAATGCTATGAGCAAAAGATATACCAAAGCCGATTTAGAACAAATTGTATATAAACAATTAGATAATCTAAATGCAATGCATGATTTATTAAGAATAATGAAAGTCCAAAATGACCTAATCCAAAATATCAATCAGACGCTCAGAGAAGAAATCGGTCAATTCAAAGAGCAACAAGTCATGTATCCGACAAGAAGAAAGTCAAAATCGTAACTATTGGGAGCGGTGGGAAGATTAAGCTCTTTTGGTTTTTTAGGGTCGGGTTGTGTGATGGCAAAAACCAAATGTGCTTAATGTGCGGTTGGCTTTTCTGCAATGGCATACAACTCGTTATATAGAGAATAAAGTTCTCGTTTATTGGATTATAGTTCCGGATAAAAGGAACTTTAGGTAAATATATAAAGAAGTACTTAGATTGCCTGGATATTCTATAGACCCTTATTTTTGATAAATAAATAGTCTAAAAAATTTTGATATAGCAATTGAGTATTCTAACAATTTTTTACAATAGCTAACCTAACAAATATAATTGCTTTTTGCAAGATGTAAAAATAGTATTTTAGTAACCATTAAGAAAAGTGATAATTTAATGTTTTCAAAGTTGATTTTATGCAGAAAGGTAAAAAAATAAAAATGCCATGGCCTACAAAAGAAGCAATGGAACAGGTGTATGAAATGAATTTATGGGGTAGTAATGATTCTGATTTTTATTCCGGAGAAGGTTCTCATAAAGATGAAATAGTACAACCTTATATAAAAACGGTTGCGTTTTTTTTAGCATCTTTTGAAAAGCCTTTAATAGTATGTGATTTAGGGTGTGGAGATTTTAATGTTGGTAAAGAATTGGTGCAATACTCTAAAAAGTATATTGCTATAGATATAGTAGGTAATCTTATAAAATACAATAAAGAAAAATTCAAACAGGAGAATTTAGAGTTTCACTGTAAAGATATTGCTGTAGAAGAATTACCAGATGCAGATTGTGCTATAGTTAGACAAGTATTACAGCATATATCAAATAGTGAAATACAGAAAGTAGTTAAACAATTAACTAAGTATAAATATGTTATTTTAACAGAACACTTACCGAAAGGAGATTTTGAACCTAATAAAGATATTATTTCAGGTCAAGGTATTCGTTTAAAAAAGAAAAGCGGGGTTGATTTACTAGCATTCCCTTTCAACTTTAAAATAAAAGAAAAAAAAGAGATGCTATCTATTACCTTAGATAATTGTAAAGGGGAAATAGTTACAAATTTATATGTTATAAGTTAGTTTTTAAGATTCATTATTCAAGTCTGTATCTTCTTTAATAAGTTTTTTCTCGTGTTTATCCCAGCTTTTTTTAGCTCTAATTTTTTTATATAAACGAACAGCTAACATTAATAAAACTGATACTAAAACAATACCAATAACTCCCCAAATCCAGTTGATAGCATTTTGTAATACAACTAAAAAAACAACAGCAAATAGAATAATAGTTGCTACTTCATTCCAAATTCTAAGTTTTAAAGAAGAGTGCTTAATTACATTTTTTTGTAATTGTTTGTATATTCTTTGGCAGCCCCAGTGGTAAGCATATAAAGCCAATACAAACGAAAGTTTTACATGCATCCAAGGCATTTCAAGGTAACTAGGGTTTTTGTATAGCATCCAAAAAGCAAAAAAACTGGCCAATATAGCCGAAGGCCATGTTATGATGTACCATAAACGTTTTTCCATTAATTGGTATTGGGTTTGAAGTATTTCTTTTGCAGGTTCTTCTTTTTTTTCTGCCTCAGTGTGGTAAATGAATAAACGAACAATATAAAAAAGTCCTGAAAACCAAGTTACTACAAAGATAATATGTAATGCTTTTATGTAATAGAAGTCCATAATTAATTATTATTAAAATCATTAATCCAGCCACTAAGTACATCTACCCATTCATCGTTATCGTTAATACAAGGAACTGTATAAAAATCTTCTCCTCCGGCTTCTAAAAACTCATGTTTACCCTCCATAGCTATTTCTTCTAGAGTCTCTAAGCAATCAGAAACAAATGCAGGAGTAACAATAGCTAATTTTTTGATACCATCTTTTTCAGCTTTCTTAACTATAGTTCTGTCAGTATATGGTTGTAACCAAGGATCAACACCTAAGCGAGATTGAAAAGATGTAGAAACCGTATTTTCATCTAATCCTAGTTCTGAAATTACATTTTTTGTAGTTTGGAAACATTGGTGTCTATAGCAAAATTCATGAGCAGGAGAGGGTTTATTACAACAGCTACCATCAATTTTACAATGAGATTTTGTTATGTCAGATTTTCTAATATGACGTTCAGGTACACCATGGTAAGAAAATAATAAATGATCATAATCTTTATCAGCTAAATATTCTTTGATGCTATTAGAAAGTGCTTTAATGTATTCTGGTTTTTGATAAAAAGCAGGAACATCAGTGATTTTCATGTCAGGAAAAAATTCAGCACGTAATTCTTCGGCTAATACAACAATAGTTTCGGTAGTTGCCATTGCAAATTGTGGGTATAGAGGAATTAGTTGTACATCTCTAACACCTTTATCATATAATTCTTGTAAGCCTTTTTTTATAGACATGCTACCATATCGCATTGCTAAACCAACAGGAATTGTTGTTTTTTCTTGAACTTTTTGTTGTAATCTTTCAGATAAAACAATTAAAGGAGATCCTTCTTTCCACCATATTTTTTGATATGCTGCAGCTGATTTTTTTGGTCTAGTATTTAATATAATTCCTTTTACTAAGAATGAACGAAACCAATACGGAACATCAATAACACGTTCATCCATTAAAAATTCACCTAAATATTTTTTTACATCCTTTGGGTCTGTACTTTCTGGTGATCCTAAATTTACTAATAATACTCCTTTCATTATTTGAGTTTATGAGTTTGTAGTTTTTGTTAATTGATTCGTTACTTCATATAAAGTAATAGACAAGCTATGTATTACATTCATAGAAGAATTTCTTCCATACATCGGTATGGCTACTGTTGCATCGGCAATGTCAATATCTTTAATGCCATGTCTTTCACTACCCAAAAGTAACACAATTTTTTGATGAGATTTAAAATCATAATCGCTAATATTTATACTTTCATCGGTAATTTCAATACCAATAATAGTATTCCCTTGGTTTTTTAAATCACTAATTAAAGAAGAAAAATTAGTGTATGATTCATAATCAATTTGTTCAATTGTATTTCTGGCAGTTTTTTTTACAATTCTGTTTTCTGAAGTAGGAGAACTTTCATGTAAATAAATTTTAGAAACACCAAAACTTTCAGCGATTCTAAAACACATACCAATATTTTCAGGAGTGCGTATAGCGTCACATACAATGGTAATTGGAAAATTCTTTTCCGTATTAGTTATGTCGTAATGAGTTAGTTGTTTCATTTATGTTTGTAGATCTGTTAAGAATTCTTGCCAAATAGAGTTTTTAAAATGTGATCTAAAAAAACCAAAATGACCTATTTTTTGTACATCATAATCACTTGGAACTAGGTGTTTACGTGTAAGTTTTGCATTTTTGTATTTTAACATCATCCAATCTACAGCTTGCTTTGGTGCAAACTTATCATTTGTACAACTGTAGCCAATTAATTTAGATGAAATTTGGTGATGAAAAAGTTCATTACTTACTTTTAAATCAAAATAATAATTTTTCTGTTGAGACCATTTACTAAACTCACGAGCTACATTTCTTGGTAAATTCTCCATTTTAATGAAAGATTTACTGGGGAAATACTTGAAAAAAGTAGTAAAAAAAGGAAAAATCACAAACCAGTTAAAAAAGACTCTTGCTTTATTAAAATTATTCCAAAAAGAATAATGATTTGTTTGTGATGCGACTAATATAACGGTATCCAAAATTTTATTAGAAGGAACTAAGCCTAATAATTGACCTCCTAAACTATGGCCTATGCATTTAATGTTTTTTGTAGGATGTTGTTTTTTAATATGTTGAAAAACGGTTTCGATATCGTTAGTCGCCCAATTAGAAACGGTTGTGTTAAATTGAGTAAGAGGTTTGGTTTTTGATTGACCAATACCACTATAATCAAAGGTGTAAACTGTATGGTTGTTTGTTTGTAAAAATTTAGAAAACTTATAGTAATATGTTTGTAATACTCCAGTAGCAGATAAAATAATAACAATGTTGTTACTATTAATAGTAGGAAACTCAGTAATAGTAATCTGATGTCCAAGAGGTGTATTTAAATTAAACTGCTTAGAAGTATTCAATATTAAAAAATTAGTTTAGTTGATTTAGGTTCATTACATATTGTTTGGGTGTGGTACCAAACTTCTTTTTAAAAGCAGCTATAAAATGGCTAGATGTACTGTAACCAACTTGTAATCCAACTTCATTAACATTGTATTGGTTGCTCTCTAAAAGTTTACGGGCATGCTCCATTTTATAATCGAATAAAAAACTATAAACGGTATCTCCATATATTTGTTTAAAACCTTCTTTTAGTTTTTTTAAATTTAAACCAACCTCATTTGATAGTTCTTGTAAACTAGGTGGTTCACTCATTCGAGAAATTATAATGTCTTTAGCTTTTCTAATTTTCAGTACTTCACGATCATCAACCAAAAAAGGACAATATTCATCGTCGGTATTTTTGCCACTATCAAAATGTAAACTTAGTAGTTCATAAGTTTTACCTTTTATGTAAAGATCTCTCATTGAACTGTGATTTTTAGCAGCGAAAATTTGCTGTAAAACTAATAGTACATTATTATTAATTTGTGTGTTATCATAGTATTTTTTATTCTTATTATCATCGCTTAAAAAAGGAATGTACCCAGCTTCTTTTGAAAAAAATGAATGAAATTTTTCAATAGATATTAAAACTGAAACTAAAGAAGTTTTTGGTAATATTTCTAAATTTATAGGTAATTTTTGTTGTGGGTTGTATAAGAATATAGAATGCTTATCAAGTACATTAAAAGTGTAGTTGTTATTGTTAAAATGAAACTTGCAATTACCTTTTACACAATAATGTAACTGTATATAAGAATTGTCTATATCTCTTTTGTAAAGCTCAGTTTTGTCTGAGTTATTTTGAAATTTTAAAACAAAAAAACCGTTTTCAAGAGTAATTTCTCTAAAAGTACTTTCTGCGACGTTTTTTGACATATGCAAGAAGTTTATTTAAATTAAATCTATTTAGAATGGTTCTATATTACAACACTCTGAATAGTAGGAATTACTGCAAAATTAAGCATTTTTGGGAAGTTTTAGTGAATAAATACTTAAAAATCTTGAAACGACATTAAAAGTTCTTTTAGCGATACTTTTAACGAGTTAAACTTTATATTTTTGAATGTTTTTTGGAAGAAGATTTTAATGGATACAGATAATAGACCTACTAAATTTTATAATATCGGCGTTAGCTATGTAAAAGCAGACGCTAATACACGAGGAAAGTTTTCACTGTCAAAAGAAAATCAACTAGCTCTTTTGCAAGACGCAAAAGAAAGAGGCTTAGGTGAACTTTTTGTGCTTTCTACATGTAACAGAACTGAAATAACAGGATTTGCAGAACATCCTTTTCAATTAATAAGTATGTTATGTAAGCACTCAAACGGATCAGTTGAAGATTTTGCTAAAGTTTCTTATGTAAACAAGAACCAAGATGCAATTCAGCATTTGTTTAGAATGGGAACGGGTTTGGATAGTCAAATTTTGGGTGACTATGAAATAGTTGGCCAATTACGTCAAGCTTTTAAACAAGCTAAAGAAGCTGGAACTACAAATGCTTATTTAGAACGTTTGTTAAATTGTGTAATGCAAGCAAGCAAGCGAGTTAAAAATGAAACTAAGTTAAGTTCAGGTACGACATCAGTATCTTATGCTGCTGTTCAATATTTAATAAAAAATTTACCAGATTATAATACTAAAAATATTTTAGTATTTGGTTTAGGTAAAATGGGTAAGCATACCTGTAAAAACTTAGCAGAGTATACCCGAAACAAAACAGTTAGTTTAATTAATAGAACAGCTCAAAAAACAGAAGACTTTGTTAAAGAGCATCCTTTAATTAGGCAAGCAAAATATGAAAATTTAACAGAAGAGGTTAGTAATACAGATGTTTTAGTAGTTTCTACCGGGGCAGATATACCTACTATAACAAAGAACCACGTTTCTGATAAAAAGTTATTGATTCTAGATTTATCAATGCCAGCTAATGTATCTGATGAAGTTGCAAGTTTAAGTAATGTTACTTTAGTTAATGTTGATGAACTTTCTAAAATAACAGATGAAACATTGGCTGTTCGTCAGCAAGAAGTACCTGTAGCGGAGAATATCATAGAAATTTATAAAGAAGAGTTTAACGAATGGTTAAATCATAGAAGGTTTACACCAGCTATTAATGCATTAAAACAATCATTGTTAACTATTCAAAAAGATGAAATTAATTTTCACAAGAAAAAAATTCAAGATTTTGATGAAACTCAAGCTGAAGTAATAACATCAAGATTTATACAAAAAATAACTACACAATTCGTAAAACACTTAAAAGACGAAAAAACTTCAATTAACCAAAGTATAGAAGTAATGTCAAGGGTTTTTGGAACAACTTTACAACAAGTAGATGCAGAAGATAATTAGAATAGGTACACGAGAAAGTGAACTAGCCTTATGGCAAGCTAACAAAGTAAGAAAAGAGTTAGAGGAATTAGGATACCAAACCCAAATAGTACCTATAAAATCAACAGGAGATATCATTCTTGATAAACCTTTATATGAATTAGGTATTACAGGTATTTTTACAAAAAACCTTGATATAGCTATGTTGAATGGAGATATAGATATAGCTGTACATTCAATGAAAGATGTACCTACTGTTTTACCAGAAGGAATAGTGCAAGTAGCTGTTTTAAAACGAGCAAACCATAATGATGTTTTAGTATTAAAAGATACTGAAGAATTTATGGGGCAAAAAGAAGGTACCATTGCTACTGGAAGTTTACGAAGAAAAGCACAATGGTTAAATCGTTATCCTACTCATAATGTTGTTGATTTAAGAGGAAACGTAAATACTCGTTTAGAAAAGGTAGATGCTAATGAATGGAATGGAGCAGTTTTTGCTGCTGCTGGGCTTGAACGTTTAGGGAAAAGACCGCAAGGAGCTATTTCTTTATCATGGATGGTACCCGCACCAGCTCAAGGAGCTATTATGGTTACTGTTTTAGATGAAGATACTTTTTCAAAAGATGCGTGTGAACAAATTAATGATAGAGATACTGAAACTTGTACAACAATTGAACGTGAGTTTTTAAACCGTTTAGAAGGTGGTTGTACTGCGCCTATTGGTGCTTTAGCTTATATAAATGAAGTAGAAAAAGAAATAAATTTCAAAGGAGTTTTATTAAGTAGAGATGGTAGTAAGAAAATAGAAATAAGCAAAAAAGTTCCATTAGGAAGACATAAGTTTTTAGCAAAAGATTGTGCTACTCATATTATTGAAAAAGGAGGGAAGTTAATAATGCTAGAAGATGAAGGAATTGAAAAGGAGTTTTCAATTTATTCAACTAAAAAACTATCTGAAATACAAAAAAAACTATTACCAACTACAGTTAGTACTGAGGATAGTGATTTTATAAAAATTAGATTTAACCGTATTGCTCCTAAAGTAATTAAAAAAGAAATTGAAAATGTAGTTATAACAAGTAAAAATGGAGTAGAAGCAATTTTACACAATTTTACAAAAGAAGAACTACAGTTTAAAAATATTTACTGTGTTGGAAGAAGAACTAAAAAACTAATTGAACAACGAATAGGTAAAGTTACACATGTTGAAAAAAATGCTAAAAAATTAGCTGAATATTTAGCAGGTTTTTTAAAAATAGAGGAGGTTACTTATTTCTGTAGTAATTTACGTTTAGATACCTTAACAGCTATTCTAAATGCAAATGATATAAAAGTAAACGAAGTAGAAGCTTATAAAACAACATATAGTTCGGTTAAGGTAGATAGTAAAGTAAATGGAGTATTGTTCTATAGTCCATCAACCGTAGAGAGCTATATGGAAAAAAATGAACCAAATAAAGTGGCATTTTGTATAGGCGAAACTACAGCTAAGGAAGCACAAAAATATTTTGAAGAAGTACAAGTTGCTAAATTACCAACAGTAGAAAGTGTTTTGGAACTTGTAAATTTACACTTCGCAAAAAAATAATAAAACAAACATTAAAAAGATAAAAGAGTACATGCTTCTTTTATCTTTTTTGTGTTTTTATAACTAGATTTATAATGTTTAGAACTAGAAGACTTAGGAAATCAGAGGGGATTCGAAGATTAGTTAGAGAAACTAAATTGTCTGTTGATGATTTTATTTATCCTTTATTTATTGAAGAAGGAACTGGTATAGAATCTGAAATTCCATCAATGCCAGGAATTAAAAGGTATTCACTAGATACTATTTCAAAAGAATTAGAAGAAGTAGTTACTTTGAATATTCCAGCAGTATTATTATTTGGAATACCTTCAAAGAAAGATGATGTAGGAACAGAAACATGGAATGATAACGGAATTATGCAACAAGCAATCCGGTTTATCAAAAAAAACTATCCAAGTTTATATGTAATTACAGATGTGTGTTTTTGTGAGTATACATCACATGGTCATTGTGGTGTGATTCATAATAATGATGTAGATAATGATGCAACATTAGTAAATCTAGCAAAGCAAACTGTTTCTCATGCAAGGGCAGGTGCAGATATGGTAGCACCATCAGGAATGATGGATGGTACTATTGCAATGATGCGTGAATCTCTAGATAATACAGGTTTTCCAAATTTACCAATAATGGGATATTCGGTAAAATATTCTTCAGCATTTTATGGTCCGTTTAGAGAAGCTGTAGATTCATCACCTTCATTTGGAGACAGAAGAACTTACCAAATGGATCCTTCAAACAGAGATGAAGGAATGCGAGAAGCTACTTTTGATGATCAAGAAGGAGCTGATATTTTAATGGTGAAACCAGCATTATCGTATTTAGATATAATTAGAGATTTAAAAAATAATTTTGACAGACCAATTGCTTGTTATAATGTAAGTGGTGAGTATGCCATGGTAAAAGCAGCTGCTGAAAAAGGCTGGATTGATGGTGAACGAGTAATGATGGAAAGTTTACTGTCAATGAAAAGAGCAGGTGCTGATATTATTATTACTTATTTTGCTAAGGAAGCTGCAAAATTATTACTGAAAAAATAATGTCATTACAAGGAAGAATGACAAAGTAATCTTTATGTAAAGATTACTTAATTCATTAAGTAGCGACTAAAAATATTAAAGATGAAATTTAAAAAATCACAAAAACTATATAATAAAGGATTAGAAAATTTAGTAGGAGCTGTAAATTCTCCTGTTCGTGCATTTTCTTCAGTAGGAGGAAACCCTTTATTCATAAAAAAAGCAAAAGGAAGTAAAATAATAGATGTTGATGGCAATACATATGTTGATTTAGTATTATCGTACGGACCTATGATTTTAGGACATCGTCATAAAAAAGTACAAAAATCAATAACAAAGGCATTAAAAAACGGATACTCGTTTGGAGCTTCAACAAGTAACGAAATTAAATTAGCTAAAATTGTTTGTGATGCTTTTCCAGGAATGGATAAAGTTCGTTTTGTAAATTCAGGAACCGAAGCGGTATTAAGTGGAATACGTTTAGCAAGAGCTTTTACAGGTAAAGACAAAGTAATCAAATTTTCAGGTTGTTATCATGGGCATCAAGATGCTTTATTAGTAGCAGCTGGTTCTGGTTTAGCTACATTAAGTTTACCAGGAAGTAAAGGCGTACCAGAAGGAGCAGTTAAAAATACTTTAATAGCTAATTATAATGATATCGAAAGTGTGAAAGCACATTTTGAAGCTCATGATGATATTGCAGGAGTTATTTTAGAACCTGTTGCTGGTAATATGGGAGTAGTAACTCCTCAAAATAACTTTTTAAAAGAATTAAAAGAATATTTAGAAAGTAAAGGAGCTTTATTAATTGTAGATGAGGTTATGACTGGTTTCCGTTCTAAATTCGGAGGGGCACAAGAGTTATTTGATGTAGAAGCTGATATTACTTGTTTAGGAAAAGTAATAGGAGGAGGTTTCCCAGTAGGAGCATATGGCGCTCGAAATGAAATCATGGAAATGGTGGCACCACTAGGAGGAATGTATCAAGCAGGAACTTTGAGTGGAAACCCAATTGCTATGGCTGCAGGAATTTCAACTTTAACAGAGTTAAAAAAGCAAAACCCATACGAGAAGTTTAATGAAATAGCACAGATTATTGAAGTTTTCTTATTAGAATCAGCAAAGAAATATGGTGTTGAAATTACCGTAAATAGATTTGGATCTATGATAAATCCATTCTTTTCTTCTAAAAAAGTAACAAATTTTGAAGAAGCACAAACTTCAGATACTAAAAAGTTTGCAGTATTCTTTTGGGAAATGATAAAAAATGGGGTGTTTTTACCACCTTCTCAATTTGAAGCTTGGTTTTTATCTTCAGCAATTTCAGAAAAAGATATTCAAAAAATAACTCAAGCCATTGATAAATCAATGGAAGCAGTGTCAAAAATGTAATAAAAAATAGTTGTTACCAATAAAGCAAACAAAAGTATATTTATAAAAATAAAAATACTTTATTATATTCGTAATGACGTAGAGATATAAAATGATAAAAAACGATTTATTTTTAAGAGCCTTAAAAGGTGAAACAGTTGATCGTCCACCGGTATGGATGATGCGTCAAGCGGGGAGATATTTACCAGAGTTTATTGAGATTAGAAAAAAGTATGATTTCTTTACGCGTTGTAGAACTCCTGAGCTAGCTTCAGAAATAACAGTACAGCCAATTAGAAGATACGGAATGGATGCCGCTATCTTATTTTCAGATATTTTAGTTGTGCCTCAAGCAATGAATGTAGAGGTTCAAATGAAACCAGATTTTGGACCATATTTACCAAACCCAATTAGAGACCGAAAAAGTTTAGATCAGGTAATTGTGCCTGATGTAAATGAAGAATTAGGGTATGTTATGGAGGCTATTAAGGCAACTAAAGAAAAATTAAACGACGAAATACCTTTGATAGGGTTTGCGGGCTCTCCATGGACAATTTTATGTTATATGGTACAAGGTCAGGGCTCTAAAAACTTCGATAAAGCAAAAGAGTTTTGTTTTACGCAACCAATTTTGGCACATGAATTGCTTACTAAGATAACAGAGACCACAATAGCTTATTTAAAAGCAAAGGTAAAGGCAGGTGTAAATGCTGTACAGGTTTTTGATTCATGGGGAGGAATGTTATCTCCAACTGATTATCAAGAATTTTCATGGCAGTACATTAATCAAATAATAGAAGCATTAAAAGATGATGCTCCAGTGATTGCTTTCGGTAAAGGATGTTGGTTTGCGTTAGATAAAATGGCCAAGTCAAACGCGTCAGCCCTAGGAGTAGATTGGACATGTTCTGCAAGAAATGCTCGTTATTTAACAGGTGGAAATATTACATTGCAAGGTAATTTTGACCCCTCTAGAT
The DNA here is from genome assembly GCF_964512825.1 of Tenacibaculum halocynthiae. Classification (NCBI taxonomy): domain Bacteria; kingdom Pseudomonadati; phylum Bacteroidota; class Flavobacteriia; order Flavobacteriales; family Flavobacteriaceae; genus Tenacibaculum; species Tenacibaculum halocynthiae. Next base: position 448,498 of record NZ_CAZELG010000021.1, on the reverse strand, counting down.
TACTGTCTCCACCGGCTGAAATAAAAAAAATGGTAAACCAAATGATAAATGAGTTTGGTAAAGACAAATATATTGTTAACTTGGGGCATGGAATTTTACCTAATATTCCGTTAGAAAATGCAAAAGCATTTATTGACGCGGTAAAAGAATATAAAATTTAAATATTATTTAATATATTACAGCCCCTTAAATAATTAATCATGAAGAAATTATTACTTGTATTATTAACCTTAACTGTTCAAATTAGCTTTTCCCAAGCAAAAGAGTTTTATAAAGATGCAGTTAATGATTGTATAGTTAGCCCTAGTAAAGATGCAGCTATGCTAAATGACATTGTTGAAAATTGTGTAAAAGGTAAATATGTATCTAATTACGATTTTACTACAATTGATGGAAAAGTTATAAGCACTGATAAAGTTGATAAACCAATTTTATTAATAGTTGCTGCAACCTGGTGTGCTCCTTGTTGGGGAGAAATACCTGCTCTTAATAAAATGGTTGAGAAATATAATGGACAAATGGAGTTCGTTATGCTTTTCTGGGATCAGAAAAAAGGAGCTGAAAGAATGGCTAAAAAATTAGATAAAAGAATACAGTTAGTAGCTTCTTCAGAAGAGAATTCAGATAAATCTACAGTAACAATTAATGGATTTATCCATAAGTTAGATTATCCTACTGCATATTTAATATCAAAAGATAAGCAAATAATTAACTTTAAAAGGGGAGCTGCATCGCCGTCTAAAAAAATGGGATGGGATGAAGTAAACAAAATAAATGAAAAGCAATTAGAAGAATTTCTTAAGCCTGTTTTACAGTAATAGTAAATTCTTTACAAAAAATACAAACCTCTTTCTATATTTAGAAAGAGGTTTGTATTTTTATATCAAAATAAATTGTGGTTATGATTCAAAATATATTTAGAGGAGTAAGAGCATACTTTGGAGCTTTTCAATTAATATCAAAACTAAAGCTATGGAGGTTTTTTACTATTCCTATAACTATTAGTGTTTTAACTGCTAGTTTAATTGGCTTCCTAGCCTATTCTTTATCAGATAATATAGGCCATTATATTTCAAATATTTGGCAATGGGAATTTGGAAAGGGAGCATTTGAAGTTATTAGTACTTTTTTTAGCGGGTTATTAATTTTAGTAGTCGGCCTTGTTTTGTATAAACATGTTGTTATGGCACTTTCAGCACCATTTATGAGTCCAGTTTCTGAAAAAATTGAAGAGTATTATAAAGGAAAAAATCATTCGCATAGAAAAACATCATTTCAAGAACAACTTGTAAGGGGGGTAAGAATTAATGTAAGAAATTTAACTAAGGAGTTATTATTAACAATACCAATTTTATTATTAAGCTTAATACCAATAATAGGTGTATTTTCTACAGTTATTCTGTTTTTAATGCAGGCTTATTATGCTGGGTTTGGAAATATGGATTACACACTTGAACGTCATTTCAAATACAAAGAGAGTATTGAGTTTGTAAAAAAACATAAAGGACTAGCAATAGGCAATGGAATTGTATTTATACTTTTTTTATTAATCCCAATAGTAGGTGTTATATTGGTGTTACCATTATCAGTTACAGCAGCAACCACTGAAACTATTAAAGAAATTAGAGTAAAGGAATTAACAGAATAGTTATTTTTGCCTTTTAAGATTACAAAAATGAAAGATACTTTTTACGCATATATAGAAAGGTTACAAGATACTATAACTTCTAAATTAGAGGAAGTAGATGGAAAAGCTAAGTTTCAAGAAGATTTATGGAAAAGAGCAGAAGGCGGTGGAGGTAGAACTCGTGTAATTGAAAACGGAAACGTTTTTGAAAAAGGAGGTGTAAACATATCTGCCGTACATGGTGAATTACCGGAAGTTTTAAGAAAACAGTTTGGAGTAGAAGAAGGAAATTTTTTTGCATGTGGTTTAAGTTTAGTACTACATCCAATAAACCCATTTGTACCTACTGTTCATGCTAATTGGCGTTATTTTGAGATGTATGATTCGAAAGGAGAAATAGTAACTCAATGGTTTGGAGGTGGACAAGATTTAACTCCTTATTATTTATTCGATGAAGATGCTGTTCATTTTCATTCAGTATGTAAAGAGGCTTGTGATAAGCATGATGAATCTTTTTATCCTAAGTTTAAAGAAACTTGTGATAATTATTTTTGGAATGCTCATAGAAATGAAGCAAGAGGTATTGGAGGATTATTTTTTGATTATTTAAAGGAAAATGAAGAGTTTTCTATTCAAGACAGATATAAGTTTGTAACTGAAGTTGGAAATAGTTTTTTGAATTCATATGTGCCAATTGTTGAGAAAAGAAAGGCTATAGAATATCAAAAGGAACATAAAGATTGGCAAGAGGTAAGGAGAGGACGTTATGTAGAGTTTAATTTAGTACATGATAGAGGAACATTGTTTGGTTTAAAAACTAATGGTCGTATTGAAAGTATTTTAATGAGTTTACCACCAGTAGTTCAATGGAAATATAATCATCATCCTGAAGAAAATTCAGAAGAAGCTAAACTTTTGTCAGTTTTAGCGACTCCTAAACAATGGATACAATAAAAAAAAGCTCATTAACTATAGTTAATGAGTTTTTTTAGTTAAAAAAGTTTTTCTTTTATTTTATTGAAATCTAAAAAGTAAGTCATTTTTAATGACATAGTATTACTACTGTCTTCTTTTAAGGTTGATTTTAAATTACTGAAATAAGAAGACTTTACATCATTATTATAAAAATTTGAACCTAATTTGTACCCTAAACTAATTTCACTAGCAGGAGCAAATTGCCATTTAGCGATAAAATCAATAGTAAAGTTATTGTAGTTTTCATCATAGTTATTTGGATTAATAGTGTAATTATTGGTAGTTAAATTTCCATCGTTTAATAATGTAAATTGTTTATCATAATCTACCTGAATCCAATAATGACGTAGCCTTGTTGATATGTTTAGTTTAGCGTTTATAGCATAATTTACATGTAATGAGTTTGTAAGTTCTTTAATACTACGCTTACCAAAAATAATATCACTTCCTTGTTGAGTTATGTATCCAGCACTACTTGGGTTCTTTGTTAAATCTTGTTCTAATTTAAAAAATAAGTGTTGTCCTAAACGGCATCTTACCCCATATCCTGTTACAATTTCATTGGTGTATATATCAGAATTCAAATAATTCACAGCAACAAAATAAGCAGCAAAATATAAATTTTTATTTCTATTAGTTTGATATTCTAACACCGTTTCAGTAAAAGCAGGTTTGTTGAAATATCTATCTTTAACACGTGGTTCGTAAAAATTTTTTCCTTTTTCAACATAGGTAAATACAGCATAGGCTTTATGATTATTTTTTTTAAAAGTAGCACTCGTATTTAATTTATAATATGTTTGTTCATTTTCTAATAAAGTATAATAATATTTACGAGAATGTTGTAAATTAATTCGATATTGAGAAAATGTTTTTTTAGGATTATTATTAGTGTAAGTTATATTTGATTTTAATGTTAATTGGTTGTTTCTAGGAAGATATCCAAAGTCATTATTATCAAAAGTATCATCTAACAAATAAAAAGAAACATTTCCTGTCCATTTTCCACTTATTTTTGATAATGAAGCATAATATTCATGACCAAATTGATTCTCTAAATTAGCATAATATTTTTGAGAAAGGGCTTTTTTAAAGTACATAGAATACGTCCTTTTTTTATTATACCATCTGTATAGTAACGCACTTAAATTTGAATCATAAGTATTTCCATTTCTAATTACTGAATTGTTTATAAAAGTTAAAAACGAATTGTTTTTTAAAGTTTTATCAATTACAATTGAATTATAGTTAGTTAACGGATTGGTTTCAATATTCATAGTTTCATTGGTTACTGTATTCTTAACAGTTGCCTCACTTTTACTTGTAATACCATTTAATATACCAATAGATAACCCTTTTTCAGTTTTCCCAGTAAATTTTAATAAGTTTATGATATTTGAAGATATAGGATTGTTTATTATTTCTTCATTTTTTTCAATATTAAAATTATTTTTATTGACTGGAGTTCCTCCAATTCTTCGTGTATATAAATAGCCTCCTTTATCAAAAATTTCAGCTCCTTCAACAAAAAACTGTCTGTTTTCATTAAATCTAATTTCGAAAGGTGAAAGGTTAAAAACCTGATTATCGGACAAGGCTTGACTAAAATCAGGAATTAAAGAAACATCAATAGTATATGCATTATTATGTACATATTTTAAATCAAGTCCTCCAGTAAAAGTGTAGGTATTTAGTTTGTTAGGGGTTTTCTCATTAATCATTGAAACAAAAGGGTTAAATGATAAATTTATAGGAGGACTTACGTTTTTTAAACCTTTAAGGTCACCAAACTGATTTAAAAGGCCATTAATGTTTGGATTAATGTAATTCCAAAAAGAATTTTCATTGTTAACTGCATCAAAACGTTCAAAATTAATTGTAATGTTTGAAAAGTCTTTTTTAGGGAAACGTAAACTATTAAAAGGAATTTTAAGTTCTATAGTCCATTTATCATCATATATTTTTACAGCACTTTCCCATACTGCATTCCATTCTCCGTAATTTCCATTAGGAGTTAGTTTAATATCTGTTTGTACATTTGCTGGAGTTACTAAAAATGCCCAAGCTTCTCTGTTGGCACCAAATAAATCTATCATAAACCCAAAGTAATCAGAGGTACCAACATCATCTCTAGAAGTTAATATATTGGTAATCGATGGAGATGATAATTCTGCAGCGATATAAAAAAAAGAATCATCATTTGTAATGGCAATTTTTGAAGCATTTGAATGTAAATTTCCGTTATTAGGACTTAGTTGTTTTAATTGAACTTTTTTTAGATGAGTTTTCCAAGTATCCTCGTTTAATAAGCCATCTATTTTTATATGTTGTGAAATGGTATTTGTAGTAATTGATTTTTGAGCATATATTCCTAAAGAGTATAATAGAAAAACAAACGTGAGCATTTTAAAATTCATAATTGTAGCTTTTAATTATGAAGCAAAGATGTGAAGGATCTATAAGTAAGCTGGTTAATACAGGGTTAAAGAGAAGGTTAATGTTTTATTGATATATAGAAGTTTTGTTAATATTTACTCTCTTTTTACATAAACCCTTATCTAGTAATAGTTTCAAGGTTAATGAACGGTTAATAAAGAAGTTTTATTTATGCAGTTACTTGTTTATTGATATTTTTGATGTAGATTAAAAAGGGATACACATTGTAATCGAGTAAAAGATTAGTGAAAAATTCCAGATGTATAGAGTAATAAATGAAAAATAAAATAACCAGATTAATTATAGTTTCAATTATAAGTTTACTTGCTTTATCAGTAATTCAAGGTACACTTATAAAGAACACCTATGATTTAAAGAAAGAGAATTTTATAAATAAAGCTAAAGAAGCTATCTCTAAAATTGATGATTATACTCCAGGTTTAGATTCATTAAATATAAAATGGAAGACATTCTTGATGGATAAATTGGATGAATACAGCCTAAATAACTTAACAAAAAAAGAAGTTGTTAATGAGTTAAGAAGAATAACAGATTCAATAAACCCTTTGTATATAGAAGCATATAATGAAGAACTAAAGAAAAAAAAATTAGGATATAATCTAAAGTTTCATAAAGTTTTAAAAAATATCACTTTAGTTACAGAAAGAAAAAAAGATACAATTTTTAAAGGAAAAAACAACCCAGATTTTAAGTTGTTAGGTTCAGAATTCGAAAACGTGAAAGAGTTACAAGTAAGTAATTCTTATTGGCATACTGAGCGTTCTTTTTCTAGAGAAATAAATAAAAAAGAGCTAAGTGTTAATTATGAACTTCATTTTGAAAGTAGAGACTATATAAATATTGATAAGTGGCAAGTGATAGTTTTGGGTAAAATGAAATTAATATTGATTTTATCGTTGTTAATATTTTTAGTGGTTATAGCATTGTTATATTATTCAATTAAATCATTAATCACTCAGAAGAAAAATGCAGATATAAAAACAGATTTCATTAATAATATAACCCATGAATTAAAAACACCGCTAGCAACATTATCGTTAGCAACAAAAATGCTGAAAAAAGAAGAAGTGAAAAATAAGCCAGTAGTCATCGACTCAGTAATAAATACAATTGAGAGGCAAAATACTCGTTTACAGAAATTAATAGATCAAGTGTTAAATAATAGTTTAGGTTATCATGAAATAAGCTTAAGTAAGCAAACAATAGTTATAGATCAGTATTTAAATACAGTGTTGAATGATTTTTTATTATCTGTTGAAAGTAAAAAAATTAGCTTTGAAAGAGATTGTAGTTTAAAAAACAAAATTGCTCTTGATAAGTTTTTTGTAACTACTGCCTTATTTAATATTTTAGAAAATGCTGTTAAATATGGTGGAACAAAAATTAATGTAAGTTGCAGGATAGAAAATAATAAGAATTTATGTATTTCAATAGTTGATAATGGAATTGGAATATCAAAGAAAAATCAAGAATTGTTGTTTGATAAATTTTATCGAGTTGATACTAATGAAATACATGATGTTAAAGGTTTAGGGTTAGGGCTTTATTATAGTAATCAAATTATTAAAGCTCATAAAGGAACTATTCTTGTTGAAAGTGAAAAGGGTAAAGGAACTACATTTACAATTAAAATTCCAGTTTAAAAATGAAAGAAGAGAATAAGCACCATGTATTATTGGTTGAAGATGATATCGATTTTGGAAATATTTTAAAACAGTATTTAGAAATTACTGGATATAATGTTACTTGGTTTAAAGATGGAGAAGAGGCATTAAACAATATCAAATCTAATATCTATAATATATGTGTATTAGATGTAATGATGCCTAAAATGGATGGCTTTACTTTAGCCGAAAATATTACCAAGTTGTTTCCAGAGTTACCTTTTGTTTTTTTAACAGCAAGAAAGTTGAAAGAAGATAAGCTAAAAGGATTAAAATTAGGGGCAGATGATTATATCGTAAAACCTTTTGAAGCAGATGAGTTAGTATTACGATTACATAATATCTTAAAAAGAACAAATACTAAAGTAGTAAAAAAAGATATCGAGTCTAAAATGCTTATAGGTTTTTATACTTTTGATACACAAAGATTAGAATTGACTTTTAATGATTCTATACAAAAATTAACAGAAAAAGAAACTGAATTAATATTGTTTTTATTTAAGCACAAAAATCAACTTTTAAAAAGAGAAGCAATTTTAAATGCTGTTTGGAAAAACGATGATTTTTTCTCTGGTAGAAGTATGGACGTTTTTATAAGTAGACTACGTAAATATTTTAAAGAGGATCCAAACATTACTATTGAAAGCTCAAGAGGAATTGGGTTAGAATTCAAGATAAGTTAATGCTTCTGTGTTTAAGGTTAATCATAGGTTAATGGTTACTATTTATTCTTTTTGATTAAAAACACTATCTACATTTGTAATCTAATTAATTATAAAATAACATATTATGAAGATTACACATTTAGTTTTTTTGTTCATGTTTACTAGCGTATTTACAACAATTGCACAAACACCTCCTACGCCACCTATACCATCAAATAGTAGTTATTCAGGAAACAGACATACAGATGTTACAACAACAATTAGTAATTCTACAAGTATTTCTAATTCTGATGATTCTTACGATTTCACAGCCAAATTTCAAAAATCTAAAAGAAATGAAATTCAAAATCTTTTAAAAGAAAAATTAAAAGGATATAAATTAAAAGTACAGGGAAGTAATTATGTTTGGTCAAAAGAAAGTAATGGTTCTTTAGTTTTTGAATGTACGCTTAGAAAAAAGACAATGAAAATATTTTTATACAAAAATGAGGTTTCTCAATATTCGTATAAGAAAATAAAAGCTTTAGGAAATGATTTACAAAAGTTAATAACTAAGCATTCAAGATCAAGAAATGGATTTAATGGTATGGAATACGCAAGAGAAAATGTAAGACGAGCTAAAAGAGAATTAGAAAGAGCAGAAGAGAGATTACGTATGATTCAACGTAATAATAATCAATAATAGCATAAAAAGTTGTTTTATCATAAACAGAATGAAGATGTTTTTTATGTTATTGTAAATAAAATTCGTCATAAATTAAACGAATAAAGGATTAAAACGATAGTTGTTTTTATTTTGAGAATATGGTAAAATTAGTAGTTTTTTTAAGTGTTTGAAGATAGAATGTGTTTGAATTTGTTTGTTTTGTTGGTAATAATGTAATATGAATTAATCCTTAAGAATTGTTTTTTAGCATTTTTTATGATGAAAAACCATCGATTTTTAGTACTTTCGCAATCCACAAAATAGACAAACAATGGCTAAATACGAATTGAAGTTGCCTAAAATGGGCGAAAGTGTTGCCGAAGCAACTATTACCTCTTGGGTAAAAGAAGTAGGAGAAACGATTGAAATAGATGATACCGTTGTTGAAGTAGCTACCGATAAAGTAGACAGTGAAGTACCAAGTGAAGTTGAAGGTAAATTAATTGAAATTTTATTTGACAAAGATACAGTTGTTCAAGTTGGAGAAACAATTGCAATTATAGAAACAGAAGGTGATGGTGGAGAATCTGATTCTGAAGTTAAAGAAGATGTAAAAGCAGCTGTTGTTGAAGTTGAAAAGAGTATAGAAGTAGCAAAAGAAGTTGTTACAACTTCTTTAGATACAACTTCAAGTGACCGTTTTTACTCACCTTTAGTTAAAAATATAGCACAAAAGGAAGGAATTCTTATCGATGAGCTTGATACTATTAACGGTTCTGGAAAAGATGGGAGAGTTACAAAGAATGATATACTGTCTTATTTAGAAAATAGAGTAAATCAGCCTAAAAAAGTTGAAAACAAAGAAGCTGCACCAGTAGCAGTTAAAGAAGTGAAAACTCCTTCTACTCCAGTAACAATGAGTGGAGAAGATCAAATTATTGAAATGAGTCGTATGGGTAAGCTAATTGCTAAACATATGGTTGATTCAGTTCAAACTTCTGCTCATGTTCAATCTTTTATTGAAATTGATGTTACTAATATTGTAAAATGGAGAAATAAGGTTAAAGATGCTTATTTAAAAAGAGAAGGTGAAAAGTTAACCTTTACTCCAATATTTATGCAAGCTGTAGCTCAAACTATAAAAAAACATCCTATGATTAATATCGCTGTTGATGGTGATAAAATTATAAAAAGAGGGAATGTTAATTTAGGAATGGCTGCTGCTTTACCTGATGGAAATTTAATTGTACCAGTAATTAAAAATGCAGATCAATTAAATTTAGTTGGAATGACTAAACAAGTTAATGATTTAGCAAATAGAGCAAGAGCGAATAAGTTAAAGCCAGATGAAATTCAAGGAGGAACTTATACTGTAACTAATGTTGGTGGTTTTGGTTCAATTATGGGAACACCAATTATTAATCAACCTCAAGTAGCTATTTTAGCACTTGGAGCAATTAGAAAAATGCCTTCAGTAGTTGAAACACCTGAAGGAGACTTCATTGGTATTCGTCAAAAAATGATTGTATCACATTCTTATGATCATAGAGTAGTTAACGGAGCTTTAGGAGGTATGTTTATAAAAACATTAAAAGAAATATTAGAGTCTTGGGATGTGAATCAAGATTTATAATACTTCATTCAGGAATAATAAAAAAAGCTTAGTAATTATTACTAAGCTTTTTTTATTATTATTTTTTAAAAGAATTCTAATAAGCTAATAATTCTGAAAGCTCATTTTCAAATCGATGTTTTGGCAAGTATTCTTTTTCTAGGTTTCCAGCAAAAGGAATAGGAGTGTCTAAACTAGCAACACGTTTAACCGGAGCATCTAAATATTTGAAACAATTTTCTGTAATTAGAGAAGAAATTTCTCCAGATAAACTTCCAAATAAAGAATCTTCTTGAAGAATAATTACTTTACCAGTTTTCTTAACAGAAGTAAAAATTGTATCAGTATCTAATGGTTGTAAAGACCTTAAATCAATTAAATCTGCTGAAATATTTTGATCCTTTTTTAATGTTTCTAAAGCCCAATGTACTGCAAGTCCAAAAGCAATAATAGTAACATCTTTACCTTCTTTTAATAAAGAAGCTTTGCCAATAGGAAGTGTGTAATAATCAGTAGGAACGTCTTGGTAAATAGTTCTATATAAACCTTTGTGTTCAAAAAATAATACAGGATTTGGATCGTTAATAGCGGTTGTTAATAAACCTTTTGCATCATAAGGAAAAGCTGGGTAAACAACTTTTAAACCAGGTGTTTTTGTAAACCAAGCTTCATTTGATTGTGAATGAAAAGGACCTGCACCTACACCAGCTCCACAAGGCATTCGTATAACAACATCGGCTTTTTGATTCCAGCGATAGTGAGATTTAGCTAATAAGTTTACTATTGGATTAAATCCAGTAGAAACAAAATCTGCAAATTGCATTTCCATTACAGCTTTCATTCCATTAATAGCTAATCCATATGCAGCAGAGACTATAGCAGATTCACAAATAGGAGTATTTCGAACTCGTTCTTTACCAAAAAGCTCAATAAAACCTTCTGTAATCTTAAAAACACCACCATATTCAGCAACATCTTGCCCCATAACAACAATGGAATCGTTTTGTTCCATAGCTTGTTTTAATCCTTTTGAAATGGCATCTATTAAACGTATGTTTTCAGTTTCTGAGTTTTCAGAAACATGCTTGTATTCAGTTTTTTGGTAAACATCATTTAATTCTTTTTCTATTGTTGATGAAATAACATCTTCTTCAAAAGTAGCCTTAAGATTTTCATTGATGTTGTTTTTTATTTCATTTCTAAATTCTTCATCTATAGTATTAGTTAAAATACCATTAGTAATTAAATATTCTCTATAGTTATCTAAAGGGTCTTTAACAGCCCATGCGTCCATTAATTCTGTAGGAACATATTTGGTACCACTAGCTTCTTCATGACCTCGCATTCTAAAAGTTTTGAATTCCAATAAAATTGGTCTCGGATTATTTCTAATACTTTCTGCTAATTCAGAAACTTTAGTATAAACATCTAAAATATTATTACCATCTATAATATGTGATTCCATACCATAACCAATACCTTTATCAGCTATATGTTCACAATTATATTGTTCTGAAGTAGGAGTAGAAAGCCCATAACCATTATTTTCAATACAAAATAAAACGGGTAAACTCCATACAGAAGCAACGTTTAAAGCTTCATGAAAATCACCTTCACTTGTACCTCCATCACCACAAAAAACGGCACAAGCATGATTGTTATTTTTCAGTTTATTGGCTAAAGCTATTCCATCAGCAACTCCTAATTGAGGCCCTAAATGAGAAATCATTCCAATAATATTATATTCTTGAGTACCAAAATGAAAACTTCGATCTCTTCCTTTTGTAAAACCATTTGCTTTACCTTGCCATTGAGAAAATAATCTATTTAAAGGTATATCCCGAGTGGTGAAAACGCCTAAATTTCTATGCATTGGTAAAATATATTCATCTTTATTTAAAGAATAAGTTACCCCAACAGAAATGGCTTCTTGCCCAATACCACTAAACCATTTTGATATTTTCCCTTGACGTAAAAGAATTAACATTTTCTCTTCTATCATTCTAGGTAATAACATTCTTTTGTAAAGGTCAATCAATGTTTCGTTTTGAAGTGCACCTTTATTATAAAGCATTGTGGTTTTAGTATTAGTATTCATTTTAAAAATTTAAAATAGATTAAGGAATAGTCAAAAGTGACTAAAAAAAAGATAGAATCAAAGGCTTATTTGAGAATTTTTTAAATTTAAACAGTTTTTTTTATGACACTGTTAAAAATAATGATTAAAAAATAGTGATTTACGATTTGATACTCGTTTGAAAAAAATATTATTTACGTATATTCGTACACCACAAAAAACTATTAAAATGACTAAAAAAATTATCGCTTTATTATTGTTTGTAAGCACAATAACATTAGCGCAAGAGAAAGTATTACTGCGTTTAAATTATGAAAAAGGAGATAGCTATGTTATGGACATGAAAATGTCTCAAAATATGGGAACAGTAATGTCAATGAACATGAATATTGAAATGAAGCAAGACATAAAAAGTGTTTCTAATTCTGAATATACTAGTGAAATGAAAATTACCAAAGTGGTAATGAATATGATACAGCAAGGTATGCCAATGTCTTATGATTCTTCAAAAAAAGCAGAAGACTTAGATGATACTGGTAAAATGATGAAGTCTCAAATGGATCCTATGTTGCAGGCAGTTATAACTATGAAAGGTAATAACTTAGGAAAAGTATTAGAATCAAAAGTAGAGCCTAATATTCCAGGAACAAGTGATTTAGCAAATCAATCAAGTAATGTTGTATATCCTGAAAATGCAGTTGCTGTTGGTGATACTTGGAATATGTCTAAAAATAGTAAGGGAATGGATTTTAACTTTGTTTATAAAGTGAAATCTATTACAAGTAAAACTGTATTATTAGATGTAACGGGTAAAGTTAAAGGAATGGCATTAGGAGATATTATAGGAACAATGACTGTTGATAAAAAATCTGGAGTACCTACAGAGTCTAAAATTGATATGACAATGAAAGTACAAGGGCAAGATCTTAAAACTACTATGGTTTTAACAATGACTAAGAACTAGTAGGGCAAATTATAAAATATTAAAAAAACTCAGGAGAATATCCTGAGTTTTTTATTTTAAAATATCGAGTATGTTTTCTTTATAATTATCACTAATAGGAATTTCAATAGCATTAATTTCAACATCGTTTTTTGTATAAGCAGTAATTTTATTACGATTTACAATATAAGAACGATGAATACGAACAAATCTATTGTCTAGTTCTTTTTCAAAAGCTGAAATACTAAATTTTACAGTATGAAACTCATTTTCTAAATGAATTTTCACATAATCTTTTAAACTTTCTATGTATAATATATCAGTAAAAATAATTTTTATTTTTTTTCTGTTTTTAGTAACAAAAATATAGTCATTAGTTGTTGATGGTGAAATATTTATAGATGTTTGTTTACCAGTAGAATGTATTGATTTAAACTTTTCAATAGCTTTAAAAAAACGAGAAAAAGTAATAGGTTTTAATAAATAATCAACGGCGTTTAATTCAAAACCATCTAGAGCATAATCTCGATATGCAGTAGTGAAAATTACTTTAGGCTTTTGTATTAGGTTTTTAAAAAAATCAGTTCCTTTTAAAACTGGCATTTCTATATCTAAAAAAAGCAAATCGATAGTTTCTTGTTGTAAAATACTACTTGCTTCAATAGCACTTGCACAAGAAGTAACTAATTCAAAATCTGTTAACTGAGATATGTGAGTTTCTATTAATTCTCTAGCTAATTCTTCATCATCAATAATTAAACATTTATAAATCATTATTTAGCTAGTAGTTTTAATGTTACGGTATAAAATTTTGTAGTATTTTCTATATCTAAATCGAAATTATCAGGATAAATCAATTCTAATTGCTTTTTTATATTTTTTAATCCAATACAATGTTCAGTGTTTTTTTCTAAACTAACAGTTGGTTTAGAATTTTTAATGTTAAAAATAATTTGATTGTTTTTAAGACTGATATTAATTGTAATGAAAGCTTCATTTAGCTCTTGACTTACGCCATGTTTAAAGGAGTTTTCAATAAAAGTAAGTAATAACAATGGAGCAATTTTAACATCTTGCTGAATATTTCTTTCAAAAGAAATTTGTACTCGTTTTCCATACCTAACTTTTTCTAAAGACAGGTAATTTTCAATAAGTTCAATTTCTTTTTGAAGCGAGACAAAAGTATCATTACAACGATATAACATATAGTCTAAAATATCAGATAATCGTTCAATAACTTCAGGGGTTTGATCTGATTTTTTTAAAGCTAAAGTATATAGATTATTTAATGTGTTGAATAAAAAATGCGGGTTTAATTGATGTTTTAAGGCTGTTAATTCAGCAGTCTTTTTTTGTTCATTTAAAATTAATAGTTTTTGTTGATTCTTATAAAAACTAGCCATTAATAATAATGTAGCAGGAGTTAAGAATTTTATAGACTTACTTAAAAAAGCTGAAAAACTTAAAAGCCGTTCAAAGTATGTTTCTTCAGCATATTTTTTAGCAATTTCATTATAAAACTGTATGTATTTAGGTTCATACAAAAACATATGTAAAAACAGATAAAACCCATACATAAATATTAATAAAAGTACCACCCAAATTATAAAAAGTGTTGTTTTTTTTGTGTTCAAAAACCTAGGAACTAAAACAAACAAACAAGTATAAGCAGTAATTATTTGAGGAATTAAAATTTTTAATGTAGAATGAAATAATTGGATATATCCTCCGCCAAAGTTGGTAATGTTTGAGGAGAACATAAAATAAAAGAGCACACATAACCAAAACAATATATGTTTAAAAAATACGGTACTAGAAAAAAGATATTTGTTTTTAAAAATAATCATACAGTTAGCTAAAATACAATTATAGCTTCTATTTCACCATTAAAATTGCCGAAATAGGGTTTGAAGATGTTGTATAGGTAGTTTATGAGGATAAAATAAAATTTGAAACTAAAAGCACTTTCTAGTTGCGTTAAAGCTGAGTTTGTCTACTTATTTTATGAGATGTTAGTAACAATAATACTTTTGATGAAACTTAAAATATAAAAATGAAAAATTTTCTAACTTTATTACTATTAAGCTTCATAGTAAATAGTTTTTCTCAACAGCCAATTATTAAATTTATAGATACTAAAATTAAAATTGATGGTAAATTAAATGAGAAAACTTGGAATAAATTGACTGCATATACAGGATTTTATAATTATGCGCCTACTGATGTTGGTTTAGCAAAGAATCAAACATCAGTAAAAATGTTTCATAATGGAGAATATTTATTTGTGAGTTTAATTTATAATGATAGTACACCAAAAACACAAGTAAGTTCATTAAAACGCGATACTCCTATAGGTTTGAGTGATGGATTTGCTATGGTTTTAGATACACAAAATCAACAACAAAACGCATATTATTTTTCAGTAAATAGCTACAGTACACAAATTGATGGAATTGTTGAACGTGTAAATGAAGGGTATGATTTTAGTACAAGTTGGAGTACTGTATGGAAAGCAAAAGCTTTTATGAATGGAAAACAAAAGCAATATGAGATAGCAATCCCCTTGAAGTCTTTAAATTTTAATAAAAATAATACTGTTTTTGGAATTCAATTTTATGTGAGAGATATTAAAATTAATTCATGGACTATTTTAAAAAATGTGAAAAGGAATTATCGTTTATTTGATTTACGATTTACTGAAAAATTTACCATTGAACACTTGCCGAAAATATCTCCATCACGCTTTACTGTTACACCTTCTTTAACAATCAATAATCAAAATGATGTTAAAAATAATACTAGTAATACTACATATAAGCCAAGTTTAGATGTACAGTATAATATAACTTCATCACTAAAATTTGATGCTACTATAAATCCTGATTTTTCCCAAATCGATGTAGATCAGCAGGTAACAAATTTTACTCGTTTTGCAGTGAATTTCCCTGAAAGACGTAACTTTTTCCTTGAGAATGCTGATTTGTTTTCAAATTTGGGGGTAAGTGGGGTTAATCCTTTTTATTCAAGGCGTATAGGCTCAAAAAGTCCAATTCAATTTGGATTAAAATTATCTGGTAATGTTTCATCTAAAACAAGAATTGGAGTTTTAAATGTTCAAACTGAAAAAGAAAATAGTGTTCAATCTCAAAACTATGGGGCTATTGTAGCTGAACAACAATTGTCTAAAAATTTTACAGCTACAGGTTTTTTTATTAATAGACAAGAAACAGCAGGTTTTGAATTTATAGACGATTATAATCGAGTTGCAGGAGTTAATGTGAATTATAAATCAGATAATAATAAATGGACTGGAATAGCAAATTTTGGGAAGAGTTTTAATGATGATGTTTCTGGAGATAATAACTTTTATAATGCTGGGATATGGTTTAATAAAAGAGGTTTTAGTTGGAGTGCAGCAATGAAAAATGTAGGTAAAAATTATATTACTGATGTTGGATTTACTCCAAGGTTATATAATTTTGATGCGGTAAATAATATAGTAATTAGAGAAGGATATACCCAGACAACAGGAAGTGTTAGGTTTGAAAAATTTTATGAAAACTCTAAAGCGTTAAATTCCATTCGTTATTTAAATTATAATAACAATACTTATTTTAATGAAAGTGGAACTGTAAGTCAGTCATCACACTTTTTAAATGGGGCTCTATTTTTTAAAAACTTATCAGCTTTATATTATGTTTTTAAACATGATTATGTTGATTTAAAATACGGTTTTGATCCATTAGGTAATGGAAATGCATTAATACCAGGTACATATAATTACGGTATTCTAAAGATAGGGTATAATTCAGCAAATAATCAAAGATTTAGATATCGTTTTAATGTACAAAAAGGAAATTACTATACAGGAAGTAGAGTAGCTGCAGGTGCCTATTTAAACTATCAACTACTACCTTTTGCAAATTTACAATTCAACTACGATGTTAATAAAATAGATTTAGATTTATTAGGAAAAGAAACCTTTCATTTAACTCGATTTACAGGTGAAGTATTTTTTAATAATCGGTTAAATTGGACAACGTATGTTCAGTATAACACACAGCGAGATAATTTTAATGTGAGCAGCAGGTTACAATGGGAGTATAAACCATTATCGTATGTGTATTTGGTAGTAACCGATAATTTTAATAAAACTATTACTAGAACCAATTGGGGAGTAGCTTTTAAAATGAATTATAGATTTGATTTTTAATTAAAAATTTTAGGTTAATAAAACACTTGAGAGCATCAAGTGTTTTTGTTATTTTTGAAAGCATAATAAATAACATTAAATGACTTTTGATAATTCAATCTTGTTTTTTTTATGCTCACTAGGAGTTTTTAATGGATTTCTTGTAAGTGTATATTTTTTGTTTTTGGGGAAACCAAAGCGAACACAAAATACATTATTTGGATTTCTAGTTTTAATGTTATCTATTAGGATAGGAAAATCAGTATACTCTCTTTTTAGTGAAACTAAAGATTTATTAATAATGCAAATAGGTCTTTCAGCATGTTTTTTAATTGGAGTTTCGTTATTTTATTATTTAAAATCCTCTGTAGAAAACAAAAAGAAAATACCTACTGTATGGAAAGTACATGTTTTTAGTCTCTTTTTTATTGTCGTTATTATTGGGTTGCTTAAACCTTATAGGACAAACATAGAGTTTTGGAGAGATTTTGTAACAGTTATTTACACGATTTGGGGAATATATATATTGTTTTCTGGGTTTGTTTTAAAAAATATCTATAAAAAAATATTCAGTAAAAGTTTAAAATATTCCACTTCTGAATTATGGTTGGTTGCTGTTTTTCTAGGGAATGTATTAATTTATTTAGCTTATTTAATTGGTTATTTTTGGATGTATTTTTTGGGAACATTAGTTTTCTCGTTAGTTTTTTATGGATTACTTTTCTTTTTTATGTCAAAAAAAAATAGAGAAACTATTTTCAAAGATATTCCTAAGAAATATGTATCAAAGAAAATTGATAATAATGAAGCTGAAAGCCTGATTATAGAGTTACATGAGGTAATAAAGAAAAAACAATTTTATAAGAATAGTAATATTAAATTAAAAGATATAGCAAAAGAATTGAATATTACTTCACATAAATTATCACAATTGTTGAATGATAATTTAGGAAAAAGCTTTGCATTATTCATAAATGAATACCGAATTAAGGAAGCCAAAAAGTTATTGAAAGAAGAAACTAAAATAACTTTAGAAGCCATAGGCTTTGAAGCTGGATTTAGTTCTAAATCTACTTTTTACGCAACGTTTAAAAGGGTTACCGGTAAAACACCATCAGAATATAAAAAGGAATTTTCGTAATTTTTTATTCCAAAATTATAATTCTGGACACTTGAATTATAACTTATAACCAATTTTTAGGGTTCTCTATTTAGGTTTGTTGAAAATCTAAAATTAGAGTCATGAAAAAATACACCTTGTTAGTAGTATTATTTTTAGTATTTCAAATACTACAAGCGCAAACAGAAACAGAAAATTTACTTGTAAAGAAAACATTACAAAACTATATTGAAGGAAGTTCTTATAATAAATTAAAGTTATTAGAAAGTGCTTTTGCTGAAAATGCAACTTTATACCTTACAGGAAGAGATGGTTTTAAGGTTTATACTCCTAAGGAATACACTGGTTTTTTTAAAAACTCAATAAAAGGAAAATTTAATGGACGTGATGGTAAAATATTATATGTAGAGGTAGTGAAAGATATAGCAACAGCTAAAGTTGAAATAGCCGGGCCAGGAAGGAAATGGGTTTATATTGATTTATTCTTGCTAAAGAAAACTAATGGTAATTGGAAAATTATTAGTAAAACAGCAACAAAGGTTGATGATCCAGAAGAAAAGGCTGTTTTATTTGTTGTTTCAAACGCTCATTTTTATGGAGATACAAAATTAAAAACGGGTAATAGCTTTTCAGAAATTGTAAATGCCTATGATGTTTTTAAAAAAGCTGGATACACTGTTGATTTTTTAAGTCCAAAAGGAGGAGCAGTCCCTTTAGCATATATTAATACTTCAGATAGTGAGAGTAAAAAATATTTATACGATTCTAATTTTATGAATGCTTTAAAAAACACAAAATCACCTTCAGAAATTAATGCTTCAAAATATAAAGCGGTTCAATACATCGGAGGAGGTGGTGCTATGTTTGGTGTTCCAGAAAATAAAGAGATACAAAGTATTGTAATGGAAATTTATGAGAAGCATAAAGGAATTGTTTCTTCAGTATGCCATGGTACAGCAGGTATTATTAATTTAAAAACTAAAGATGGGAAATATTTAGTAGATGGTAAAAATGTTAGCGGATATCCAGACGATTATGAAAATAAAACTAAAGATTATTTTAAAACTTTTCCTTTTTTAATTAAACAAACGATTGAGAAAAGAGGTGGGAAATTTCAATTTTCTAAACCAGGGAAAGCTCATGTTGAAGTAGATGGAAGGTTAATAACTGGGCAAAATTATTTATCGTCAAAGGGAGTTTCATTAAAAACAATTGAAATAATAAATGCAACTATGAAATAGTCTTGGTATTACTTTAATCAACGCTCTATTTTATTTATGCTATAGTTTAAATAAAATAGAGTGTATTAATATACTAGTTCAATTTTAATTGTAGGAATACTATGGTAAATACCAAACGTTTTTTACTTTAGCATTAATGGATTTTGAACGTCAATTATTATTCTTTTTTAGTGCTTTAGGAGCATTTAATGGATTTCTATTAAGTGTTTATTTTGCGTATTCAACAAAACACAAGAAGTTTTCAAATTACTTTTTATCATTATTATTATTTGTTTTAAGTATACGAATTATCAAATCGGTTTTTTTATATTTTAATCCAAATCTGTCAAGTGTTTTTATACAAATAGGGCTCTCAGCATGTGTTTTAATTGGTCCTGCTTTGTATTTGTATATAACTTCCTTAATAAAAGAAAGCAAAACTAAAAAATGGAGGTTGCATATTATTCCATTTACTATTGTTTTAATAGTTTTAGGAGTACTGTATCCTTATTTAGAGCATAGAAAATTATGGTCACGATTTATTGTTAAAATTATTTATATACAATGGTTAATTTATATTCTTTTAACAGGAATAGAATTAAAGTATATTATAAAAAATGTATTTAATAAGTCGATTAAACTTAAAGAAATTGAAATATGGTTATTAAGTATTTTTATAGGCGTATTAGTAATATGGTTATCCTATAATATAGGATCTTTTACATCATACATTGTAGGGGCATTGTCATTTTCATTTGTTTTTTATCTTTTACTATTATTATGGGTATTTAATAGAAATAAAAGCACTTTGTTTTTTGAAGAAAAAATTAAATATGAAAATAAAAAGTTTGATGAAGAAGAAGTTAAACCAATAATTAAAAAATTAGCAGTTATTAAAGAAGAAAAATTGTTTAAAAATCCTGATTTAAAAATATCAGAGATTGCTAAAAAACTAAAAATCCCAACTCATCAATTGTCACAACTTCTAAATGATAATTTAGGAAAATCATTTTCTTTATTTATAAATGAACTTAGAATAGAAGAAGCAAAACAGTTATTAGTATCTGAGAAAATATATACAATTGAAACAATTGGATATGATTGCGGATTTAACTCTAAATCTACCTTTTTCACGACTTTTAAAAAGGTAACAGGAACTACACCAGCTAAATATAAAAAAGAAAATAGTAAAAATTAAAAGTTCTTGTTTGCATAGTGGTAGTTCGGATTTATAATTGAAAACCTTTTTTTATAGGAAAGAATGCATATTGCGATAAATTAAGGTAGTATGCAAAAAACAATCTTTTCGTTATTAATCATTCTGGTTTTACTAGGGTGTAAAACATCAACAAATGAAAAAGGGAAAATACTTTTTATAGTATCAAATCAACATACATATGGAAATACAAAATTAAATGCTGCTAATCATTTCTCTGAAATTGTTTTGGCATATAATGTTTTTAAGAAGAAAGGTTATAAAGTAGATTTTGTAAGCCCTAAAGGAGGTGCGATTCCTATCGGTTATATAAAGACATCTGATTCTATTCAAAAAAAGTATTTATATGATTCAGATTTCATGAATTTACTTAAGAACACATTAGTTCCAGAAGGTGTTGTTGAAATCAACTATAAGGCTGTTTATTATAGTGGTGGTGGTTCAGCTATGTTTGGAGTACCCGAAAATAAAGGAATTCAAAACCTTTCAAGAACTATTTATGAAAAGAAAGGTATTGTATCTGCAATTTGTCATGGCACTGCCGGAATTGTAAATTTAAAATTATCTAATGGAACGTTTTTGTACGCAGGGAAAGAAGTAAACGGTTTTCCTGATATTTTTGAAAATAAAACAGCTTCTTATTATAAAACATTTCCTTTTTCTATAGAAGAAAGTATAGTTGCAAATGGAGGGAGATTTACATTTTCTAAAAAAGGATGGGATAATAATTATGTAGTTGATGGAAGATTAATTACAGGTCAAGATCCTTCGGCTACAGTATCGGTAGCTCAAAAAGTGATAGAATTATTAGAAAAATAATATACTTTAATAAAAATTAAAACAATTTAAATATGAAAAAAAGAATTATCATAATAGTACTTTGTACCATCTGTTCAATGAATAGCTTTGCACAAGAATCGGATTACAAGCTTGTAGAAAAGACAGTTTCTTATTATTTAGAAGGAGGAACAAATAACGATTTTGAAACTTTAAAAAAAGCATTTCATGAAGATGCAACTATGAAATTTGTTTCAAAGGGAATATATAAAGAAGTAAATGCACTAAGTTTTTTTAAAAGAGTAATAAAAAAAGGGCCTAAGCAAAATAGAAAAACACAAATTTCCTATATAAATGTTTCTGGAAATACAGCAAATGCAAAATTAGAAATTGAATATCCATCATTTACATTTATAGATTATATGAATTTATTAAAGATAGATGGGGAATGGAAAGTAGTAAATAAGATATTTAATAGAAAGCCAAAAACATCAAATAAATAAATACAATGCGACTATTAATATATATATTCTTACTTTTTCTTTCTATCAACGTAGCAAATAGCCAAACATATATTGGAAAAGAAAAACAGATTAAACAAATTTTAGAAAACACTAAAAACTTTTCTAAATATGTAAATACGTCTAATTACAAAATGATTGGAGAGTGCTATACTACAGATGCAAAAATATTTCCTCAAAGGGGTAACATATTAGAAGGGAAAAAAGCAATAGTAAAGTATTGGACACTTCCAGAAGGTATTAAAACAATACAACATAAGATAACGCAACATGAAATACGAATAGTTAAAAATACAGCATATGATTATGGTATATATGAAGGAACTACAGTTAAAAAAGATGGAAAGAAAACTAGCTGGAAAGGAAAATATGTAATCGTTTGGAAAAAAGTAGCGGGAAATTGGAAGATATATCTTGATATTTGGAATAGTTTATAACTTTATTTAATAGTTTGTCACTGATTCTTTTACTTTTGTAAAGTAAAAGAATCATATGAAAGACGGTAGAAATAGAAAAAATATTCAGATTGGTAGTATTGTTGAAGTAGTACAGAAAAATCATCAAAGAACTGGAGAGTTAACGGAAGGTATTGTAAGTAGATTATTAACAAAATCACCAAATCATCCACACGGAATAAAAGTACAGTTAGAATCTGGTATTGTTGGAAGAGTTAAAAATGTTATAGAAGAAGAGTAATAACTTTCTTCTTTATAATAAATCATCTAAAGCATTGTTCAATTTTTCAAATTTAAACGAATAAAATTGTGATGTTTTTTCGGTAGAAATTTTACTTCCTTTTAAAAGAATGACAGAAAGTTCGCCCAAAATAAGGTTCAAAATAAAAGAAGGAATACTAAAAGGTAATAATAGTTTACGAGTTACTTTTGCTAATGTTTTTGTAAAAGAAGTATTAGTATGATGCTCAGGAGCAGACGCATTAAATATACCAGTAAAGGTATTATTATTAACTGCTTTTACATATAGAGCACATAAATCTTCAATATGAATCCAAGGCATATATTGTTTTCCGTTACCTAATTTGGCTAAAAATAGTGGTGTGTTTATTTTATTTAAAGCGCCTCCAGTTTTTGTTAAGACAATACTGGTACGTAAAATAGTAACAGGTATTTCAAGAGTTTTAAATTGTAAGGCAGCTTTTTCCCATTGAATACAAATTTTTGAAATGAAATCGTTTTCAGGAGCATCAGTTTCTTTAAAAATAGATTGAGAAGTTATAGCTCCATAATAACCGATACCAGAAGCTGAAATAAATCCTTCTAATTGAATATTCAACTTTTTACTATATTCAAATAGTAAATTAGCAGATTGAATTCTACTATCAATTAATTCTTCTTTACGTTTTTTTGACCATCTTTTATCAGCAATTCCTGCGCCGGCTAAATGAATAATATGTGTAATATTTTCAAAAGCTTTTTCATCAATATACCCTTCTTTTATATTCCAACGAAATTCATTACTCTTTTTAGGAGTTCTAGTTAGTATTGAAACTTCATGATTATTCTTTTTTAAAACTTCTTGTAAATGTTTACCTACTAAACCAGTACCACCAGTTATCAATATTTTAGTCATTATCGTTGCTTTTTGTTAGCTTCACAAAATTGTATTATCTCCGTAATTCTTTTTTGACGTGTTATTTCTCTTTTAGCTTGATGTAACCAATATAAATAGTTTTTTTTATAAGAAGGAGCGAAGTTTAGATAATTATTAAAGGCTTTATTATTTTTATCAAACTCAATTTGTAAATCAGTAGGAATAATTAAATTATCAATATCATCTAGTGCTTCCCAGGATCCGTTACTTTTTGCAATTTTGATTTTTTGTAACCCAGATGAGTGCATTTGATTATTATTAACCAGTTCCTTTATGTAAGATTTATTTAGTTTACTCCAAACACTTTTGGGTTTCCTAGGGCAAAAGTATTGCTGTCTCTTACCATTGCCTAAACTTTTAACGGTAGAATCAATCCAACCAAAACATAGGGCAACTTTTACGGCTTCTTCCCAGCGCATACTTGGTATTTTAGTTTCTATTTTATATAAAATGAGATATATACCTGCAGATTTAGTATGATTTTCAAATAACCAACTACGCCATTCGGAGTCAGTTTTAAAATATAATAATGGTTTTTCTACCATTTTCTAACAATCTTTGAAGGAAATGAAACAATACTTTCATGTCCATTTTTACCAACTGCTACAATTCCAAATAAAAAATTATCAATAACAATCCCTTCTAATAAAAACCGATTAACATTACCTACGTACCTACTATGATCCCAAGTAGGTGAAGTAGTGTCTCTCCAATAAATTTTATAACCTTTAGCACCTTCTACTTTATCCCATTGTAATTTTACTGAGGCTTCTACAATACCACCAATACCTACATTTTTTGGACTAGGAGGAGACAAGGCCAAACTAGCCATAGTAATTGCATTTACAGCTGTTAGTTTTTTAGCATACTCAAAATTAACATGTTCAAAAGTATCACCATATTTAATTCCGTTTTCAGTTCTTATATCTTGATGTTGTTGCGTATAGTTTTCATGAGCCTCCATAATTCTAATTCCAGCAAAACCTAAATCGTTAAAAGGTCTGTGATGGCCTCCTCTACCAAATCTATCTAGGCGATAAATCATCATAGGGTTCATTTCTGGCATATATGTTTTAGTAGTTTTATAAATATATCTTGCTAATTGTCTTGAAATCCCATCTACTTCGCCACCATAAAAACGTCTAGCTCTACGTTGTCTTTCTGTTTCATTTGCAGGTACTGGTTCTGAAAATATTCTAAAACTTCGATTATCAATAACACCATCAACACCTTTAATATTACCAATCATATCATTATTTAAAACACCTACAATATCCCATTGTTTCTCTTTAGCATATTTAGCTAATCCAGCACCTCCAAATAGCCCTTGCTCTTCACCCGATAAACCTACATAAACAATACTACTTTCAAATTTATAGTTAGATAATACCCTCGCGACTTCAATAGTTCCAGCCATACCTGAAGCATTATCATTAGCACCTGGAGCATCAGTAGTGAAATCCATTGTGTTACTTGCACGTGAATCGATATCTCCACTCATAATAATATACCTATTAGGATACTTTGTACCTTTTTGTATAGCTACAACATTTACTACCCAAGCATCATGCGGTACACGTCTGTTCCCTTTTTTAGTAACGAAATCTTTTTGATAAAAAGTGGTTAAGCAATTATTACAGTTTTTTGAAATAGTTTCAAACTGTGCTTTTATCCAACGACGAGCAGCTCCAATACCGCGAGTATTTGAAATAGTATCACTAAAAGTATTTCTAGTTCCAAATTCCGTAAGAGTTTTTATGTCTTTTTTTATTCTATTTGCAGAAACATTATTAATGATGTCGTAAATTTTAGAATCAGTTTGTGCGTTAATAGTTGTTGATAGAAATATTAATATGAGTACTATTTTTTTCATGATTTATTGTTTAAAATACCAAAAGGGTATAGTTAACTCTAAAATTTTTAAAGTATCTTGTTTTTTTATTAGCTTTCGTTTCAGTCTTAAAATATGTTTACCTTCATTAAGTTCTTTAGTAGGTAAGTAAGTTTCAAAACCAACTTGATTTTGTTTGTTACGACTTATTAAAAAATCAGGTTTATATTCTGTAGTATCTATTTTAATGATATACATTTTATTAATTGTTTCTATATATTTAATAGCCAAACTATCTCTTTTTTTTCTTGAAATAGATTTGTTATTATAAATACGAATACCAGTTTTAAAACCTCTATTATCTTCTAAAGGTTTTAAAGTAGGGTTGAAAGCATAAATTCTATCTTCAACATTATCATTAAAAACTTTAAAAAACTTAATGAATGGATCAGTTATTACTTTCGATTGAATACTAGCAACTCTTACAAAATCATTTTCCTTAATTCTTAAATTTTCATATTCTCTATCATCAATATATAAATTGGAGTTGTATTTAGTACTGTTTATATAATTTGATTTTTGATATTTTACTGAATTAAATATAGATATTACTATATATATTGGAATTAGAAAAATGCTAAGTCTTTTAGTGAATTTGTTATCTAAAAAATTATAAACTAAAGGCCTATATAGGAAAGAAAGAGTTAGAAAACTGAATACCCAATAAAAAGGGAAATATATTTTAGATAACCATTTTTTCTTTTTTAAATATCCTTGGGTAATAAAATCAATAAACATTAAAATTGATCCAATACTTAGAATTATCATTAAGGTAGCCCCAATAAAAGTTCTAAGATCTTTAGGTAAATTATCGTTAGAAATTATATAGGTTGCAATAATAATAAATGCTACTACAATTATTGTAATTGAAATTACATAAAAAATCAATAAAAAAGAAGCAGCAAATAATACACTACAATAATTTTCTAATGAAGCGACATATTTATCAAAAGAAATGATTTTCTTTTTTAAATATTTAGTGAAACGATTATGGTAGTTTAATTCTTCAAAATCAATATCTCCAGAAATATACCGTAAGCCTAAAGCTCCAATCCATAGACCTCGTAATATTACATGAACAAGTAAGTTAAATATAAGAATATAGCAAGCTACTAAAGCAACAATTAAAATAATAAAAGAATAAATGTTCTTGTCGTTCTCTGCTATTTCTAAAGCAGTTTTTACATGAGGAAAAGCAGTAAACAAACCAAAAATAGCAAAACCAGAAATTAATAACTCTAATTGCCAGCTATCTTGTTGTAAACGATCTAGTAAATCTTTAAAAACAGAACTCTTATAGTCTCTACTCATAGCTTGTTATTTATGTTATAAATATACAGCCTTTTTTAAAAGAAAAAAACCACTTCAAAAGGAAGTGGTTGCGTTTTTACTACATGAAATTATTTTATTCGTTTTCTATTTTTTTAGTTAAGTTAAATCCAATAAATAATGCAGCTCCAGCACAAAGGAAAATTGAAGAAATAAAGAATACTTCTGAATCAATTGCATTACTTGGACGGTTTGCCCATGAACCACTATAACCAAAAGTAGAACTTAAAATGGCTCCTAATAGCACACCAACACCAATTCCCATAGCTAATAAGGCTAAATTTAAAATAATAACTCTACCAGTTAAGGTTGAACGTTTTCTTTCTCCTTGCATGAAAATTTTGGCATCTACACCTTTTTCTATTAATGCTAAACGTTCTTTATTTCTTGTTGAATAGAATAAATAAAAAATTCCAAAAATTACTGCGAATAAGAACATAAATACTATTGCTGCTTCCATACTATTATTATATTTAAATGATTATTTTTAATGTGTTTGAAAGGTATGACTGTGATGTTTTAAAAAAGGTTACAAAAAAATAAAAAAAATATTTTTTCAAAAAAACTGTAACCTTTTTTTGAAAGGTACAGTCAAAAGATATAATGACTATTAAAAACGACCAAATCTATATTAATCAAATTCTCAAAGGAGATGCAAATGCTTTTGCTTTTTTAGTAGAAAAGTATAAAATAATGGTATTTACTTTGGCATTAAAAATGCTGAAGAGTAGAGAAGAGGCAGAAGAAATTTCTCAAGATACTTTTATAAAGGCATATAAAAATATAGACAAGTTTAAAGGAGATGCCAAATTTTCAACATGGTTGTATAAGATAGCATATAGAACATGTTTGGACAGTATTAAAAAAAATAGTAAAAAGTATCAAACTGGAACGATTGATGAAATAACAATTAATAAAATAAAATCAACAGAAGGAGTTTTAGATTCAATAGAAAGAAAAGAACGTGCCGAAATTATTAATAAATGTTTGATTGAGCTACCTGAAGATGAACGTTCAGTTATTTGGTTGTTTTATTTTGAAGAATTAAGTTTGAAAGAGATTATAGATATTACTGACTTATCAGAAGCAAATGTGAAGGTTAAATTACATAGAGCAAGAAAAAGGTTATTAACTATAGTAGAAAAAAGAGTTGAACCAGAATTAATAAATCATTATGGGAGAAAATAAGCATATAGAAGAGTTAGATATATTTGCGAAAAAATATATTAAAGAAATAAAGGAAGAATCTCCTTCAACTGATTTTACGGCAAATATAATGAATGCTATTTTAGAAACTAAAAAGGCAGATATCTATAAAGCAACGCCTTTAATATCTAAAAAAGTGTGGTTTCTTTTAAGTGCTGTTTTGGTAACTTCTATACTGTATGTTTCAAGGGGAACATCATTAGGTTGGGTTAAAATGCCGAAAGTAAATTTGAATTTTACAGATGCAATTCAATTACCTAAATTATTTGAAGGAATTACAATTTCAAATACAATTTTGTATACATGTTTCTTATTTACATTAATGATTTTTGTTCAAATTTATTTTCTAAAAGGGTATTTTACCAGAAAAATAAATATGTAGTTATCTAACAAAGCGAACAATGCTAATCTTGCCATTTTTAATTTCATAAATTGCTAATGCTTTAAAAGTATTTCCATTAGCAGTAACTAGTTCTTCATCAATAACTACATTCCCTTTTACAATTCTACTTGTTATTTTACAATGTAAGTCTTTTGTTTTTTCAAACATTGGAGCATACCTTTTTCGCATTTCATCTATTCCTTCATAGCTTAGTTTATTAGGGTATGTGTATACCTTAACGTTTTTTGCATAGGGTTTTAAAAAAGCTTCAATATCTCTTTTGTTATACCCTTCTAGTTGTTCTTGTGCCAATGCTCTAGGTGATACTTCAGCAACAATAGCTAGTTTTGTACCATTTTTATTTACTGTAATTCTTGAAATGTTATTAATATTTTCATCTTTGAATTTATAAAACAAAGAACCTCTTTTATCTTTTTTAGGATTGAATTTATAAATAGCTTTTTGGTAAGGTATTAATAGTGTACCATCAGGTAACCAGCATACATCTTCAGTAGTTCCAGTATTTGTGATTTTTTTTGTTTCTTTTGTTTTTGGATCTAATGACCAAGCTTCCCATTTATCTTTGTTTTTTTTCATAAAACTAACCAAATTAGAGTTTGGTATTTTATGAAGTGAGCGTCCAACTTGTTTTGTGATAGAATGATTTGTTTTAGTTTTTAAATCACTTATAAAAAGTTCAAGGGTATCATTTACAATAACAGATGAAATCAACGTGTTTTTATCAAACCAAACTGGATAAGCGATTACTAAATCTTTGATTAATTCTGAGTTTTCTCCAGTATTAATATCATACTTATAAAAACGTTGCTTACCATTTTTGTCTAATCTAACAGCTGAAATGTTTTTTGAATAAGGAATTCGTTGAGGTGAATATTCACCTCCGTTTGGGGTATTGCTGATAAAAGTTTTACTACCAGAAATCACATCGTATTTAGCAATGTCAATTTCTCCATTTCTATTAGAAGAAAATAAAATAGTATTATTATTGTAAAAGTGAGGTTGACTATCATAACCATCATTATTTGAAATGTTTTTCGCATTTGTAGCAATCCAATTTCCATTTAATTCCTTTATATCAAATAAATGAATTTCTGTATTTGTTTGTGCAAATGAAATAGAGGATATAAATAAAAAAGCAAATAAATTTTTCATGATGTAGTTTATTAAACTACCAAAGTACTAAAAAATCCACTTTGAGTTAACAAAAGTGGATTTTTAAAATTTATGAATAAGAAAATTACTTTAAAGAAGTAATCCATTTATTTATTTTGTTTTCAAGTAAAGCTAGGGGAATACAACCAGTTTCTAGAATTTGATTGTGAAATTCACGAATATCAAATTTATCACCTAGTACTTTTTTGGCTTTAGCACGTAACTCTCTAATTTTTAATTGTCCAATTTTATAAGATAAAGCTTGCCCAGGATTTGCCATATAACGTTCAATTTCTGAAATAATACTAGCTTCAGATTCTGCTTCATTATTTAATGAATACTCAATCGCTTTTTCTCTACTCCATCCTTTAGCGTGCATCCCAGTATCAACAACTAAACGAATCGCACGATGCATTTCCATTCCTAACATTCCAAAATATTGGTAAGGGTCAGTGTATAAACCTAATTCTTTACCTAAGTTTTCAGTATATAGTGCCCAACCTTCACCATAAGCACTGTACCATAAAGTTTTTCTAAAATCAGGTAAGTTTTTATTTTCTTGTGTTAAAGATATTTGATAATGATGCCCTGGAATAGCTTCATGTAAAAATAGCGCTTCATCAGAAAATACATTATACTTTGTTGCATTCGGAATAGGAGTATAGAAAACACCAGGTCTAGTTCCATCTAAAGATCCAGGGTTATATTCTGCGCTTGCAGAAGCTTCTCTAAACTTTTCAGTTTGTTTAACTATGAATCCAGTTTTTGGTTTGTTTCCAAATAACTTTTCTAATTGCGGCTTCATTTTTTCATGAATTGCATTAAAATTGTCAATGATTTGTTTAGGACTAGTATATGGCATTAACTCTTTGTTTTCACGCACATAGTTAAAAAAGTCTTTTAAACTCCCTTTAAAACCAACTTGCTCTTTAACTTTTTCCATTTCAGATAAAATACGACCGACTTCATTTAAGCCAAGGTTATGAATTTCATCAGCAGTCATAGTAGTTGTGGTGTACTTTTTAATAGCATGTTGATAATATTCCTTCCCTTGAGGAACTCCATCAATACCACTATCCTTTCTTCCTGCTTTTAAATAATCTGTTTTTAAGAAATTATATAAACTTTTAAAAGAAGGTATTAATTTTTCATTTAAGACGTTAGTATACTTTTTTGATAACTCTTCTTTCTCTTCATTTGAGAATTTAGAAGGAAAGTTTTTAATAGGAGTATAAAATAAATGATCTTTTAGGGTAGTATTTGCTAATACTTTAAATTGAGGAATTACTTTTTCTATTAAAGATTTTGGTAAAACATAACCTTCTTTAATTCCTTCTTGCATTCTATCTTTAGCAGATTTTAACCAATTATTATAGCTATCTAACCTAAGTAACCAATTTTTATAATCTACCACTGTTTTAAATGGCTGTGAACTACTTCCACTTGCAAATTGTCCGATGGTAAGATTAATAGTCCACATTTGATTAATAGGCATCAATAAATCGTTTTTAAAGCTATTTTGAGCAAGAGCAATATCACAATCCCATGCAAGTACAGCTTTACTCATTTGTTGACTTTCTGATAAATCACTATTTTTATAAGATTCAAGTTTACTTTTAAAATAGTCATAAAAAGATTCAGTTTTGTAAGTATATTCCGTTAATAAACTATTAGGGAACTTATCATTATATCTTGCATCTCCAGCTTGTGTAGCACTTATAGGAAACAAACGTAGTTTTCGTTCATTGTACTCCTTTAACAAGTTGTCAAAATCAGTATTTACTTTTTGAGTTTTAGTAACTAAATTTGTGGTTTCTTTTTTTTCTTGTTTACAAGAATAAAAAAGTAGCGTAGCAGTAATTACTGATACAAATATATTTTTCATGATAATGTTCTTTGATTGCCAACAAATATACCAAAAAAGAAATTTTATTTTAGCGAACTAGCTTCATTGTGTATGTCATGACTACGTCATTATCAATTTTTAAGTGAAGATCATAATTCCTTTTTTTATTGACTTTAATCTTAAAAGTAATAATGTTATCTACATTTCTAAGATTATAAATTTTATGATGTTTCTCATTTACTCCAATATATGATACTAATGTTATATTTTTTGTAGTAATTTTTTTTAATGTTTTAAATTTAAAAGTTACCTCTTCTCCTTTCTTTATTTCAATATTCATTTTTGAAGGAGTAATAGGAGTTATTTTATACTTAAAAGCGTCATCATAAATAAGAGGAGAAGTGATAAAGTCCTGTTTTGAAATATTGGAGTTCAAGAGCCATTTTTTATTTTGAGGATAATGATTTTTAGAAAATAAAGAAGGCTCAGTTAAAAAATACCCATCATTATAATCAAATATAAATGTATAAAATTCATTTGTATAACCACTAGATAAAGAAGGGTCACATAAATACCATTTGTTATTTAATTTTACTGCATTCCATGAATGATTTATAAGCTCAAAAGAATTAACATTAGATGTTGATGTTCTATTATAGCCATTAATAATTTTACATTCTATATTGGAAAGTGAAGCAAGTTCTTTAATTAAATAAGCATACCCAGTACATATTGTTTTTTGTTTTTCTCGTAGTGTTTTAAAAACTTTTGATGTTATGGATTTATTCCAATTGTAAAGAGCGATACTATCGTTTTTGAGTCGTTTTCTTTTCCTTATTATTTTACGAGAAAGGGTATAGTCACCTTTAATGTTTGATGTAACCCAAAGGTAAATAGCTCTAAACTTTTCTACATCACTATTTAATTTAGAAGTAAGTTTAAAAGATAGTTGAGGTAAATTATTTAATCTTTCGTATTTGTATGTTTTAACAATATTTTCAACCTTTTTAAAGTTGATGTTTTTAAAATCAGAAACTTGGGAGTTTGCAAAATAAGTTAAGTTTAGAAAAATAAAGAGCAAAATTTTCTTCATAGCAATTTAGTTTTATTTCCTTTTTGATGAATAAGTTTTCTTTATAGCAACTTCTCCCATTAATATACATGCTTCACTTTTAATAGTAACATCAATTTTTTTCTTTGAAGTAAAGTTTTTATCAGTAATAATAACTTCTTCTGTTTTCATTCCTACGAAACTAAAAATTAAAATATCTCCTTTTTTTAGTTGTTTAGGAAACTCAAAATTACCATCAAAATCTGTTTCTGTGCCTATTGTTGTACCTTTTAAAAGAACACTAACACCAGGTAATGGGCCTGACTCATCTTTAACAAACCCTTTTATAGTAACTTCCTTATTGTGTGATTTAAGTTTTAGTTTTTTGTTTTTTTGAATTACTATTTCTGTTGGCTGTTTACATTTTTGAGCGTTTGCCGTATTTGGAATAAATAATGATATAATTGTTAGAGCTAGCTCTCCAATTAAACTTTGTTTTTTATGTAAATATGTAGTCTCAGAATATGTTTTTAATTGATGTTTTTTAAATCTTCCACAAGTTTTTTTAGAATCATTATTTTTAAAGTAGCTAATGATTTCTTTGGAATTCATTTTAGTAAAATCGATAACGTTTTTTTCACAAGAACCACAAAACCCTCCAGAATTAGTAGGTGTAAATTGATTAAAGTCTTCAGAGCAAGGCTTGTTAATTCCTAATGTAAATTGATTTTTCATAATTTTTAATTTTAATTGATTTTTGATCAAACCTATATTTTATTCTAAATATTTAAAACCAATAATTAGGAAACGATACTTCTTAATGAGTGAAGTGTAAGTTTTGAAGAGTAAACTTTTTTAACCCAAAAAACCTCTTTGAAAATAAATCAAAGAGGCTTTTTAGTTTTATTTATAAAAATAATTTACGGTATGTTCAAGTACTTATGAGTTTGTAAAGAAATACGCCATTTAGGGTTATTCATTACATAATCGATAATTAAAGGAGTCATTTTTTCTTTTTTACTCCACTCTGGTTGTAAAAAAAGATTACATTTTTCTCCAACTTTTTTTGCTTGTTCTTCAGCAAATTGAAAATCATTTTTATTATGAATGATCATTTTTAATTCATTTGCTTCTTCATATGAACGTTTTAAAGGTAGTTTGTTTTTCTTTGGAGACAAGCAAAACCAATCCCAAGTTCCAGAAAAATCATAAGCACCAGAAGTTTCAATATGTGTTTTAATACCTTTTTCTTGAAGCTGATTAGTTATATAGTCTAAACTCCACATTAAAGGTTCACCACCAGTAATAACAACTGTTTTTGCATACTTACTAGTATTTTCAACTATAGTATCTGTATGGGTAGGAGGATGTAAATTAGCATCCCAACTTTCTTTAACGTCACACCAATGACAACCAACATCACAACCTCCAATACGAATAAAATAAGCTGCAGTACCTGTATGCGCCCCCTCTCCTTGAATGGTGTAAAACTCTTCCATTAGTGGAAGCATTTCACCTTTATCTATCAACTCTTGAATCTCTTTTTTCAACATAAGTGTGCAAAGATAGGCAACATTAAAAATTAATGAATGTTTTTTGTTATTTTTACGTGTTTTTTACGAATGAACTTCAAAAAAATATGAGTAAAACAGAAGAATTTTATAAGTATATAAATGACGGTTATAAGAGCAAAGGAGATTTTATCACCTTGGGAGCTGGAATGTTAGGAGAAGAAACAGTAAGGAATGCATTGGTTAACATTCCTTTGAAAATGTTAAATCGCCATGGATTAATTGCTGGTGCTACAGGTACAGGAAAAACCAAAACATTGCAAGTTTTGGCTGAAAATATGTCAGAAAAAGGAATTCCTGTATTATTGATGGATGTAAAAGGAGATTTAAGTGGATTGGCTCAAGCTAGTCCTGGACATCCAAAAATAGATGAACGCCATGAAAAAATTGGTATTCCATTTGATGCACAAAAATTCCCAATTGAAATTTTAACAATCTCAGAGCAAAAAGGAGTTAAATTGCGTGCTACTATCTCTGAATTTGGTCCCGTTTTACTTTCTAGAATTTTAGACTTAACAGAAACTCAGTCTGGTATTGTTGCCATTATTTTTAAATATTGTGATGACAACCAGTTACCGTTATTAGATTTAAAAGACTTTAAAAAAATTCTTCAATATGTAACAAATGAAGGAAAAGAAGAGATTAAAGAAGAGTATGGTAGAATTTCAACAGCAAGTACTGGAGCAATTTTACGTAAAGTTATTGAAATAGAGCAGCAGGGTGGAGATTTGTTTTTCGGAGAAAAATCATTTGAAGTTGATGATTTAACTCGTATTGATGAAAATGGAAAAGGTGTAATTTCTGTATTGCGTTTAACAGATATTCAAGATAAGCCAAAACTATTTTCAACATTTATGTTACAGTTGTTGGCTGAGGTTTATGAAACATTTCCAGAGCAAGGAGATAGTGGTCAGCCTGAGTTAGTTATTTTTATAGATGAAGCTCATCTAGTATTTGATGAAGCTTCAAAGGCTTTATTAAGTCAAATTGAAAGTATTATAAAGTTAATTCGATCAAAAGGAATTGGATTATATTTTGTAACACAAAATCCAAAAGATGTTCCTGAAGATGTTTTAGCGCAGTTAGGTATGAAAATACAGCATGCTTTGCGTGCTTTTACAGCTAAAGATAGAAAAGCTATTAAATTAGCAGCAGAGAATTACCCAGATTCTGAATATTATGACACGAAAGAAGTGTTAACTCAATTAGGAATTGGTGAGGCCTTAGTATCTGTATTAAATGAAAAAGGAATTCCTACACCATTGGCTAGAACTATGTTACGAGCACCAATGAGCAGAATGGATATATTAACTGAAAAAGAAATTGATGAAGTTATAGATAGCTCTAAATTAATTTCTAAATACAATAAAACTGTAGATAGAGAAAGTGCTTATGAGTTATTAAATGAAAAAATTAAAAGAATAAATAAAGAAAAAACAGAAGAAGACGATTATAAGGAAAGAGAGAAAACAAGAAGAAAGTCATCTTCTAGAAGTAGAAGTACACGTATGAATCCTATTATTAAAGTACTAACAAGTGCAACGTTTATTAGGAGTGTATTTGGAATATTAAAAAAAGTAATGTAGAAATATAATTTCTTAAAAGGAAAAAACGTTATAATTAAAATAAATTACATGATAAAACTATATAAACCATTAGCTATAGCATTAATTTCTATTGTTTTTATACAATGTAGCAACAATAAATATGATATTGCTAAAGGAAAAGTAGGAAAGCTTACAGTTAAAACTACGATACAAGAAGTTGATAATCTTTTTGCTAAAGACTCTGTAGTAAAGATATTGAGTGAAGGAGCTAAAGGGAATAATTTCTTTCAAGATGATGATAAATACTTAGTTTATGAAAAAGGAGGGAAGCATTTACTTACTATTATTCCTAAAGAACAACTAGATTCAACATCAACAATAAAAAGTATTGAAATTTTTGATGACAGGTTTAAAACAAAAACAGGTTTAAATATTAACTCAACTTTTCAAGAAATAAATGCTAATAATAAAATTAGTAAAGTTGAATCGTCTTTTTCATCAGCAACCTTATTTATAGATGAACTAAACGCTACTGTTGCAATAGATAAAGAGGATTTAGGATTGAAAGAATTTAGTACACAAAAAGTAAGTATTGAACAGATTCCTGATTTAGCTAAAATTAAATCATTAACCATTTGGTTTAACTAAAAATTTAAAAAAGTCGAAACTTAGTTTCGACTTTTGTTTTTTTATGAGTAAAAAATATACAATTCAAACAAGTCCTTTTGTAGTGCCAACTACAGATGGTAAATTAATAGAAGAGCACTTTGGGAATGCTACTGATAAAAACTCTGAAGTAAGCATTGCACATATGGTGGCACCAGCTGGTTGGAGTGAACCTTTTCAAACCCCAAAATTTGAAGAGTATACCTATGTGATTAAAGGGAAAAAACAATTTAATATTGATGGAGATATAGTTGTTCTTAAAGCTGGTCAATCTATAAAGATTGAGAAAAATGTTCGTGTTCAATATTCAAATCCTTTTGATAGTGAATGTGAGTACATAGCTATTTGTTTACCTGCATTTTCTATGAATTTGGTTAATAGAGAAAAAGAGTAACATATTGTATATATATTACTCTTAATATTTTATAACTGTACCTTAAGACTAACGGCATAAAATGATTGCTCTTTAAAACCAATAGTGGGGTTTCCTCCGTTTGTATAATCTATACCGATCTTAGCAGTCTTATTTCCATCATTATTTGAAAAAAAGATATAGTTAGCACTTATAAAAAAGAACTTGTGATTTTTTCTATTTAAACTACTTACATTTTCATAGAGGTTATATCGATATTGCCAATCAGCAGTGATGTCAAATAGTTTATTAAGTTTTTTATAAGATTTAAAAATACTTAAATATGGAGTTACTCTAAAATATGCTCTGTAAATACTTCCATTGTTAGAATCTTGATTGGTTGAGATCCTGTTTTCATTTTCTATTCCGAAATAAGGAGTGTAGTTAAACTGAATGGATTTTCCTATGTTTACAATATTATTTGGAATCCAAAAGTATTTAAGATTAGACTTTCTTTTAAATATTGTAGTGAAATAATAACTTCCTTGAAATGACGAAACATCATTAAAATTATCTTTGTTATATTTTATAGAAGAAATTAGAATAGGAGTCCAATTTTTCTTTTGTATATCGAAAATTAACCATTCAAGAGCTAATCCAGTTAACCAGTTATTTTGCTCTTCGTTAATAAGTGTATTTTTATGATACTCAAAATAAGAGGTTAAACTAATTGCTTTTATTGAATCTCGAGGAGTAAGATCAACACCAATAGCTGCATCTAAAAGCCATGAACTACTTTTACCTTTTGATTTAGTATAGGTTATAGTGGCAGGTTCTGCTGTTGAGTTTGTGCTTTGAAATGACTTTCTTAAAGAGATACGGTTGAAAATACTTTGGCTTTTTTTTTGTTTTTGTTGCCCTAAAATAATAGAACTATAGAACAAAAAAAAGACTACATTAATAATGTTAATAGTTTTCATAATTTAGATTTTATAAGTTGAATGCAGGTCGATACATTCGTTAAAATTTCACACTCTCTTACCGAAATTATAGCATTGGCATTAAGTTCATTTATAATTCGTTGAAAGTAGGTTTTTAATGATTTTTTATGATATATAGTAAGTCCCAAGTGATTCTTTAGATTTTGATCGACTTTTATTTCATCAATATCACAGTTACTTAAATCTGAAAGAGCTTCAAAAACTTTTCTTTTAATGAACTCATCTGTATCCTGTCTTTCTGTAACGAGTTTTACAAGGTTTTGTAACGTTTGATTGTTACTGTTGTTAATAACGGTTTTAAATTCTTTTAATTCTTGTGAATCAAATGATAGTAAAATTCTTTGTTTCATTTTTTTAATATTTAGTTATATAATCTTTTGGGTTAAAGCTATCTTTCTTTTTTAATGATTTTATAAGAACATCGGATTCTCTATGTTCATTCTGGTCAATTCTATTAGGTTTCATTATGGTTACTATCTTTAATAATTGTTTAGCTATTAGTGGGTAAAACAGGCCAGTTATAAAGAGTTTAGTGTTTTCTTCAATTTTTGGAATATTAATAAACTCGGATAAATAACTGGCTGTTAAACCAAAAAAGATAATTGATATGGTTGTGATAATCCAGTAGGATTTGGATGAAAATAATTTTACATTATTTCCTAATGACTTACTAAGGTTATACCAATGTAAAACCTCTTGTCCAACAGCTCCAAGAAAGCTAGGAAGTAATAATTTCAAGCTGATAAATAGCATAATAAATGAGTTTGATTAGATACTCAAAATTATGCTATAGTTAGATGTTGTAATATACCTATGAATAAGTAATTTAAAATTGATACTTTTTATCAATGGCGTATTTTATTAATTCATTTCCATTAGATAAATTTAGTTTACGGATCATATTTTTCCTATGTGTGTCTACAGTAGTTTTAGCAATAAATAGAACATCAGCTATTTCTTTTGAAGTTTTTCCGGTTGCAATTAGCTGTAAAATTTCTTTTTCTCTGTTAGAGAGTATCACTTTTTCTGTTTTACCTATAATTACATTTTTATCGATGTAATTGTTCATAAAATTAAAAGCTACATTAGGATCAAAAAAAGTTTCACCATTTGAAACGGCTACAATTGCTTTTAAAAGCATTTTAATACCAGAATTTTTTAATAAGTAACCGGTAGCACCAGCATCTAACATTTGTTTTATAGCTTCTGGCTGATCAAACATAGTCATGGCTAATACGCGTATATGAGGAAATTTAGATTTTATAATTTTAGTTGCTTCTATACCATCCATACGAGGCATTCTAATATCCGTGATTACTAATTTAGGTTGTTTTAAAGAAACTAGTTTTACTAAATCTTCGCCATTATTTACAGCGCCTATAATAGAAATTTCATCATCGTACTCAAAAAAAGATTTTACACCATCTATTAACATTTGATGATCTTCTGCCATGGCTATAGTAATCATATTTCTTTATTTTATAGTTACCTATTTCTACTTCTACTTCTACTTCTACTTCTAGTTATTGTTTGTGTTTTGTTTCTTTATTTTAAAGTTTTGGAGTCTTTGTTTTAGGTTTAATATCCCATCAATTTTTTGAACGATTTCTTCTATTGTATTTTGTGTTTCATCAATTATTTCATCTAATTCAGTATCAACTGTTACTTGGTATTGATTTAGTTCTGAATACACACCTTTTAGTTTAGCTTCTGCTATTCGTAGTCGTTGCTTTATGTTTTTTGTTCTGTTAATTTTCTTTGGAGAGACAATTCTAAAAGCATATAAGGTATAGAGTAAGATTATTATAAAAAAACAGCTTATAATAATTATTATAGCTAAAATTGCAACAGCAATATCGTTTGTGTCTCTATCAAATTCTTCACCTGCATCATTAAAGTAGGCTTCTTTACAATGCTGATGTCCATCTATAGGAAAAAATGTAAAATTGATAATTTTTTTGAATAACGTCCATTTCAAAGGAACTTTTTTAGAAGGATAATACTCTTCTGTATAATATCCTATTCGAGAAGAAATAGTATTGTCAGGATTTCCTCCAGCAAGAACGTTACCAAGTTGATCTATTGATATGAAAAAATTAATAAAGAAATTCATTTTTTTACTTTTGGGAGTTAACCAAAGATAATAAAACTTAACCCCTTAGAAATACTTACAATTAGGTATTGTTTATAGGGATGTCAATAATAATAGAAGTCCCTTTGTTTTTTGTAGAGTCAATTTCCAAGGTTCCGTTAAGGTGTTTAATACGAGTTTGAATAGATCCAATTCCCATGCCCTTATTTATAGCTATTTTATTATAATCAAAGCCTTTCCCATTATCTTCCACAATAATATTTAAAGTATTTTCAAATTGAGAAATATTAATACTTGCATCTGTAGCTTTTGAGTGTTTTATAATGTTAGTAGTCAATTCTTGTATAATTCTAAAAACGGTTATTTCTAAACTGTTTTCAAGTTGTTTATTTAAGCCATAATCAATAACATTAATACTGATTTTGTTTGCATCAGAAATTTTCTCCGCCATTATTTTAATAGCTACTAATAATCCTTTATTGGCAATTACTCCAGAATTTTTAGCATGAGCAATACTTCTAATTTTTAAATATGCTTCATCAATTAGTTTTTCAGTTTTTTTGTACAATTTATCTTGATTGAAGTGTTCCTTTTCTCGATTTAATTGTAGGTTCTCAAAATGAAGTTTTAAAGTAGCCAGCACACTACCTATATTATCATGTAAATCTTCAGCAATTCGTATTCGTTCTTTTTCTTGTCCATCAATCATAGCATTAATGGTGTTTATTTCATGTTCTTTAAGTAAGGTAAGATTTTTTTGTTGTTCTAGTTGGTTTTGTTGTTCTGCTAATAAGCGTTTTCTACGAGAGTTTTTTAAAGAAAGAAAACCAATTATTCCGCCAAGTATTAAAAAAGCTAAAGTACCATAAAATAAATTTTCACCATGTTTTATTTGTTGTTCATTGATTAAGTTATCTTGCTTTAACTGTAAATTCTCCTTTTCTTTTTCTGCTACTTTGTACTTTTTATCTAGGTCAGCAATTGCTATATTTTGTTGGCTAGTATTTAAACTATCTTTATATAAAATATAATTTTGTTGATATTTATATGCTCTTTGATAATTGCCTATTTGTTGGTAACAGTCAGCTAATTTTTGATAAATTATTTTTTGATATTTTACTTCATATTGAGAAAGTTTTAAGTTTTTAGTTTTTTTAAGAATTTCTATAGCTTTACGGTAGTTTTTTTGTTTTTGATATAAATTGATTAGATTGATGTATATACTAATTAATTCATCAGGATTACTGGTGGGATTTATTTTTATAGCCTTATTTAAGAAATAACTTGCAGAATCTGGCTTTTTAATAGAGTATAACAAACCAAGATTAGTATAAGTATTCTGAGCATAATCTTTTCTATTAATCTTAAAACATAACTTTAAAGATTCTTTATAATATTTTGCTGAAGTTACAGGGGAGTTTTGATTAAAAAAATAGGAAGCGAATCTGTTTTTTAAAGCAATAACCCATACGGTATCTGTTATTTTATATTGCTGGTTTTCTTTTAAGTATTGTAACGGGTCTTTATTTAGCTTTTTTTGAGATTTTACAATGTCATATAATTCTATATTACAAATAAAAACACTGTCAATTTTTTTTCTTTTTAAATATAGTTCTTTTGACTTTAAAATATATTTATATGCTAAGCCAGCTTTATTGAGTTTAATAGATTTAATTCCTTCAGTAAAGTATATATAGGAAGAATCTTTTTTAATTTGATTAATAGAAAATACTGATATAGCAAAAAAAGCTATAACAGTATTTATAAAATATTTTAATAGAGTTTTTGACATATTGTTTATGGTCCAGCAACAATTACACCTCCTCCAGCTTCTTCGGGTTTTCTTATGGCTTCTTTGTCTTCTCTGTTACATGAAAAAATAAATTTATCACATAAGCATTCAATATTATCATTAATAACAATAATTAAAATACCTTGACTTTCGTCTATGTTAAAATTACCAGTCATACAAGTTGAAGGGGTGACTACTTCGTTAAAATTAACCTCTCCATCAAGAAAAAAAGTTATTGGTTCATTTCTTCTGTTGTTATTGGTGCCATCACTTATATGAAAAGCTAAAACTTTAACATTAGTTTTATGATTGTTTAATATATTGTTTTGTAAATCATCAGTAAAGTCATAAACTTTTCTCAATTCAAAAGTATTATCAGGGCAAGGGATTTTTATATTTATATTTTTTTTACTGTGGTGAAAAAAACTTTCTTTTGTAATAAGATCAAAGTTTTTCTGATGTTTAGATGAATAGCCATTTTGCCCAGGTCTACCGCTTTTACAAGTTGGCCAATTAGGATTTTGTCTCATAAGTAAATTGGTTTAATTATTATACTCCAAAGTTCGAAAAAAATATAGAGTATAATATACCTACAAGTAAGTACTTTAAACTACCTAAATATAAGTAAAAATCTTATACAGTAATAATAGTAAGTATTATTCCTAGTAAAATAGCAGTGAATTTTTGAAAGTTAAATTTATGGTTTTCTGAACCCTCAAATAGGATAATAGTAGAAATGTGTAAGAAAATACCAATAGTAAAAGCAGTGATTTCTGAGTGGTATTTTGTAAAAAAAGTAATTCTTTCTGAAATAAAAATACCTAACGGACTCATTAATGCAAACAAACCTAAAAAAAGAACCATTGTTTTTTTAGTGTATTTAGTTTTTATTAAAAAAGTAGTTAAAACAACAGCAATTGGTATTTTATGAATAAAAATAGCCCATAAAAGATTATGTTGATGACCTTCATGGTCATGAATAGGGAGTCCTTCTGAAAAGGCATGAATACACAAACTGATAAATAATAACCAAGGGAATTTTTCTTTATCAGAATGTATGTGAACATGACCATGTTCAGCCCCTTTGGAAAATGATTCTAATACAGATTGTATTAAGATACCTCCTAAAATAAGAATACCAATTAATTTAATGTTCGTATTTTGTGTATATACTTCAGGAAGTAGATGTAAAACTGTAACAGATAGTAAATAGGCACCACTAAAAGCAAGTAATAATCTTACAAAAGTGTTGCTAGGTTTTATAAATAAAACAATTAAAGAACCTAGTAAAACAGAAAGTATTAATAAAATATAACTCATTCAGCAATCAGTATTAATCTGTCAGAAGTTTCTTTGTTAAAATTTTGTAAAGCATAATTACCAAAAACATGTTGAACTTTTAATCCAGCCCTATCAAAATAATGGTGCATTTTTTCTAAAGTTAAAAGTTTTACTTGTTCAGTATAGGTATGTTCCTCATTGTCTGCAAAAAATGAAATATGCTTTAAAATAAAACCATTTTTAATCTCTTTTTTTATATTAAATTTAATTCCGTCAATAGTTTTTGCTTCTTCAGGTATTAAATTAGCTTTTGCTTTTTCAACATTTAAAAAATCTACAACTAAAAGACCATCTTTTTTTAGCCCGTTTTTGAAGTTCTGTAAAATTAAAATATCATCATTGTCATCTTCAAAATATCCAAAACTAGTAAATAAGTTAAAAATAGCGTCGTATTTATTCTCAATAGGTTTACGCATATCCCATACTTCAAACTCTAAAGAATCATTTTCAAATTCTTTAGCATGTTGAATACTATTAGCACTTAAATCACCACCGCTAACATTGTACCCTAAAGAATTTAGATAAACAGAATGCCTTCCCTTACCGCAAGGAACATCAGCAATTGAGCTGTTTTTCTTTAGTTTTAAGAAAGAAGTAATGTTACGCATAAAAAATTGCGCATCAGTATCATTTCTATGCTTATATAAAATATGATAGTAAGGTGTATCAAACCACGAAGTAAACCAATCTTTTTTTGTATCCATAATAATAAGAGTCAGCAAAAATAATGAAATCTTACGTTTTATAAGATGAAAGAATAAAAATTCATAAGTAGATAAATTAGCAGTACTTTTGTAACGAAATTTTACAGGTATACATGGAGAAAGATTTTAAAATGACAGCCATAACTATGGCAGGTTTAGAAGGTGTTTTAGTAGATGAACTTCGTAAACTAGGTGCTCAAGAAGTAAAAGAAGGAATAAGAAATGTTTCTTTTAGAGGAGATAAAGGGTTTATGTATAAAGCAAATATTGCTTTAAGAACAGCTATTAGGATTTTAAAACCTATAAAAAGGAGTAAAATTTTTGATGAAGAAGATTTATATGAAGCTATACAACGTATAAAATGGGAACGCTTTTTAGATGTAGAAGGAACCTTTGCTATTGGAGCTGTTGTGAATTCTAGAAATTTTACTACTAACTCACATTATATTAGCTTAAAATCGAAAGATGCTATTGCTGATTATTTCATGCATAAGTATAAAAAGCGCCCAAATGTAGACTTAAAATATCCAGATGTAAAAATTCATATCCATATTCATAAAGAATGGTTAACAATTTCATTAGATTCTTCTGGAGATTCCTTGCATAAAAGAGGGTATAGGAGTGCTACTAATATTGCCCCGATTAATGAAGTTTTAGCAGCTGGTTTAGTATTGTTATCTGGATATAAAGGTGAAGAGAATTTTATTGATCCTATGTGTGGTTCTGGAACTATTTTGATTGAAGCAGCAATGATTGCTAATCAAATACCTGCAAATATTAATCGTAAGCACTTTGCTTTTGAAAATTGGAAAGACTACGATGAAGATTTGTATTTTGTAATTCAAGATTCATTATTAAAGAAAATAAGAAGCTCACACTTTAAAATTATGGGCTTTGATAAGGCTCCTTCTGCCGTAAGAAAAGCTGAACAAAATATAATTAATGCTAATTTAGATGAATTTATAGGGGTACACCATGTAAATTTCTTTAACTCTAAAAAAGAAGTGTTTGGTAAA
Organism: Tenacibaculum halocynthiae; assembly: GCF_964512825.1. Lineage (NCBI taxonomy): Bacteria > Pseudomonadati > Bacteroidota > Flavobacteriia > Flavobacteriales > Flavobacteriaceae > Tenacibaculum > Tenacibaculum halocynthiae. Next base: position 404,215 of record NZ_CAZELG010000021.1, on the reverse strand, counting down.
ACTACCATTTTATTTAATCCACCTTATGGAGAGCGATTAAATATTGATGTAGAAGAGTTTTATGGGAAGATAGGGGATACTTTAAAGCATAATTATGGTAATTCTACTGCTTGGTTAATAACCTCAGATATACAAGCATTAAAACATGTTGGTTTAAGAACGTCAAAACGAGTGCCTCTTAAAAATGCAGATTTAGATTGTCGTTTTGTAAAATACGAATTATACGAAGGAAGTAAAAAAGCAAAAAAGAATACCTCGTATGAAGAGGAATAATAACAAAAAAAAGCTGTTGTAAATTTACAACAGCTTTTTTTTGTTATTGTTACAGAATTTATCGTCTACTTTTCAATAAGTATTTACTGAAACTTTTTCCGTTTATATCGGTGTATTTAGAGTTTATATCATAGGAAACTTCCATATTAGTTATATCAAATTCTCCAGTAACTTTAGTGTATTTAAGGTTTAAATCTTCTTTAAATTTCACATTATTAAAAGAAACCCCATCATTAAATTCTGTATATTTAAAAGTTGCGGTTTCATTAAAAACAGAGTTTTCAAAACTTACAAATTCATTGAAATCAGAATATTTAAAGGTAGCTGGTTCATCAAAATAGGTGTTTTTGAATGAGATACCTCTGTCAAATTTAGCATACTTAAAAGTTGTATCACTATTAAATTTAGAGCCAGAGAAATCTGCATCTCTTTCAAAATCAGAGTATTTAAACATTGCCTTTTGCTCAAAATTACAATTCTTAAAAACAGTAATACTTTCAAAATTAGCGATGAATGTATAACCACTATCTTCATGAGGAATGTATGCTAGTACATCATCTTTGAAAGTACAGTTTTTAAAAACAATTTTATTACTAATTTGTTTTTCTATAGTATTTGAGCCTCCATTATTCCACCATTTACGTCTTTTAGGTAATTTAGGTAAAGCTTTATCCATAAAAGTAAAATCTAATTCACCTTTAATAATAGTGTTAGAGTATTCAATGGTCTTACCATTTTTTATATCTCTCATTATATCTGAAGCATTGACTGTTTTTTGACTAAAAATGAATGTAGTAGAAAATAAAACGGCTATGATTGTAAGTATATTCTTCATAAGTGTTGTTTTAATGTTTATATTTTAAAGACAGAGTCTTTTTTAAAACGTGACACATTATAAAAAAAAACAGTATTTAGTTGCCTAAATACTGTTATATAGATATGATTTTTTTAAAAATCTTAGTTCACTGAGTCGCTTAAACCAGCTCCTGCTTTAAACTTAACAACGTTTTTAGCAGCGATTTGAATTTCTTTACCAGTTTGAGGGTTTCTTCCTGTTCTAGCAGCTCTTTCAGATACAGACCAAGTTCCCCATCCAACTAAAGCAACTTTATTTCCTGATTTCAAAGATTTAGTTACGTTAGAAGTTAAAGAATCTAATGCAGCTTTAGCAGCAGCTTTTGAAATTCCTGCGTCAGCAGCCATAGCATCGATTAAATCTGATTTGTTCATAATTTAAATGGATTTTAAAAATTAATTAATGTTTTTTGCTTTATAAGCTCAACAAATATAGACGGAATGCGGTATTGTGCAACATTTGACGCAAAAAAAAAGGTATTTTGTTAATAAAAAGGGGGTAATTGTTAATAACCCTACTTGTTTATTTGTTGAAAACTGTAATTACCTTATAAGTAAAGGGCTACAGGGCTATTGCTTCGTTAGAAAATTGATAACCATTTAGCAAACTTCTTGAGTCCATTAGTTTTTTTCCTGAAAGCTTAATTTCATTTATTATTAAAAAACCATCTTTAACTGCAATTTTTAATGTTGATTTTGTTGTGATTATTTTTCCATTATTATAATCATGCGACAAAAATTCTTTGGAAACGGAATAAATTTTAGCTGTAATTTCTTCTTCATTATTATTAATTGTTGTCCAGGCAGCAGGGTATGGGTTTAGTCCTCTTATGTGGTTATATATATCATTTAATGATTTAGACCAATCTATTTTACAGTTATGAGGGTATAGTTTGTATGCTGACTTTTCCTCTAATTCAGGTTGTTTAGTTGTTTTAACATCACCTTTTGCAATTAAGTCAACAGTTTCTTTAACTAAATTAGCACCTAAATGCATTAATTTATCATGCAATTCACCTACTGTTTCATCTTCTCTTATAGAAGTTTCATTTTGAAGTATAATTTCACCAGTATCAATTTTATCATCAATAAAGAAAGTGGTAACTCCAGTTTTAGATTCACCATTCATTATAGCCCAATTAATTGGAGCAGCACCTCTATATTCTGGTAATAGTGATGCGTGTAAGTTAAATGTACCATACTTAGGCATTGCCCAAACAGATTTTGGTAACATTCTAAAAGCTACTACAATTTGTAAATTTGCATTTAAATCTTTTAGATCGGCTTGAAATTCTTCACTTTTTAGGTTTTTAGGTTGTAGAACTGGTAAGTTTTGAGATAGCGCGTATTTTTTTACTGCAGACTGATTTAATTTTCTACCACGACCAGCTGGTTTGTCAACTGCAGTTATAACTCCTGCAATAGTATAATTGTTAGTAACTAAGTGTTCTAGTATAGTTACAGCAAAATCAGGAGTTCCCATAAAAACGATACGTAAATCTCTCATTATTTTATAAAATATTTATTGTAGTTTGTAATACCAATTATTTCATTGGCTAGTAATTTTCGCAAATGTATTAAAATGTCTCCTTCTTTTACTTTTACTAAGGTACAGATTTCTTTAGAGGATAATTCTTTGTGTTCTTTTATTATGTTAAGTATAAGAATTTCTATATTATTTTTAATTCCTTTTTTATCCCTTAAACAAACGTCACAAATACCACATTTTTTAGTAGTTTCTTCATCAAAGTAATTTAATAACTGAATGCTTCTGCAAACCGTGTTATTTTCAACAAAAAAAGTAATATCGTTAACCTTTTGTTTTTTTTGTTTGTAAAACGCTTTTATGTTTTTTGAAATACGATTAATAATATAATCATCTTCTCTTGGAAGTAAAAAGAATAATTCAGTGTTTTTAGTAGACTTTTTATATTCTAAATATCCCTTTTCTACTAAGTCATCTAAAAGCTGTACAACTTTTGTAGAGGTAATACTAGCTTTTTTTGCAATGTAAAACTCATTTATTTTAACAGGTTGTTCAAATACACCTCCATAAATTCTTAATAAAGCTTGAATAAACGTTTTAGTAGTTGAATTATGTTTTGAATAATTAATAATTTGTTTACTAGAAGCAATAAACTGAATGGTGGATTTTTGCTTAAAGCTTGAGTTGAGTGTTATAACTCCATTATTATTTAATAGTTGTAGCGTATTAGAAACTTTGTTGGGGATGAAGTTATATTTATTAGAAAAAGCTAAAAAATCAAAGTCAAATGAAGATTCGATATGCTCTCCTTTTGATATTTGAAAATGTTGATATAGTTTTTTATGAATAATTTTAATTTCGTTTATAGTTGGGTACTGCTTTTGTTGAAGTTCTTTTAACGAATTAACATCACTTTTATTAGTTAATATAACTGAAAAGGCTTTTTTACCATCTCGTCCACCTCTACCTGCTTCTTGAATATAGTTTTCTAATGATGAAGGTAGATTTAAATGAACAACTACACGTACATTAGATTTATCTATTCCCATGCCAAACGCATTTGTAGCTACCATTATGGGAGTTGATTCTGACATCCAATTATCAAAAGAGATTTGCTTCTCAAGAGCAGAAAGTCCTCCGTGATAAAAACTACTTTTAAACCCCTTAGCATTTAAATAAGCACTAATTTCTTTAGTTCTATTTCTAGAAGAAACATATACAATAGCCGGTGCTTTTATTTTAGTGAATATTTGAGTGATTTTATATAGCTTATCTTCTGTGTTAAAAATTTGATATGCTAAATTTTGTCTGTTAAAAGATTTTTTAAAAAGATTACAAGACTTTAATTCAAGGTAAAATTTAATATCATCTATTACTTTATTAGTAGCAGATGCTGTTAAAGCTATAATGTTAATATTAGAGTGTAGCTCTCTTAAAATAGAAATGTTAGTATATGAAGGACGGAAATCATGACCCCATTCAGAAATACAATGCGCCTCGTCAATAGCAATTAAATTAACTGTTAATTGTTTGATTTTTTCTTGAATAAACCTAGATTGTAAACGTTCGGGCGATAAATATAGAAACTTGTAATTTCCAAAACGAATATTATCAAACAATGTAATTATTTCGTCTTGAGAACTACCAGAAGGGATTGTAGTAGCTTTAATACCTCTTTTTGTTAAGCTTTCAACTTGATCTTGTATAAGAGCAAGTAATGGAGAAATCACAATGCAAACACCTTCGTTTATTAGTGCCGGAATTTGAAAGCAAATAGATTTTCCTCCCCCTGTTGGTAATAAAGCAATTGTATCTTTATAATTTAAAACTGCGTTTATAATTTCTTCTTGTGGATGTCTAAAAGAAGTATACCCCCAATATTGATTAAGTATATGTAAAGCTTTGCTAGACATCGTTTTTCAACGAGTGTAAAATAAAATCACAACGTTCTTTTACTGAGCCAAAAGGAACATCAATTATAGTATATCCAACTTCTTCGTAAGTTTCTCTTAAGTAACGATCTATTTTTACAGCTTGTTCAAAAGTTTCATATCGTTCGTTGTCAGATTTGTAAATTTCTTCCCACGGAGCTAACATAAAAACTTTGTCGTAAGTGCACTGATTACTTTTTTTAATATAAGTATCAGGGTAATCAGTACCTAAATAATTCATATAAGCATGAACATCTGGAACTCCTCTATCAAAAAATATAATTTCTTTTTCAGATTGAGTAGCATCTAAATATTGTTTCTCTCTTCCTTCAAGAAGCATCTGGCTAAAAAGTAAAGGTTGGTCAAGAAAAAGTTGGTCAATCCCTTCTTTTTGAGCAGTTAAGGTAACTTCTCTTGAAATTTCAGGCATACATTCGTAACCTCTTTTAATAAACTCTTTTAAGATAGATGACTTCCCTGTACCAGGTCCACCAATTAGAACTATTTTTTGTTGCATCGTGCAAAAATAAAAGTTTCAATTTATAAATTTAATAAATAGTGTAATTTTGTGCTTTATCAGTTTAAATATTTTTTCTGATAAAAAATATGATAAATGAAATAATTATGTCAGATAGAGAAGCGTTTTACAGTAAATTAAAATCACAATTAGAGGATACAAGTAGTTTTCCTACAAAATATTTATATAAATTTATCGTTCCTACAGACGGTAAACAAGTAGATGAAGTACAAAGTTTATTTAATAGTGGGGGAGCAGTAATAAGTACAAAAAATTCAAGAACAGGTAAATATGTTAGTGTTTCTATACATTTAACGGTTAAAAGTTCTGATGAAGTAATTTCGTATTATAAAAAAGCAGAATTAATAAAAGGTATTATTTCTTTATAAAAAGCAATTTATGAAAAAACAAGTTTTAAGTATAGCTATTTTATTTTGTTGTTTAACAATTGTTGCACAAAGTAAAAAAGAATTGTTTAGTGTTAATAAAAAACCTGTATCAGTTTCAGAGTTTAAAAGGGTTTATGAAAAAAACTTGGGACTTGTTGTTGATGAAGATTCTAAAAATATTGATAAATATCTTGATTTATATATAAATTATAAGTTAAAAGTAAATGAGGCGTATTCATTAGGTTTAGATACTGTAAGAGCTTATAAGAGAGAATTAGAAGGGTATAAAAAACAATTGATTGCTCCTTATTTACAAGATCAAGAGTCAATTAATAAAATGGTAAAAGAGGCTTACTCACGAATTAAAAATGAAGTAAAAGCAAGTCATATATTAGTTAGATTACCTAAAAAAGCAACAAGTGCAGATACATTAAAAGCGTATAATAAAATTATAGAAATTAGAAATAGAGTTGTGTCTGGAGAATCATTTGCTAAGGTAGCAAGAGAAATGTCAGAAGATCCTTCAGCGCAGTTTAATGGAGGTAATTTAGGGTACTTTTCAGCATTTAAAATGGTATATCCTTTTGAAGATAACGCTTATAAAACAGACTTGCAAGGAGTATCAAATCCGTTTAAAACTAGATTCGGTTATCATATTTTAAAAGTAACAGGAAAAAGAGAGTCAAAAGGTGAATTTGAAGTAGCTCATATTTTAGCTAGAGATAGATCTATAGTAGGAAAAGCAAAAATAGATTCATTGTATAAGAAGATTAAAAAAGGTGAATCTTTTGAAGAAATTGCTCAAAAATATTCAGAAGATGTTGGAACTGCACAATTAGGAGGAAAACTTCCAAAGTTTGGAACTGGTAAAATGGTTGAAGATTTTGAGGTAAATGTATTAGCTTTAAAAAAAATAAATGAAGTTAGTAAACCTTTTAAAACTAAGTTTGGGTGGCATATTGTAAAACTATTAAAAACTTACCCTATTAACTCTTTTGATAATATGAAAGTAACTATTGAGAAAAAAGTTAAAAGTTCTGATAGGTTAAGAGTATCTCAGAAGGCAGTTCTTGACAAATTAAAAAAGGAATATGATATAAGTATTTATGATAAAAATTTTGAAATTTTCACAAATAAATCAATAAAAGAATTGTCTAAAATGCAATTAACACATGATAACTTACTTTCTATAAATAATAAAAAAATTAAACAAAAAGCTTTTTTTGATTATATTAGATATAGAAGAAAAGAGGATATTGGATTATTATTTGAGGGATTTAAAAATGAAGAGATTTTTAATTACTTTAAAGAAGATTTAGTAAACAAAGAACCAGAGTATAAACATACACTAACTGAATATAAAGAGGGGTTACTTTTATTTGAGTTAATGCAACAAAAAATATGGAAAAAATCAGCTAATGATTCTATTGGTTTGCAACGTTTTTTTAATAAAACAAAAGGAAACTATAAGCAAAAGAAACTAGAAGATATTAAAGGAGAGGTAATAAGTGATTATCAAAAAAAACTAGAAGATGATTGGATAAAAGACCTAAGAAAGAATAATGTTATAAGAATTAGAAAAAGAGAACTTAAAAAATTAAAACAAATATATAATCAATAAAAAGTGAAAAATTATTTTCTACTACTATTACTAAGCACATTTTTTTTTATTTCTTGTGATTTGATCACTTTAAAAAAACAAAGAACAAAAGAAGGAAAATTAATAGCTTCAGTATATAACACCCATCTTTATAAAAAAGATATTAAAAATCTACTGCCAAAAAATTTATCAAAACAAGATAGTATTGTTGTTGTAAAGGGGTTAATAAACTCATGGGCTAAACAACAACTTTTTTTAAATAAGGCTGAAGAAAATATATCTGAAATAAGTAGCCTTGAAATTGAGAAATTAGTTAATGATTACAAAGCTGGTTTATACATAAATGGGTATAAAGAAAAACTAATAAAACAACAGTTAGATACAATAGTTTCTGAAAGTGAAGTGAGATCTTATTATGAAAAAAATAAAGATAATTTTAGATTGAATGATGAGCTATTACAATTTGATTATTTGTTTTTTGGAAATGACCATTTAGATAAAGATAAAATTGTTAAAAATTTTAAATCTGAAAAAGAAGAAGATAAAGAAGATTTAGAAAAGTACTTGTTGAGTTTTAAATCATATCGTTTGCAAGATACTTCTTGGGTAACTATTGATTATTTAAAACGAAAAATACCTCCATTTCGTAGTGAATTAAAAGAAAAACTGTTAAAAATATCAAAATTCATACAAAAAGAAGATAGTTTAGGAGTATATTTGGTCGCTGTAAAAAATATTTTGAAAAAAAATGAAACAGCTCCTTTGAGTCATGTAAATATTAGAATAAAACAAATTATTTTACATAAACGAAAATTAGAATTAATAAGAGAGATTGAAAAAACGCTGATAAATGATGCTATTCAAAACAAAAACTTTAAAGAATACTAGCCTTTTACTAACTTTATTTTTAACTGTACTAACCTTAAAAGCACAACAAAACAAGATTGATGGTGTAGCAGTTGTAGTTGGTAAAAATATTGTTTTAGATTCTGATATAGATAAATTTAAACAAGAAGTAAAACTTCGTAGTGAAGGTAAAATTACAATTACTGATTGTGAAATGTTAGAAGAATTAATGCAGCAAAAACTATTAGCTCACCATGCTGTTATTGATAGTATAACAGTTGCACAAAGTGAAGTAGATAGTAGAGTAAATCGTAGTATTGCTTTTTTTACAAATGAATATGGAAGTGAAAAAAAGGTAGTTGAAGCTTATGGTTTTAATGATGTTGAAGATTTAAAAAGAGAGTTAGCTAAAGTTCAGAGAGAGAATACTCTAATAGAGAAGGAGCAACAAAAAATAACAGAAAAAATTGATGTAACTCCTGAAGAAGTACGTGTGTATTTTAATGGTTTGAAAGAAAAAAATGAACTACCTGAAATTCCTGCAGAAGTAGGTTTAGCTCAACTGGTTTTATATGCTGAAGCAACAAAAGAAGAAAGCGATAGAGTTGTTGAGAAATTAAACAAAATAAAAAAAGAAGTTGAAGCTGGTTCTAGTTTTAAATTAAAAGCTATTATTAATTCTGATGACCCTAGTGTAACTCGTAATCAGGGGAACATGGGAGTTATAACTAAAGAAACTCAATTTATAAAAGAGTTTAAGGAAGTAGCCTTTTCTTTAGATGAAGGTCAGATTTCAGAGCCTTTTAAAACTATTTTTGGATATCATATTATTCAATTACATAAAATAAAAGGTAAAGGTAGAGAAGTATCTCATATTTTAATGCAGCCAGAAATTTCTGACGAAAAATTAAAGGAAACAAAAGATGAGATTGAAAGAATAGTAGCTGAAGTAAAAGAAGGTAAGATTACTTTTGATGAGGCTGTAAAAAAATATTCTGAAGATGATGATACGAAAAATAGCGGAGGTTTATTAGTTAATCCATATACACAAGAGCCGACATTTGAATTAACAAGAATGCCACCAGATTTATTTGCTAGAATTAGTGAATTAAAACAAGGTGATTTATCTGATGTTTTTTATGATGAAACTAGAGGTGGAGAGAAAATGTACAAAGTTATCTTTATGAAGAATAGAACAGATACTCATAAAGCTGATATTGTTGAAGATTATGTTAGAATGCAACAATTTGCTTTAGCTAAGAAAAAAGAAGAAACTGTTACCAAATGGTCAAAAGAAAAAATACAAGAAACCTATATTAAACTAGGGAACGAGTATAAAAAATGTACATTTAAAAAAGATTGGAAGAAAGAAAATAAATAATAAAAATAATTCATAGATATCCGCTCAATAGTTTAAAGATGAAACCTTACTTTTGAGCGGATACTTATATAAAAACAATAGTAAAATGTCTGACGTAACTGCTGTAAATAATTTAGTTAAAAAATACACACAATTACAACAAGAAATTGGAAAGGTAATTATAGGACAGCAAGAGGCTGTTAACTTTACACTTTTATCTGTTTTTTGTGGAGGACATTCACTATTAATTGGTGTTCCTGGATTAGCTAAAACCTTATTAGTAAATACCATTTCAGATGTTTTAGGGCTTAACTTTAAAAGAATTCAGTTTACTCCAGATTTAATGCCTTCTGATATTTTAGGAAGCGAAATTTTAGATGAGAATCGTCAATTTAAGTTTATAAAAGGGCCAATTTTCTCAAATATAATCTTAGCAGATGAGATTAATAGAACACCTCCTAAAACTCAAGCAGCTTTATTAGAAGCAATGCAAGAACGTTCAGTAACAGTTGCTGGACAGCATTATAAATTAGATTTACCTTTTTTTGTGTTAGCAACTCAAAATCCAATAGAGCAAGAAGGTACATATCCATTACCTGAAGCACAGTTAGACAGGTTTATGTTTTCTATTAACTTAGAATACCCAACTTTTGAAGAAGAGGTAGAAGTTGTAAAAAGCACTACATCTATAATTAATCAAACTGTAAATTCTATTTTTTCTGCGAATGAAATAATTGAAGTTCAAAAGTTAATTCGTAAAATCCCTGTAGCAGATAATGTTATTGAGTATGCTGTTGGATTAGTAGGTAAAACAAGACCTAAATCTGAAAAAGCAACTGATTTTGTAAGAAAATATATTGATTGGGGAGCAGGGCCACGTGCATCACAAAATTTAATTTTAGCTGCTAAAGCTTTTGCAGCTGTTTCTGGAAAATATTCACCAGATATAGAAGATGTACAGGCTGTTGCTGTTCCAATACTTTCTCATAGAATGGTAAAAAACTATAAAGCAGAGGCAGAAAGTATTACCATTAAAGATATTATTACTTCATTGTTTTAGGTATTTTAAAACTACTTACCGGTTTTATAGATTTAGTGTTAGTGGTGTTTCATTATTATGAATTACTTGTTATAAAAAAGTATTAATTTTTTAAATTAATACTATCTTGTAAACTCATTTGAAATTAATATCATAACGTTTAATCAGTTTGTACTATGTCAATTAATTATCCTTTTGGATTGCCACTTAAACATAATTTTGCAGAATTTGTTTATTACCAAGGTCTATTTTTACCTCATGAAATTGAAAAGATAATTAGTTTTTGGAGTGATGAATCAACTATCAAAGCTACTATAAGTGGAGATGAAAAATATAATGATGACTTGCGAAAAAGTTCGGTTATGTTTATTGATAATATTCCTGAAAATGATTGGATATATAGCAAATTAGCTTCTTTAGCTATCAATACTAATAATGAAAGATATTGGTTTGATTTATTAGGGTTTCATCAAGAGTTACAACTTACTAGGTATTCTGAAGGAGATTTTTTTGATTGGCATTTAGATTTTGGAGCTGGTGAAATTTCTGCAAGAAAGTTAAGTATGACCATTCAATTATCTGATCCGAATGATTATGAAGGAGGTGATTTAGAATTTATGGTTAATAAAGAAATAGTTACTGCTCCAAGAGAAAAAGGAACTATTGTAATATTTCCATCATTTATTATGCATAGAGTTACACCAATAACAAAAGGAACACGACAATCTATTGTTGGCTGGGTTTCTGGACCACCATTTAGATAACACAAAAGAAAAAAATAAGTAAACACTATGGCTACAGAAGTTAGACAAATAAATTCCTCTGATGTTTTACCTATTCGGCATAAAGTTATGTGGCCTAATATGCCAATATCCTATGTTAAATTAGAAGGAGATATGAATGCAAGGCATTTTGGTTTATTTGTAAATGGTAAAATAACCTCAATAATATCACTGTTTACTAAGAATAATGAAGTTCAATTTAGAAAATTTGCAACATTAATTGAATATCAAGGGTTAGGTCATGGTACAGTTTTATTAAAAAACATTATAAATGTTATTAAAAAAGAAGGAGCTAAAAGAATATGGTGTAATGCTCGAGTTGAAAAAGAAAAATTTTATAAAAAATTTGATTTAAAAGCTACAACGAATAAATTTAACAAAGGAGGAATAGAGTATGTGATTATGGAAAATATTATAGATTAAGAGCTATGTACTAATTAAAGAAAACATACTATTTAAATGAATTATAAAGGAATTCTATTTTTTAAAAATTTGCATCTTGTTATTTCTTTATTGATTGTAGTACCAACTGCGATTATTTATGGAACACCGTCAATATTATCTACCAATTTAAACATAGAAGTAAGTACGATAGATCTTTCTAATTTACTTAAAGCAATTATGTGTTTATATATCGGGATTTCTTGTATTTGGTTAGTAGGTATTATTAAAGAAAAATACTGGAAAAGTGCTACACAACTAAATATTTTATTTATGTTGACTTTAGCTACTGGGCGAATATTAAGCATTATTATGGATGGTATTCCAACAAATGGATATGTTTTTGGAGTTATAGCTGAGCTTATTATTGGTTTGTTTTCTGTTTATCAGCTAAAAAAATATAAAACAGTATCAAATTAAAAATAGAAAAGTAACTAGAAAATTTAAGGGAAATGGAAATAAATAATGCAATTAAACCAATTCAGGCTTATTCAAGTGCTTTAAGAGAGGTTTGTCCTGATTTAAATTATGATGAAATTGACTTCCATACTACTAAAGTTACTGTAACAAAGTTAAAAGCCAAGAAAAATTACTTAATAGCTGGACAGATCCAAGAAAGTTTAGGGTTTGTTTTTAAAGGACTATTAAGAATTTTTTATATAAATAATACAGGAGAAGAAATAACAGTTACTTTTATAAAAGAGAATTTTTATGCCGCAGATTATAACGCTTTTATCAAACAAGCTCCTTCTAAGTACTATATCCAAACTATAGAATCATCGTTATTAGTAAATGTTCCATTTAATTTAATACAAGAATCATATTCCAAATATAAGAGTTTCGAAAAATTTGGTAGGTTGATAGCTGAAAATTATCTGAACTCAAGACAAAATAGAATAGAGAGTTTTTTATTTGAGAACGCTGAACAAAGGTATACTAACTTTATTTCGAGAAATAAAGATATTCTAAACCGTATTTCACTTACACACCTTTCTTCTTTTTTAGGTATAAAAAGACAAACATTAACTAGAATTAGGAAAAAGTTAATTCAATGTAATATTGACACAAATGTGTCATGTAAAAAACACTAAAATAATGGAGTTTTGTAAGATTATTAATAATCATTACAAATGAACTTAAAAAAAGTATTTAATACGTTACAGAAAGTTTCTCCAAAACTAGCAGCAAGAATTGCATTTAACTTTATATCAAAACCTAAAAACAGGAAAATAAGAACATTTGAAAAATCGATATTAGAAAAAGCAAACGAAAGTATAATTCGATTTAAAAAATTTAATATCAAGGAGTATAACTGGGGAGCTGGAGATAAGAAAGCATTACTCATTCATGGTTGGGGAGGAAGAGCTTCTAATTTTGGAGCAATCATTCCTGAATTAACAAAAAAAGGGTATAAAGTTGTAAGTTTTGATGGACCTAGTCATGGAGCCAGTACAAAGAAAAAAACAAGTTTTTTTGAAATGTCTGATTTAGTAAAGGTGTTTTTACAAAAAGAAGACTATGATTTAGTGATAACTCATTCAATGGGATCAGTGTTTACTTTTACAGCTATGAGTTCGTTAAAGTATAAAGTGAAGCAGATGATTATTTTAACAACACCTTTAAAATTTATAGAGTTTATTGAACTTGCTGTTGCTGAATTTGGTTTAATACCTAAAACAACTAAATTATTGATTAATAAAATAAGAAAAACGACAACAAAATACGATCCACTAACACTTAATGCGAGTACTATTATTAAAGATATCGAAATGAAAAATGTTACGTTGATCCATGATAAATTTGATAAAGTAATTCCAATAGAAAAAACTAAATCAGTAAGTTCTTTAATAAAAAGTTCTAAATTTATTGAAATAGAGGGAACAGGACATTTTAAAATGCTTTGGTCAAAAAAAGTAATTAAAATTATTGAACAACAAGTTTTAGTATAGAATACTCAAAAAGAAATAGTTATTTAAAACCATTACTTTTTTTTATTTTGAAAGAATTATTCGATTGAAAATTCATCAGTAAAATTTGAAATAAAATCGCGAATATATTTTTTAATTTTATCCGATTTCCTAATAACTAAAAAATGATTCCTTTTTAATCCTTTTTTTTCTATTTTTTTAAAAACAATATCATTGGAGATGTTAAACGATTTTAAAGTCCATTTAGGAAGGCACATTATTCCAAAATTTGCTTCAACCATTTTTAAAGCGACTTCTGTAAGTGGTATGGCAGAAATTTTAGCAGGAATAATTTTGTTTGGCTTTAATAATTTCTCATAAATTGAAACAGTTTCTAAAGGATAAGAATGTATTATTAAATGTACATTTGAAAAATCACTTACAGTAAGATAGTCTAACTTACTTAGTTCATTTTCTTTGTGCATTATTGCAAAAATTTTATCTTCATAAATATCAATGCTAGTTAGTAAATTATTTTTAGGTTTAGAAGTAACTATGGCTATGTCAATTTCATTGGATAGTAATTTTGTAATTGGTTGATGCGTAGCCTCAAGAATTAAATCTAGATTAATATCAGGGTATAAGATTCCCATTTTTTGAATAAAACGAGGTAAAGTCTGATAAAATGAATAACACTCAGTACTTACTTTAATTGTACCTGTAGAACCAGCTCTTATGTTTTCAATATTTTTGAAACTAGAATCGATACTTTTTAAAATTGAATTCCCTAAGTTGTAAAGTTCAATACCTTCCTCAGTTAACGACCATTTGTTTCTAGTACGATGAAATACCTTAAACCCTAGTTGTTCTTCTAAATCTTTTAGTTGATGACTTAAGGCAGATTGCGTTAAAAATAACTTTTCACTTGAATTAGCAATACTTCCTTCTTCAGCTATAGTTTTAATCAACCTAAAATACTTTATTTCCATAAAATCAAAGTTACAATAATATGAATATACTTTAGTTGAAAAAAAATCAATCATAGATGCATAATGCTCATTTTAATTTTTTAATAGACAACAAATGTGATTATATATTTGTCAATATAAATCAAGAAAATGATAACCTGTTACTTAAAATATACAATTGATCCATATTAAAGTAAAAGAGTTTGAAAAGTATGCAAAAATGTGGATTCCTTTAGTAGAAAAGTTTGAAGGGATACACCACGGATATTTTTTACCTCATGAAGGTGCAAATAATATTGCAGTAGCTTTATTTAGTTTTAAATCACTTTCAATGTATGAAAAATATAGAATAGATAGTGAAACAGATACAGCTTGTAAAAAGGCATATGAATTTGCATATAAAACTAAATGTATTATTAGTTATGAACGAAATTTTTTAAAACCAATATTAGATGAAACAAGCACAAAAACAAATTGAATTTTACGAAAACAAATTAAATTATGAAATGGATCCTTCAGATTTATATGAAGCTTTTGAAAAAGGTACTGATTATATTGCTTTAGATGCAAGGAGAAAGTTTGGGTTTGATAAAGAACATATTCCAACAGCTATAAACATTCCATATATAGAAATGACAGAAGAAAGCACTAAAAGCTTAGATAAAACTAAAACTTATGTTTGTTATTGTGATGGAATTGGCTGTAATGCATCAACAAAAGGGGCATTAAAAATGACTAAATTAGGTTTTAAAGTGAAGGAACTCATAGGAGGAATTGAATGGTGGAAATTTGATGGATATGCAACAAATGGCACTAAACCTACAAAGGGCTCGGAATTTGAATGTGCTTGTTAAAAATCTGAAAAATGAATATACGGTTTATTCAAAAAAAAGATGTAAAAGAGTTATTAGAACTATGTAAGTTGCATGCTATTTATGAAAAATCAGATTTTAATAGTAAAGGTAAAGAAAAGTTGTTCTTAGAATGTTTTTTTAAAAAGCCTTTAACTGTTAACTGTCTGGTGGCAGAAGATAAAGATGAAATAGTTGGATACTCTACATTTATGAAACAATTCTCTACTTGGGATGCTGAATTTTATATGTATTTAGATTGTTTGTTTTTAATGGAAAAAATAAGAGGGAAAGGCGTAGGAGTTAAAATGATGAACAAGATAAAGATGCATGCAAAATCTGAAAATTGTACAAGTATACAATGGCAAACTCCTAGTTTTAATAAAGAAGCAATTCAGTTTTACCAAAAAGTAGGTGCTAAATATAAAACTAAAGAAAGGTTTTTATGGAGTGGCATTTAATGAATATAACTTTATGTTAGTAGAATAAAAAAAGTGACTGTTTTACAAGACAGTCACTTCTTATTATTAGTTTATACTTACTAATTATTTTACTTCAAAATTATTAGAAGTACTTACTTTAGCACTTCTTGAATTTATAGCAGCCTTAGTGTCTCCATTAGAAACGATAGCAACAAAACTCATTTTACTAGAATCTTTGATTGTACTTGGTACACTTCCTTTAAATTCTTTCGTGTAAACATTATCTTTTACTGTTTCTTTAGAGTCAATTTCATCTCCTAGAACGCTTGTAAAAGAATGTCTTAAAATATAGTTGTGTTTAAAGTCAGCAATATCTGAAGCTCCACCATAATAACTTGTATAGTTTTTCTGACTTAATACAATACCGTCTTCAAGAGCAAAAACAGTTAGTTTTAGTTTTCCTGCATAAGTGTTTCCAAACTTAACACTAACTTTAAGGTTCATGTCTGTACCATTTAAAGTAGATTCCATTTTAATACCTAAAACAGCATTGTCTTTTATTAAATTTAAAATTTCTGCAGTGTTTTGTGGTTCAGGACTTGACCATAATTTAGCTCTATCAACATAAGCAGTAGGGTATCCTTTAACATCAAAAGCTTTGGCTAATTCTTTTGAATATTTATTCTCCATGTTATCACCAATATGTGCGGCAATAGGAATCATGTTGCTTGTTTTATCGCTTACTAGTTTCAATGCATGTGAAACTCTTGGACACCAACCACACCAAGCACCTGTATAGTCTTCAACTACAACATTCTTTTGAAAAGTAGCTCCTTTAGCCTCACAAGTTAAGTTAAGTTTGTTTTTACTTGTTACATTTTTGTAAATAGCTTTTACTTCATATGCTTTAGCAGTTGTTGGTTTAAATGAGTCACCACTAATTTTATCACCATTTACATAAATAGTAGCACTTGTTGTAACATTTATACCTCCGTTAGCAATAACAGTAAATTTTACAACCTCACCAGTAAAAATAATATCACCGTCTTTGTCTTTTTTTATTTCAACACTTTTTACAGTTTCTTCATTACCAGGATCGGCATCAGAAGAAGCAGAACATGCCATAAAAAGAGTAAAAGTTAAAGCGCAAACAATAGAGCTTAAAAATAATTTTGTTGTTTTCATAATTTATATAGTTCTTAATTTGTTGACTATAAAACAACAAAAAACTAATTTACCCTACATTTTTTTTACGTTTTTTTTGATAACTCTATTTTTTTTTAGTTAAAAATTTAAACTTAACCGAAATAATTAACATACTTTCACACTTTTTTAGTCTAAATATTAAAATATTTGTAGGGAAAACATCTTTCTTTTTGTTACATAATAGATGTAAACATAATGTTAAATGAAAAACTTAAAAATGAAAAAAATTATTTTATTCTGCTTGTTATTAACTACTATAATGAGCTATTCACAAAAAACTGTACCAAACAAGAGACTTCATAATTTAAAAGGGATTTCTGTTAATATTTCTGATGAAATTTCGAAAGACAAAATAACCATTCTTAGTTTTTGGGCTACCTGGTGTGTACCTTGTTTAAATGAGTTAGATGCAATTAATGATGTATATGACGAATGGCAAGAGGAAACAAATGTAGAATTAATAGCTATTTCAACTGATGATTCTAGATCTCAAAAAAGAGTAAAAGCTCTAGCGAATGGAAAAGCTTGGGATTATAAAATTCTTTTAGATAAAAATCAAGAATTACAAAGAGCTTTAAATATCAATACTGTGCCTGAGTTGTTAGTTGTAAAGAATAATAAAATTATATACAGGCATTCGGGGTATTCACCTGGGTTTGAAGATGAACTTTATGAAATAATTAAAAAGAATGTAGATTAAGATCATGAAAAACAACCTACTAACACTTTGCTTTGTTTTTTTAAGCTTTTTATTAAATGCTCAAGAAAACGATTACTTATCAATAGGGTTTGAATCTAACTCACAATATTATATGGATGATTCAAAAACTGGGGATTTTGTTGCTCCAAATAGATTTAGATCTAATAATTATTTAACTGTTGAATATGGATATAAAAATTTTTATGCAGGATTACAGGTAGAAAGTTATTCACCAATGGCTTTGTTAAATTATTATCCAGGTTTTGAAAAAACTAATTTAGGTCTTTATTATGCTGGTTACAAATCAGAAAAAATAAATCTTACAGTTGGTCATTTTTATGAACAATTTGGAAGTGGATTGATTTTTAGAACATGGGAGAATAGGCAATTAGGGATTAATAATGCTTTAAGGGGAGCTCGTGTAAAATATTTCCCAACAGATTATATCGATGTAACAGCTGTTTTTGGACAACAGAGAGCCGGTTTTAAATATTCAGATGGAACAGTTTTTGGATTTGATTCTAATATAGATTTATCACAATTATTGAGTTTTGAAAATTCTAATTTGGTTTTCGGAGTTAGTTATCTTGGAAGAAACCAAAAGAATGAAATCTTGACACCTAAATTTAATTCATTAACAAATAGCTTTTCTGGGAGAGTAGATTTTTCTTCAGGTAATTTCTATTCTAACGCTGAATATGTAACGAAAGGAGAAGATGCTATTTATGTTTTTGGAAATGTAAGAAATGCTAAAAAAGGAAACTCTTTTTTATTAAACTTAGGATATGCTAAAAAAGGTTTAGGTATTGATGTTACTTTAAGAAGAATGGAAAATGCTAACTTCTATTCAGAAAGAGATGCAGTAAAGGAAAATTTTAATCAAAATATTATAAATTACATTCCAGGGCTTACTAAACAACATGATTATCTGTTAACGAATATATATGTATATCAAGCGCAACCTCAAATTTCTTTTATAGACCCTACTTTAGTGAAGTTAGGAGAAATAGGAGGGCAAATGGATTTGTATTATAAAATAAAGAAAAAAACTCTTTTAGGAGGGAAGTACGGAACCAAAATAGCTGTAAATGCTTCTTATTGGGCAGGGTTAAAAGGAGATGTAGATTTTAATAATTTTGATTATGATACTTCTCTTTTAGGTTTTGGAGAAAAATATTTTTCTGAGGTAAGTTTAGAAGTTCGTAAAAAATGGTCAAAAAAATGGAGTAGTATTTTTTATTATGTAAACCAATATTATAATAAACGTTTTATAGAAGAGCAAGCAGGAGAGGTAAGAGCTGATATTTTAGTTGGTGAGTCAACATTTAAAATAGGAAATGGAAAATCCATTCGTTTTGAAGCTCAACATTTATGGACTAAAGATGATAGAAAGAATTGGACTGGAGGTACTGTAGAGTTTAATACTTCATCAAATTTAGCTTTTTATGTTAGTGATATTTATAATTATGGAAGTACAGATGTGTCTAAAAAAATCCATTATTACAATTTAGGAGGAAGTTATACATACAAATCACATAGGTTTGCTTTGAATTATGGAAGACAGCGTGGAGGTTTAGTTTGCGTAGGAGGTGTTTGTAGAAATGTTCCTGAAAGTACGGGAGTTACTGTAAACATAAGTATGAGTTTCTAATCATATAAATGTGATATAAATTAAAAAGGCTACCCATACATAGAGGGTAGCCTTTTTTATATAAGTGTTATTACTCTCCAAACGGATTATCTATAGAAAGCATTGGTTTTGTAAACCATTTAGGACCACTTTCTGTCATGTAAATATGATCTTCATGTCGAATTCCAAACTCTCTAGGAACACAAATCATAGGTTCATTACTAAAGCACATTCCTGGTTCTAAAATAGTTGAATCGTTACTAACAATATATGGCCATTCATGAATATCTAGACCAATTCCATGTCCCGTTCTATGTGGAAGTCCAGGTAACTTGTAATTTGGACCTAATTTATTATTTTCTAACACAGCTCTGGAAGCTTTGTCAATAGAAGCGCAAGAATTACCAATTTGAGCGGCATTAAAAGCTGCTAGTTGAGTTTCTTTTTCAATATTCCATATTTCACGTTGTTTGTTAGTAGGAGTACCAAAAACATATGTTCTAGTAATGTCTGAAATGTAATCATGTAATTGGCATCCAGTATCCACTAAAACAATTTCATTTTCTTCTAAATCTTTCGGGGTTTTTACACCATGTGGAAAAGAAGAATCTACTCCAAAAAGAACTATACAAAAATAAGAACCAGAAGGTATGCCGAAGCGCTTGTGTGCCTCGTGGATAAACTCTGTAACTTCTTTTGTACTGATTCCTATATGTAAAATTCGTGCAGTTGCTTTTTGAACTTCTAAAGTTATATCCATTGCACGTTGAATAATAGCTATTTCGGCTTTAGATTTTACCATTCTACAAGAAGCAGTAATAGTTTTAGCATCTTCAAAATTGTAACTTGTTGTAAGTTTAGAAATACCATTAGAAACAAAAAAAGGAGTAGCTTCGTCTATAAAAACTGTTCCACCGTTAATATTTCTTTTTTCCAATAGAGCTATAAATAGCTCATATGGGCTTTCATGTTCCTCCCAGCATTGTACTTTTCCTTGAATAAGCATAAAGTCTAGAATAGTACCCTCTTCAAATTTAGGAGCTATATATTCTATATCTCCATTTGAAAATAAAATAGCACCTACCATACGTTCACTAGAGTTCCATTTAGTACCAGTGAAATAAAATAAGTTAGTACCAGCATGTAAATACATGGCTTGGGCATTCATCTTCTTTAATAAGCTTGAAGCTTTTTGTATACGTTGTTGAAATTCTTCCTTTTGTATTGGTTGAATATCATTAATATTGGGTTTTATTTTTGCTAATTCTTCAGCTATTGTTGAACCTCCAATTCCAATCATTTGGTTTGTTGTTTAATTATTGTATAATTTATAAATCTGTGTTTTTTCACCTAACCAACTTTGAAGTTTAGCATATATTTTATCTTGATCTTTTTTAGAAAAATGTTTAATTCTAGTGCTATGATCTGAGTTAGCTAAAACCATTTTAAGGGCATCAACTTCTGGCTTTGGAGTTGGTGCACATGCACCCCAAGGGTCGTATGCTCCATAAATATATAAAATATTATTACCTTTATTTTCAGCATAGTTTCTAACATCCTTAATATATTTTGAATTGTAAGTTAGATCTACATCTTTAGGAGCAAATCTTTTGTTAGAGGTACTTGTAACTACTTTTAGTAAATCTTTTACAGGGGCAAAATCAAACCCATAATATCCTAATTCTCTCATGTGCTGATAAAATGAAGGAAGATATTTCTTATAACCTTTATCTGAATAAAATCCAATACCCACAGCTTTATGTATGTAGTTTACTAAATCTTTAATAGGCGCATCAATTGAAGGAATTTCTTCACAGTTACCGCCTCTCCATTGCCAGAATGAAAAAGGAAACTCTAAAACAGCATATTCTAAAGCTTCTTCATGTGGAACCTCGTTAAATTGTAAATTATTCTTAGCTGCAATTTCCTTAAAAGCATCAAGTGCTTTTGTTCTATTTTTTAAAACTTTTCTTTGTAGGTTTTTAATCTTGTCTCTACATTCAGAGCTTCCAACAGAGTTAATTAAATTAGTAGTACGTTGGTCTTCTAATCCATTAATCATAGGAGCAACATAAGGAACAGCAACATCAATATCGTTTGGATATTTTGATTTGTAAATTAACGTAGTTTCTCCTCCTTTACTAATTCCTGAAGAAATCCATTTGCCTTTGTACAAAGTTTTAAGTTTGGTAACAAGATTATGGTAATCTTCAATAGCATTATCGTTTGTTAAGTGTTTCCAAGGAAGTGGTTCTGGTCTTGATTTACCATACATACGATACTCTACAATAATTTGATTTCCTTTAAATACTTTACTTATTTCACTAGTTCTATTATATGAAGCATAACCATCAGTGATTAAAACAGTAGGATTAGCATAAGCACTATGTGAAACATATATATAATGCTTAAAAGTCCCTTCTGAAGGATTTTTAGGATTGAGGTTTTGATCTAAAATAACTCTATATGATTCACTAAAATGATCTTTACTTGCTATAGAATCAATTTCAGCTTTTGGAAATAAAGTTTGTAATTGAGTTTTAAAATTTTGAACTTTAATATCTTCTTTTGAAGATTTACATGCTAAACCAATAAAGGCTAAAAAAACGAATACAATTGTATTTCTAAGATGTTTCATAAAAAATAATTTATAACATAAAGATACTAGCTCTCAGAAATAGCTAGTGATACTATTTTAGCTATAGTTTGTATAATATTATTCTTTATTATGGTAATATTGAATGTAGTTTTTAAGAATTTAATACTTTTAGTATCATGAATGAAATTCTACAAATATCAGACACGTTTATTGAGCAAAATACAGTGTTTTTAGAGTTAGTAAACGAGTTAAAAAAAATGTTTTCTTGTAATGAGATAATAGTGCCTATGAGGCACCATCATGATTTTCCAAATCCTGAATTGAAATCTGACTCAACATTATTATTAATGCCTGCTTGGAACCCCAGTAAGAATGCAGGAGTTAAAATAGTAACAGTAAGTCCAGAAAATGGACAGTTTAATATGCCATCAATACAAGGAACTTATATTTATTTAGATGCCATAAAAGGAAGCATAAAAGCTATTTTAGAAGCCAAGAGTTTAACGGTTAAAAGAACAGCAGCAGCTTCAGCTTTAGCGTCATCATTTCTGTCAAGAAAAGATTCTAAAAGTTTATTGATGATAGGTACTGGTGCATTATCTGTGAATTTGATTAAAGCGCACGCATCGGTACGTGCTATTGAAAAAGTTTATGTTTGGGGGCGTAATTATGAAAAAGCAATAAGAATTTGTGACCAATTAAAAGGAGAGAATTACATAAGTGTTCCTGTTAAAAATATAGAAGATAAAATTTCAGAAGTTGATATCATATCTAGTGCAACATTATCTCCTAAGCCTTTGGTTTTAGGAAAATACTTAAAAGAAGGTCAGCATGTAGATTTGGTAGGTGCTTATAAAAAGGATACAAGAGAAGCTGATGATGAGGCGGTTAAAAAGTCATCAATTTATGTAGATACTTATCAAGGAGGGTTAAAAGAAAGTGGAGATATATTAATTCCATTACAGAGAGGTATTCTAAAAGAAGAAGAGGTGAAGGCTGATTTATTTGAATTATGTACAGATAAAAAAGAAGGTAGAGTATCTTCAAGTGAAATTACTTTTTTCAAATCTGTAGGTCATGCGTTAGAAGATTTAACAGCTGCTAATTATTATTATAAAAAATATACCAATGAGTAATACATATCAAAATATTTTAAAAAATACTGAATTTAGTGTACCAGAAAATTGGATGCAAATTAAAACTATTGATATGCATACTGGAGGTGAACCTTTACGGGTAATTGTAGATGGTTTTCCTGAATTGAAAGGGGACAATGTATTAGAATATAGACGTTATTGTAAAGATAATTATGATTATTTGCGTACAGCATTGATGTTTGAACCTAGAGGACATGCCGATATGTATGGTTGTATTTTGTTACCACCAAATGATGATGATGGCGATTTTGGTGTGATTTTTTTACATAATGAAGGATATTCTACTATGTGTGGACATGCAATTATTGCAATTTCAACATTAGCAATAGAAATGAATTGGATACCCATAAAGGAGGGAGATAACATTTTAAAAATAGATGCTCCTTGTGGAAGAATAACATCTTATGCAAATGTTAAAAACGGAAAAGTAACTGGAGTACGCTTTCATTGTGTTCCAAGCTTTGTAGTTGGTTTGGATAGAGAGGTTATTTTAGATGGGATAGGACCAGTGACTTATGATTTAGCTTACGGTGGTGCATTTTACGCTTATGTTGATATGGCTAAAAATAATTTTGATTTTGATTTAACTCCAAAATCATACAGAGAATTAATAGCGAAAGGAATGGATATAAAGCATGCTGTAATGGAAGTTGATAAAGAAATTTTACATCCGTTTGAAAATGATTTAAGCTTTTTATACGGAACTATTTTTATAGATAATATGAAACAATCTTCAGGAGTTGATAGTAAAAACGTTTGTATTTTTGCAGAAGGTGAAGTAGATCGTTGCCCTACAGGTTCAGGAGTGTCAGGGAGGATGGCTATACATAAAAAAAGAAAAGAAATAGGTTTTGGTGATACTATGAGTATTGAAAGTATAACTGGTTCAGTATTTAAAGGATCGGTAGTTTCAGAAGAAGATTATGGAACTTTTAAAGCTGTAATACCTCAAGTAGAAGGAACTGCACATATAACTGGAAAACAAAATTTTATTATTGACCCTCAAGACCCTATGAAAAAAGGATTTGTATTTAGGTAACATATTGGTGAGTGTATTTTTTTTATAAAACACCAACTAGTACCTACCAGTTGGTTTTTTATTTAATATATTCGTAGAGTGAAGATTAGTATAAAAGATAAAGTAGGATTACCAAAGTATAAACAAATTATAAAGTCTATTGAAGAGGCTATACTTAATGGTACTTATAAAAAAGGAGATAAACTTCCTTCTATAGGAGAAACTAAAAAAGAGCTTTCAGTTTCAAGAGATACAGTATTGTTGGCTTACGGTGATTTAAAAGCAAGAGGGATAGTACAATCAATACCAGGTAAGGGGTATTATATAAATAGTGAGAGTATTAATATTCGTCAAAAAATATTTTTACTTTTCGATGAGTTAAATGCTTTTAAAGAAGATTTATATAATTCCTTTTTAAACAAATTAGGAAATAACATTGAGGTAGATATTTTCTTTCATCATTTTAATTATGATGTTTTTCAAAAGCTAATTTTTGATAATCTAGGAAAGTATAATTATTATGTTGTGATGCCTGCTAAGTTAAATAATCTTAATAGTGTTTTGGAAAGGTTACCAAAAGATAAAGTATATATTTTAGATCAAACAAAAGAAGAGATTTCGGAATATCCTTCAATATTTCAAGATTTTGAAAAGGATATTTATAAAGGATTGGTAGGGTGTAAACATTTACTTAAAAAGTATAAGCAATTAATTTTTCTTTTTGACAAAGAAAAACAACCAGATGGGTTGCTACTTGGTTTTCAAAAATTCTGTAATGATTATAATGTTACTGGTAAGTGTATTAAAACTTTAAATGATTACAAAATTTGCAATGGAGATGTATATATAATTCCTGATGATAGAAATTTAATTAGAATAATAAAAGAGTGCAAAGAAAGTCAATTTGAAATATCTAAAGATATTGGGGTTATTTCATATAATGATACATTATTAAAAGAGATTGTAGAAGGTGGTATTACAACTATATCTACAGATTTTGAAGGTATGGGAGAAAGATTAGCATCAATGATAATTAATAATGAAAAAGTAAAAATAGCAAACCCTTATAATTTAATACTTAGAAAATCTTTATAAATATTGGAGTTGAAAAATAACAAAACAAATTTAATTCACTTAGAATTTGGTAATTCTAAAGCAGATATTTCACTGTGTAATGGAGGTGCTTTAACGAAGTTATTACTTAATGGAAAAGAAATAATTAATGATTTTTCAAAGGAAGAACCCTATCTTAAGTCGTATGCTTCAGCTGTTTTATTTCCTTTTGTGAATAGAGTTTTTAAAGGTGAATATATTTATAAAAAAGAAAAGTATACGTTTGATAATAGTCATGGTTCAGAAGCCATACATGGATTGTTATATAATAAAAAGTTTACTGAAATCAAGAGGAGAACAACGGCTGATAATGTAAGTGTAAAACTCCTGTACATCAGTAAAGAAAAAGTAATAGGGTTTCCTTATGATTATTCAGTTGAACTTATATATACACTTTATAAAGATAAAATAACATTAGATGTTTATGTAAAAAATGAGGACGATAAATCTTTTCCTTTTACAATTGGATGGCATCCTTATTTTTATACAGAAAACAGAAAAGATAGTTTATTGAAGTTTGATAGTAAAAGCATAATAGTACACAATGAAAAAATGATACCAATTGCTATGAAAGATTTAGATGGTAAACAAAATTTTTTGATAGGTAATCAAAATAGGGATAATTGCTATGAACTTAAAAATGGAAAGGCATCCTTGATAACATCCAACTATAGTATAGATGTTAAATCATCCAATAACAATAATTTTTTACAAGTGTATACTTCAGAAATAGAAAATTATATTGCTATTGAACCTGTAACAGGTATCGCAAATAGTTTTAATAACAAAATAGGTTTAAAAGAACTCAGCTCACAAGAAACATTTAACATTAAATGGACAATTCAATTACAGAATGGTTAAAAAAATAAATATAATATTAGTTTTATCTATTGTGTTGTTTAGCTGTAAACAAAACAGTAAGAATGGAAAGAAAATAAAGTTAAATGAGTATTCAAATATTCTTGATTACACTTTTTCACCACAAGAAAAATTTGATAAAAAAGGATTAATTTTTTCTGATCAAGGGGCATGGTTTGGATATAGTTTTCATGAAAACGTAGGAGAGTCAATAGGTTTTTCTGGCCCTTTTTTAATGACACAACAAAATGGTGTTTGGCTAACTACTTCATTTGTAGATTTAAATATTATTGAAAAAAATGATTTTCCTATTGCTTTACAAAAAAATAACTCAAAAAGCTATGCTAGTCATTTAGAACAAGATTATAAAAATAAGAACCTTGAAGTTTCTCAAAAACTGGTGTATAAAAATGGTCATACGGCACTTATTAAAACTTCGATAAAAAATACCTCAAATAAAAATATTAAACTAGAACTTATTTGGGGACATTCTCCAGTTTTTGCAGATGGATTGTCTTTTGAATTAGAAGATAAAATTTTAAAAATTAATTCAGTAAAATCTAAAGCAAAAGGATATTTGAAATTTCCTGATAAGGTTATTGTAAAATTAGTTGATAGTTTACATTATCAGGCAAAAAACGTGGTGAGTATAAAGCCAAAAGAAGTAAAAGAGTATAGCATATCTCAAACATTTATTTTTCCTGAATATGATTGGAATAATGAACTAAAATCAATTAAAGCAATAGACTTCGATACTATATTAAAAGAAAGGAAAAGTGAGAAGTTAAAGGAGTTAAAAAGCTTAATATCTAACAAGAAAACAACTTTTAAAGAAGGTAAATATACCCAAGTTTTAGCAAAAGCGCAGTTAACATTACAAAATAATTGGCGAATACCTGCTGGCGAAATAAAGCATGAAGGATTGTTTCCTAGTTATCACTATAAATGGTTTAATGGATTTTGGTCTTGGGATTCATGGAAGCATGCAGTAGGATTGTCATATTACAATACTGAATTAGCTAAAAAACAAATAAAATTAATGTTTGATTTTCAAAATGATGATGGTTTTGTAGCTGACTGCGTATATAGAGATACACTTATAGAAAAACATAATTATAGAGATACAAAACCACCACTAGCTGCTTGGGCTGTTGTAAAAATATACGAAAAAGAAAAGGATGTAGCGTTTGTAAAAGAAATGTATCCAAAGCTTAAAAAATACCATGAATGGTGGTACAACAAAAGAGATCATGATAAAGATGGACTTTGCGAGTATGGTTCAACTGATGGTTCATTAGTAGCAGCGAAATGGGAAAGTGGAATGGATAATGCAATTCGGTTTGATAACTCAAAAATTCTTAAAAATTCTGAAGGAGCTTATTCTTTAAATCAAGAAAGTGTTGATTTAAATGCTTATTTATATGCTGAAAAAAAATATTTAGCATTACTAGCAAAAATAGAAAAAAAAGAAGATGATAGAGTGATTTTTTTAAAAGAGGCTGAACAGTTAAAAGCATTGATACAGCAACAATTTTATGATGAAAAAGAAGGATGGTTTTATGATACTAGTATTGATGGTGAAAAGTTTATAAAAGGTGAAGGAAGTGAAGGGTGGACTCCGCTTTGGGCTAAAGTAGCATCGCAAAAACAAGCAGAAAAGATAAAAAATAAAATGATGAATCCTGCAAAATTTTATACAAAAGTACCATTTCAAACTATGAGTGCAGACCATGAAAAATTTAATCCTTTAAAAGGATATTGGAGAGGTCCGAATTGGTTAGATCAAGCATATTTTGGAGTAAAAGGGCTTCATAATTATGGTTTTATAAACGAAGCTAATAAGGCAACAAAGCAAATTTTAGTAGGAGCAAATGGTGTTTTAGAAAAAGGTAAATCCATAAGAGAAAACTATCATCCAATTACTGGAAAAGGATTAAATGCTCAAAATTTTAGTTGGAGTGCTGCACATATTATAATGTTATTACAAAAAGATTAAAATGAATTACACAGAAATAAAAATTAATAAAAAAGAAGCTGAAGAAATTTTATTTGACCTCTTTAATATAAAAGGGGAAGTTTCAGAGTTACCAGGGGAAGTTGATTTTAATTTTAGGATAAAAATTAAAAATGAAGAAGGGTATATTTTAAAGATCTCTCGTTTAAATGAAGACGCTGGTTATTTAGATTTTCAGCAATCATTATTACGCTTTATAGAAAAAAAAGGAAGTGATTTTGAAGCACCTAAAGTTATAACAGATAAAAAAGGAAGAGTTGTTTCTGAAATTATTGATGAAAACGGAAACATAAGAAAAGTACGCTTGTTAACATGGATTTCAGGTAGAGTATGGAGTAGTGTAAATCCTCAGTTAAATGATTTACGCTTTAGTTTAGGAAAACAGTGTGGTATATTAACTAAAGCTTTACAAGGGTTTGATCATACGGAAGCCTATCGTTATTTTGAATGGGACGTTGCTCAGTCTTTATGGACAAAAGAGTATCTCAATTTATTTTCTTCTGAAGAAAAGAAAATTTTATCTTTTTTTCAAGAACGATTTGAATTCAGTAAAGAGTCGTATGATATGCTTAGAAAAGCTGTAGTTCATAATGATGCAAATGATAATAATGTAATTGTTTCGGAAAGTTTGATTGCTCCAAAAGTAAAGGCTGCAATTGACTATGGTGATGCTATTTATACTCAGGTTATAAATGATTTAGCTATTACCTGTGCATATGCTATTATGCATCATAATAATCCTTTAGATGCTTCTTTACCAATAATAAAAGGATATCATTTTGAATTTCCTTTAGAAGAAATAGAATTAAAACACTTATACAACGCTATTGCTATGCGATTAGTAATTTCAGTTACTAAATCGGCTATTAATAAGGAAAAGGAACCTGACAACACGTACTTGCTAATCTCAGAAAAACCAGCTTGGGAGGTTTTAAAAAAATGGAGAAACATTTCAGCAGAGTTTTCAGAATATTCATTTAGAGAAGCTTGTGGATATAAAGCACACCCTAATCAAGAAGTATTTGAAAAGTGGGTAGAAGAAGAAGAAATAACATTCACCGATGTATTTCCTACAATAAAAAAGGAAATCATTTATCCATTAGATTTAAGTGTTGAAAGTTTATGGTTAGGTCATAGTTCAGAATTTAATGATTTAGAACTGTTTCAATTTAAAATTAATCAATTACAAAAAAGCCAACAAGAAAAGTTAATAGCAGGAGGATATTTAGAAGCTAGGTCATTATATACTTCAGAAGATTTTAGTGTTATTGGAAATAGCGGAAGAGAAGAGAGAACAATTCATTTAGGAATTGATTTTTGGTTGCCTTCAAAAACACCAGTACATGTTCCTATTAACGGTGTAATTGTTACTGTAACAAACAATAATAAGTTTAAAGAATATGGAGGTTTAATTATTGTAAAACATAAAGAAAATAATATTGAATTCTATACCCTGTATGGTCATTTATCAATGGATAGTTTAGAAGGTGCTAAAGTTGGTAATCCAGTTAAAAAAGGAGACTGTATAGGGTTTTTAGGAAATTCAGAGGAAAACGGAAGTTGGGCTTCACATTTACATTTTCAAGTATTATTATCAATGCTACACTTTGAAAATGATTTTCCGGGAGTAGCTTTACATTCAGAAGTTGAAGTATGGAAAAGTATTTGCCCTGATCCAAATTTATTATTTAAGTCTGAAGTATTAAATAATCTACAAACGAAGAGCAACCAAGAAATAATTAAGTATAGAAAACAACACTTAGGTAAGAGTCTTAGTTTACAATATAAAGTGCCTGTTAAAATGGTACGTGGTCAAGGAATATATTTAATTGATCAGTTTGGAAATAAATACATAGATACAGTAAATAATGTAGCACATGTAGGTCATGAACATAAGCAGGTTGTAAAAGCTGGACAACAACAAATGGCATTGCTAAATACGAACTCTAGGTATTTACATGAAAATATAAATCAACTAGCAAAAGAATTAATAGAAACATTACCAGAAGAATTAAATGTTTTGCATTTTGTTAATTCAGGTTCTGAAGCCAATGAGTTGGCAATTAGAATGGTAAAAGCAAATACAGGGCAACGTGATATAATTGCTTCTGAAGTTGGGTATCATGGAAATGCAAATATGTGCATAGATATTTCTTCGTATAAATTTGATGGTAAAGGAGGATCAGGTGCACCTGAACATACACATATTATACCATTACCAGATACTTTTAGAGGGAAATATTCAGATAAGGATGCTAATAATAAATATGCAAAAGAAGTATTAAAACAGATAGTCAAAATAAAAGAGAAAGGTAGAAACGTAGGGGCTTTTATAATTGAACCTATTATTTCTTGTGGTGGACAAGTAGAATTACCAGAAGGTTTTCTAACTAAGGTATATGAATATGTACGTAATGAAGGAGGCTTATGTATATCTGATGAAGTACAAACTGGTTGTGGACGAATGGGAAAAACATTTTGGGGATTTCAATTACATAATGTAGTTCCAGATATTGTAACAATAGGTAAACCTTTAGGAAATGGACATCCATTAGCTGCTGTTGCTTGTACTCAAAAAGTAGCTGATAGGTTTGCAAACGGAATGGAGTATTTTAATACGTTTGGAGGAAACCCTGTATCATGTGCAGTTGGTAAAGCAGTTTTGGAAACTGTAAAAAATGATGGACTACAGAAAAATGCGCTAGAAGTAGGTAATTATTTAAAGGACGAGTTAAAGAAGCTTGCAAGAGATTACCCTATTATAGGTGATATTCGTGGCCAAGGCTTATTTCTAGGAATAGAATTAGTTACTAAGAATATGAATCCCTTAGCAGAAGAAGCTTCGTATTTAGCAAACAGAATGAAGGATCATAAAATTTTAATGAGTACTGATGGTGTAGACAATAATGTTTTAAAAATAAAGCCTCCTATGGTGTTTTCTAAAGATAATGCGAATGAGCTATTATTCTATTTAAAGAAAATATTTAAAGAAGATTTAATGCAAAAAAGTAATATAGAATGAAAAGGAAACTGAACATAGTTACTTTTAGTATTAGTGTATTATTATTAATTAATAGTTGTAAAACCAAATCATTAATTGAAGTTTCTAAACAAGTAAATCATTATAACCATAAAGTTTTTGAAGAAAATAAGCTAGCACCAAGAGCTTCTTTTTTTGGTTATGAAACTTCTAACCTTCAAAAAAAAGAAGAATCTAAAAGATTTATAAACCTGAACGGGAAATGGAAGTTTCATTGGACAAAAGATCCTAAAAAAAGACCAAAAACATTTCAAAACATCAATTTTGATGATACTGATTGGAAAACAATTCCTGTTCCAGCAAATTGGGAAGTGGAAGGCTATGGGTATCCAATATATTTAGATGAACGTTTTCCTTTTACTACTAAGTGGCCGAATGCTCCAGAAGATTATAATCCAGTAGGAACCTATAGAAAAAAAATAGACCTAAGAAGTGATTTTTTATTAGAGGATGTTATTTTACACTTCTCTGGAGCTAAATCTGCAATGTACGTATATGTGAATGGAAACTATGTTGGATATTCACAAGGAAGTAAGACACCTGCTGAGTTCAATATTTCTTCTTATCTAACTAAAGGT
The DNA here is from genome assembly GCF_964512825.1 of Tenacibaculum halocynthiae. Taxonomy (NCBI): domain Bacteria; kingdom Pseudomonadati; phylum Bacteroidota; class Flavobacteriia; order Flavobacteriales; family Flavobacteriaceae; genus Tenacibaculum; species Tenacibaculum halocynthiae. The sequence goes on along the minus strand of NZ_CAZELG010000021.1, from coordinate 372,635 downwards.
TCCAATATAATAGCTCTTCAAATGTTTCGTTGGTCAGACGCAAGTTATTTAGAAAGTCAAGATATGCTTAGAATGAGCGGAATTGAAAGAGATGTTTATTTGTATACTAGGCCCAAGGTTTTTATAGAAGATTTTAATATTAAAACTAATTTGGATGACTCTTATAAAAATGGAGTATTTGAAGGAACAATTTTAATAACTAATTCAACAAATAGTTTAAAAAGTAAAAAAATAACTACACAAGTAATTGATAATGATTCTGTAGTTATTTTAGAAAAAAAAGAAATAAGTATCCCTGCAAATACAACAATTAAAGTTGTTGCCCATAATAATTTGAAAGCTGTAAAATCATGGTCTGCTGAAGAACCAAATCTTTATACTTTAAAAATTTTATTAGAAGATGAAAATAGGAAAGAAGAAAATCAATACGTAACTAAAAAGATAGGATTTAAAAGAGTTGAAATTAAAAATGCACAGGTATTAATTAATGGCAAAGCAATTTATTTTAAAGGGGTAGATAGACACGAAACCGACCCATATACAGGTCACGTAATTTCTAAGGAATCAATGTTAAAAGATATTACTTTGATGAAACAAAATAATATTAATGCAGTACGTAGCTCTCATTACCCTAATTCTCCATATTGGTTAGATTTGTGTGATACTTATGGATTATATGTAATTGATGAAGCAAATATTGAAAGTCATCCGTTGGCAATAAGTGAAAAAACACAAATAGGTAATGAAATGAGTTGGTTACCTGCACATTTAATGCGTACAAAACGAATGTATTATAGAGATAGAAATCATGTGTCTATTTATTCATGGTCATTAGGAAATGAAGCAGGAGAAGGAAAGATTTTCAAAGCCACTTATAAATGGTTAAAAGACCATGATAAAAATAGAATAGTACAATATGAGCCAGCAGGGAAAGAAGATTATACAGATGTGTATTGTCCAATGTACCCTAAGCCTGAATACTTAATTAAGCACGGGGAATCAAAATCTAAGAAACCATCTGTAATGATTGAATATGCACATGCAATGGGGAATTCAGTAGGGAATTTACAAGACTATTGGAATATTATAGAAAAGTATCCTAATTTGCAAGGAGGTTATATATGGGATTGGGTAGATCAAAGCCTAGAATATAAAGATGAAAAAGGAAAACCTTATTTGGCTTATGGACACGATTATCATCCTGATTTACCAACAGATGGTAATTTTTTAAATAATGGATTAGTAGACCCCTATAGAAATCCTCATCCACATCTTTCAGAAGTTAAAAAAGTATACGAGCCAGTACATTTTGAGTATATAGGAAATGGTAAAATAAAGGTAACAAACAAGAATTCTTTTACTGATTTATCTGATAAAATTATTTCTTGGAAATTATTAGAAAATGGAAAAGAAATTTTAAAAATGAAGGAAGAAAATATTGATATAAAACCTCAAGAGAGTGTAGTTTTAAATATTGGAAGTTTACCTAAGTTTCATTCATTAAAAGAGTATATTTTCCAAGTTAGTTTGTGTCAAAAAAATAAAATGAATTTAATTCCAGCTAATCATGAAGTGGCTTGGGATGAATTTGTGCTTCAAAAAAGAAATCTCTTAGACGAAAATGAAAATAAAGGAAATAGGCTAACGATTAATTCAGGAGAAAATACTTTAGAAGTTAAAAATGATAAAGTAATTTTAAAAATTAATGCTATTTCTGGAGAAATAAATTCGTGGGTTTTTGAAGGAGAAGAAATAACAAAAGAAGCGATTCGTCCTAACTTTTGGAGACCACCCACCGATAATGACCTTGGGAATGGAATGGATAAATGGGCTAAGATTTGGCAAAATGCTACTTATGATTATACTTCTAAATTAGTGAAAAAACCAATAGTAACTGATGAAGGAGTCTTTTATGAAGTAGAATATTATTTACCTGATAACATAGCAATAGTAAAAGTATTTTATAGTTTAAATAACAACGGTAGTTTAAGTATTCAATATAGATTTAATCCATTAAAAAAAGAATTACCAAATATCCCAAAAATAGGGATGTATGTTACATTACCTAATGATTTCGAAGTAATTTCATGGTATGGTAAAGGACCAGAAGAAACTTATTGGGATAGAAAAACTGGTCAAAAAACTGGTGTATATTCAGGTGAAATTTTAAAACAATTTCATAGATATTCAAGACCTCAAGAAACAGGAAATAAAACAGATGTTCGTTGGGTAAAAGTAGTATCAAAAAAGTTGTCTTTGAAAGTTACTGGGTTAAATCAGAACCTATTAAATACAAGTATATGGCCCTTTCGTATGAAAGAAATAGATTTTTCTAGCGAAGAAGCTAGTGTTTCAGCCTCTGGATTGGTGCCAGTAACTAAAAAACATGGAGCCGATATTCAAATAGGAAATACAATTCAATGGAATATTGATTTTTTACAAATGGGAGTAGGAGGAGACACTTCTTGGGGAAGATTAGTACATCCAGAATATACCATACCAGCAAAATTACCTTATAAATATTCATTTATAATACAACCTAAAAAATTATAGTTATGCAATTTGTTACGTTTCTAACTTTCACAGCGATAGTTGCTGTAATATCTTATTATAAAAGTAAACAAACAAAAAAAATAACATCTGATGGGTATTTTTTAGGAGGAAGAAGTTTAACAGGTTGGGTAATTGCTGGATCACTTTTATTAACCAATTTATCGACAGAGCAAATTGTTGGATTAAACGGAGCAGCTTTTAAAGAGGGGATATTAGTAATGGCTTGGGAAACACTAGCAGCAATAGCCATGGTAGTTACAGCAATTGTATTATTACCTAAATATTTAAAAGAAGGTATAACAACCGTGCCTCAATTTTTAGAAACACGATATGATAAAATGACAAAAACAATAGCATCTGGGCTGTTTTTATCAGGCTATGTTATTGTATTATTACCTATTGTTTTATATACAGGAGCTCTTGCCTTGAACAGTATGTTTGATATACCTCAATTATTAGGAGTAAATAAAACAGTTGCTTTATGGATAACAATTTGGGGTATAGGATTAATAGGTGCTATGTATGCAGTTTTAGGTGGTTTGAAAGCAGTAGCAATATCTGATACAATTAATGCAGTTGGATTATTAATAGGAGGGTTGTTAATTCCTTATTTTGGATTGCTTTTAATAGGAAATGATAGTATTATTGATGGAGTTATTATTTTAACTGAAAAGGCACCTGAAAAATTCAAAGTTATTGGAAATGAAAGATCTTCGATTCCTTTTGGAACTATTTTCACAGGAATGATGTTAGTGCAGCTATTTTACTGGGGAACAAATCAAGCCATAATTCAAAGAGCACTAGGAGCAAAAAATTTAAAAGAAGGCCAAAAAGGATTAATATATGCTGCTTTTATAAAAATTTTAGGACCTTTAATTGTTGTATTACCTGGAATTATTGCCTTTTACATTTTTGGAAATACTCTTGAGAGTCCAGATGAGGCTTATCCAGAGTTGGTAAAAAAAGTATTGCCAAATGAATTAGTGGGTTTTTTTGCTGCCGTATTATTCGGAGCTATTTTATCATCGTTTAATTCGACGTTGAATTCTTCAATAACTTTATATAGTGTTGATATTTATAAATCGCACATTAAAACTGATGCTTCTGAGATAGATCTTATAAAAGCTGGGAAAAGTTTTGGGATTATATTAACTATTATAGCAATGTGTGTAGCCCCTTTACTTCTGTATGCAGGTGGTATATTTAGTTATTTACAAGAAGCTAATGGAATTTATTCAATTCCTATTTTAACAATTGTTGTTGTTGGATATTTTACAAAGCATGTACCAGCTAAAGCTGCAAAAATTGGAATTATTTCTGGTTCATTATTATATATTATTAGCCAGTTTGTACTTAAACCATATGTTTTTGGGAAAGAGAATTATCCCCATTTTTTACATGTAATGGCCATTTTATTTGTTCTTAATATAATAATCATGTTGGTTATAGGAAAGCTACAGCCAAGGAAAAACTCTTTTAATTTAGTGTACACAAAACATGTTAATATAACTCCATGGAAATATGTAACTATAGCTGGTTTAGTTATTAGTGTAATAGTTGTTTATTCATATATCTACTTTTCTTAAAATGAATTTGGAATTGATTAAGAAAATAAAAGAAAAATTTATAGAGGGGTTTAAAAAAGAACCATTACTCGTTTTTTCACCGGGAAGAATTAATCTAATAGGTGAACATACTGATTATAACGAGGGATTTGTTTTTCCAGCAGCTATAAACAAAGGAATTTACATTGCTATTCAAGAGTCTTCGTTAGCTAAAAGTAGTATTACAGCTATAGATAGAGAAGAAACTTATGAGTTTAGTATTGAAAATATAAAACCACTTAAAGATAGTAAATGGGAGAATTATGTATTAGGGGTAATAGCAGAGTTAAAAAAAAGAAACATAATAATTCCTGAGTTTAATTTAATTTTTTCTGGAGATATCCCAATTGGAGCTGGATTATCATCATCTGCAGCATTAGAAAATGGGGTTGCTTTTGGATTAAATGAAGTTTTTAATTTAAAATTTACAAAAGAGGAATTAATATTAATTTCTCAACAAGCAGAACATAATTATGTAGGAGTGAAATGTGGTATTATGGACCAATATGCTTCTATGTTTGGAAAGCTAGGAATGGCTTTTCACCTTGATTGTAAAAGTATGGAGTCTGTTTTTTATACTATTAATTTAAAAGAATTTCAGTTATTATTAATCAATAGTAATGTTAAGCATTCATTGGTAAATAGCGCTTATAATGAAAGACGTTCTGTATGCGAGAAAATAGCAAAACTATTAAATACTAAATCGCTAAGAGATGTTTGTAAAAAAGATTTAGATGTTTTAAAAAGTAAAATTACTGAAGAAGAGTATCAAAAAGGATTATATGTTTTAGAAGAAAATGAAAGAACTGTTCAGTTTACTAAAGCGCTTTTAGATGAGGATGTAGAAAGTATAGGTGCTTTATTATATGAATCCCATAAAGGGTTGTCTGAACAATACAAGGTTAGTTGTGATGAGTTAGATTTTTTAGTAAAGGAAGCGAAAAAATTTAAGGCAATAATAGGTGCTAGAATGATGGGAGGAGGATTTGGAGGTTGTACAATTAATATAATTGAAAAAAATAAAAAAGAACAATGTGTAGAAGAAATTACAAGAGCATATCAAGAGCAATTTAACCATAATTGTAGTGTTTATGAAGTAACTTTAGAAAATGGAACAAGATTAATATAAAGAGATAAAAATGAGAAAAATATTTTATTTTATTTTCGCTGTAGGTCTAGTAGCTTGTAATGTACCTCAAGCAGAAAATGTGTCTGAAGAAACAGATAGAAATGAAATTTTAGCTATAATTAAAGAACAAGAAAAATCATGGTCTAAACATGATTTAGAAGGTTTTATGAATGGGTATTGGAAAAATGATTCTTTAAAATTTTATGGAAGTAATGGACTGACATATGGGTGGAAAAAAACATTAGAAAATTATAAGAAAGGATATCCAACAAAAGATCATTCTGGAACATTAAAATTCAAAATAAATGATATTTCAAAAATAAAAGAGGAAGCATATTTTGTAATGGGTGAGTATTATTTAATTAGAAAAGTAGGTAATGCTAATGGAGTTTTTATGATCATCTTTAAAAAGATAGATGGTGAATGGAAAATAATAGCTGATACATCTTGTTAAAAGATAAAAATGGAGTCAGATTTAGAAAAGTATTCACATAAACGTTATAATATTCTAACTGGTGAATGGGTGTTGGTTTCACCTCACCGAGCAAAACGTCCATGGCAAGGAAAGGAAGAGACTATTGTTGAGAAAGAAAAGATAATACATGATTCTAATTGTTATTTATGCGCTGGAAATACGAGGATTAATGGTGAAAAAAATCCAGACTATAAGGATGTATTTGTGTTTACTAATGATTTTGGAGCTTTACAAAGTTCAACACCTAAAAAACTAATATCTAAGGGACTTTTAAAAGCTGAGTTAGAACAAGGAATTTGTAAAGTAATTTGTTTTAGTCCTGATCATTCCAAGACCTTGGCTAATATGGAGATTGAAGAAATTGTTAGGGTTATAAGATTATGGCAAGAAGAATTTGTCAATTTAAGTAAAAAGAAAGGAATAAATTATATTCAAATATTTGAAAACAAAGGTGAAGTAATGGGCTGTAGTAATTCTCATCCTCATGGTCAAATATGGGGTCAAGCTACAATACCTAACGAAGTAGTTAAAAAAAATAGAGAACAGTTTAAGTATTTCAAAGAAAACAACAGAATATTATTGGTAAATTATTTAAACCAAGAGTTAAAAGAAAATAAACGTATTTTATATGAAAATCAAAGTTTTGTGTTACTCGTACCTTTTTGGGCAGTATGGCCATTTGAAACTATGATTATACCTAAAAAGCATCAATCTACCATAGCTGATTTAACAAATTTAGAGCAAACAGATTTTGCAGAGGTGTTATTAAAAATAACAAAAGGATATGATAAACTATTTCAATGTTCGTTCCCTTATTCTAGTGGTATACATCAAGCTCCAATTAGTGCCGATACTAATGAATATTGGCAATGGCACATGAGTTTTTATCCTCCTTTATTAAGAAGTGCTTCAATTAAAAAATTTATGGTTGGGTATGAAATGTTTGGAATGCCTCAACGTGATATTACTGCTGAAGAGGCTTTTGAGAGATTAAAAAATGTATTATACTAATAGTAGCTTTCATTTTTTATGTTTAAACACAAATCTTTTTCTTATTTTTAGCAACCTTATTATACGAATAAGAAACACATGTTCTGTTGTGGATTTTTATAAGCATATTAAGTTTATAAATGAGAATTAACAGAACAATTAAACTAACTATGAAATTATATTTCTTTTTCTTTTTTAGTGTTTTTTTGATTTTAAAAGTAAGATCTCAAGATGAAGAAAAAAAAGATGCTACTATATTAATAGGTTTAAATTATGGGAAATCTTTTCAAGACATATTTCCTTTTAATGATCCTGATTATCTATATAAAAATCAATTTTTAAAAATTCAAATCAATTATCTCTTAAAGCAAAATAGAAATTTTAGTTATGAATTACTTGTTGAACCTAGTTTGTATTTTTCTGAACATCAACTATTAAATAAATACTTCGTAACTCCTGGGCCGAATTATATTGAAAAAAGAGAACGGTTTACAAAAAGAAAATTATTTAAAGAATATGCAATTAATGTGGGGATTGTTGTAAGATATAGACTTTTAAATAATTTTAGTACTTATTTTTTAGGAAGTATTGGTCCAATGATTTCAGCAGTAGATACAGAAAGGTTAAAAAAAGGTTTTGCTTTTTCTGATGTTTTAGGGGTTGGATTTTCATATAAACAAAAAGAACTATTATTTGATTTTCGTTTAACGCTTAGACACAATTCTAATGCAAATTTATATTTCCCTAATAAAGGACACAATAGTATTGGTTTTGAATCGGGGGTTTCATTTGAAATAAAATAAAAACTGTATCTAAAGAATAAGTTGAAATAAGAAAGGAAGCAAAATTCTTAATATATTCATCCTTTATTTGAACTGAAAATTTAATGATTTTAATCACAAAACCATAGTTTTATTGGTTAGGATATTAAATAATATCAAACTTTACTCAAAACAAATTACATTTTTAAAGCTTTAATAAACGATAGCGTTTATTAAAAAACATTCCTATATTTGTTTAATTAAACGTAAACGTCTAAATAAATGCCTAAAATAATAGCAAAAAAGCACGATTGGATATTTTTAGGGTACAAATTGTTTTCAGAACAGGGAGTATCGGGTATTGTCGTTGAAAAAATGGCTTTAAAATTAAAAGTAAACAAATCAAGTTTTTACTGGCATTTCAAAACGAAAAAAGATTTTATAAATGAAATAATTTCATTCTGGATTACTACAGATACTAATAAAATTATATCATCTATAGAAAGCGAAGAGTCAGGTAAAGAGAAATTTGAAAAATTAATAGAGATAGTGTTTAAGAAAGAACCATACTTAGATTTTATTTTCTTTCTAAAAAGATATGGACTTAAAGACAAGAAAATTCAATTACTAGTTGATGAAATAGATAACCAAAGGATTGATTATGTCAAAAACATACTTATTGAAATAGGATTTTCTATAAATGATGCCTCTGTAAAAGCTATATTATTCTATAAATATCTAATAGGGTATCACGAAATGATTCGCTACAAAAAACAGTGTAATGATTATGTATATAAAGTAAAAATAGAACTGAATCAATTTATAAAGTTTTAAAAAAATGAAAACAAAAAATACATATTGGATTATTGCAGGAATATTAAACCTGTTTACCACATTTTTACATTTAATTGGTGGTCAAGTTGATCTCATAAATCCATTACTAAAAAGTAATATAGAAACTCAAGTGCAGACTGAGATGTTAGGTGTTTGGCATATGGTTACAATTATTTTATTTGCTTCTTCTATTATTTTTTTAAAAAGAGGTTTCAATAAAAAAGAAGCGTTCAATGTTGAGTTGATTCGTTTCATTAGCTTTTTATATATAGCCTTTTCATTTGCATTTATTTTTTCGAGTATAATACTATCAACGCTTGCACCACAATGGATCTTACTTTTCCCAATAGGAGTATTAGGAATTATTGGATTTAAAAAAATAAAAAAAAATGCTTAAAATTGGAGGATACATAAATATAGTAATTGCTTTTGGGCATTTGATAGGGCTATTTTGGGCAGAGCAAATGTTTGAGAGAACAGGCGTAACTAAAGAAATGGCTAAGCTTACTCAAATTCATTTTTCTTACCCATATTTACTGACATTCTTTGTAGCCATCATCTTTTTTGTTTTTGGGACTTATGGACTTTCTGCAAGTGGTAAAATTAGAAAGCTGCCATATTTAAAATTAGGTGTGTTTACTATTGCATTGATATATCTATTTCGAGGAATTGGAGAACAATCATATAACATTATTAAAGGAACTACAACACAGCTTGAAACCATTCAATCTATTATAGCATTAATTATAGGGCTTCTATTCTTGTTTGGAGGACTCCAAAAATGGAAACTAAAAAAAGAAAATTAGACATAACAAAAATGTATAGGAATAACACTAAATTCGTTCTTGATATATAGGCTGTGTAGTTTTTTTGAAAAATATTCGCGTACAAAACTGTAGTATTTATATGTGGCACTGTTGCAATAAATTTAAATAAGCTTTATGATGTATGAAAGAAATAGACAAAATAGCTTTTATTGAAATTCAAGAAGGAAAAATCTTAAGCACAAAATCAAAAGGAAAAACTAAGTATTACATTCCTGGAGGAAAAAGAGAAATTGGTGAAAGTGATCTAGAAACTTTAAGCAGGGAGGTATTTGAAGAATTAAGTGTCATTGTATTACCTGATACAGCAGAATATATAGGTGCTTTTTCAGCTCAATCTGATGGAGCAAAAAAAGGTGTAAATGTCGTAATGAGATGTTATAAAGCTAAATATTCAGGTACATTAAAAGCAAGTAACGAAATTGAAGAAATTAGATGGCTAAGTTATAATGATTTTGAAATTATTTCTGAAGTTGATAAAAAAATATTTTCTTTTCTTAAAAAAAATGGAGAATTGAAATAAAAATTTCATTGATATATAAAATGGAAAACTTATTAGAATTTTTACAATCAAAAACAACTTTGACTAAAAAAGATATTGATTTAGTTAAAAAGTATTTCATTTATGAAGAAGTTTCTGGAGAAACCATTCTTTTAAAAGAAGGTAAAGTAGAGAATTATATTTATTTTTTAAGTGAAGGAATTGTAAAAGGATATCAAAATATTGATGGAAAAGTAGTTGTACAACATTTGGTTTCTGAGTTTGACTTTTTTACATCTTTAGATAGTTTTATAACCCAAACACCTTCTAATGATTATTATGAAACTATAACAAGTTGTAAATTAGTTAAAATATCTAAAGTGCATTATGACGTTTTAGAAAAAGAAGCTAGTTTTTGGATTCCTTTAGTGAAAGATATTACTAATGAACATTTAAAATGCAAGCTTGAACGAGTTAAAGATTTTCAAATGTTAACAGCTAAAGAACGCTACATAAAATTTGTTAAGAACTATCCAAGATTAGCATTGCAAGTGTCTGTTGATAATATTGCATCTTTTCTCGGAGTACAACCACAATCTTTAAGCCGTATTCGAAAACAAATCACTTTCTAACAAATGTTATTTTTTCTTATTCAAAAGCTTGGGAAATTTACCTAAATATAAAAGTATAGAAAATGAGTAATGAAATTTCATTAGTAACAGGTGGAAACGGACATTTAGGAAATAACTTAATAAGGCTGTTACTTTCAGAAAATAAAAAAGTAAGAACGACAGTTAGAGATATTCATAAAAAGGAACCGTTTAAAGGTTTAGATTGTGAAATTGTAGAAGCTGATATTACAGATAAAAGTTCATTAAAAAAAGCGTTTGTAGGAGTTACAAATGTATATGCTGTAGCTGCAAATTTTAATATGTGGGCTATAAACCCGAAAGTTGAAATTTATGACACTAACCTAGAAGGAACTCAAAATGTATTTGATATAGCAAAAGAAAGCGGAGTTCAAAACATTGTTTATGTTAGTTCGGTAGCTTCTTTAGACTTTACTATTTTACCCGCGAATGTAAATAATGGGTATAATAAAGATCGTAGAAATTGGTATTATAATTCTAAAAATGACTCAGACAAACTAGCATTAGAATTAGGGGAAAAATATGGTATAAGAACAGTTTTAGTTTTGCCATCTGCAATGATTGGTTCAGAGGCATTTAAATTAAGTTATTCCAATAATCTTGTATTACAAGTTTTAAAAGGAAAGGTACCGGTTGATACTGGTATAACTTTAAATTGGGTAGATGTAAAAGATGTTGCACAAGGACTTTATAATGCAATGTTAAAAGGTAGAAATGGTGAACGATATATACTGTCAAATGAAAAACATACTACTTTGCAAGAAAGTGTAAAAATAGCATCTAATTTATATCCAGAATTAAACTTAAAAGTTCCTCATAAACTTCCAAAATGGTTATTATACATCATAGCAAGCCTAATGGAGTTTAGCAGTAAAATTACTAAGAAAGAACCTCTACTACAGAGACATTATTTAGATATGTTTTATGGGTTAAAGCAAGACTATGATATTAGTAAGTCAAGGAAAGAGTTGGACTTTAACCCTAAGCCACCAAAAATAGTATTTGAAAATGCGCTAGAGTATTTAAAAAATGATTGGGAAAAGTAAGTATAGAATAACAAGAAAAACTAACGTTTGTTATATTTACTAAATAGTCATTATTTCTATTGATAATGTTTAGTGAAAACAACGTTAGATTTTAATAAATAAATAGTGAATGATAGGGAAAAGTAAATTAGTTATAAGAGAAATAAAACCTGAGGAAATAGCAATTCTTGAAAACATGCTATATGAGTCTATTTATCAGCCTGATGAACTTAATCTTATACCAAGAGAGGTAATTAAACTTCCTGAAGTTAGTGTTTACATTGATAATTTTAAAGAAAAAGAAGATGACTTTTGTTTAGTAGCTATTATTGATAGTAAAATTATAGGAGCAGTTTGGGTTAGAATATTGGCTGATAAAATTAAAGGGTTTGGCAATATTAATGATAAGACCCCTGAATTTGCTATTTCCTTGTTCAAGGAATATAGAAAGAAAGGAATAGGAACATTATTAATGAAGGAAATGATTTCTTGTTTGGTAAATAAAGGGTATAAGCAAGCATCTTTGAGTGTTCAAAAGAAAAATTATGCATTTAAAATGTATGCTAAATTAGGATTTGAAATACTTAAAGAGAGTTCAGAAGATTATTTAATGGTACTTAATCTTTTGAAATAGTTGTGGTAAGTAAATTTTAGTGCTATATTATAATGATTAAAGAGAAAATTATAAAGAACATTTGTTATACTGAACTTGTTTACAATAGAATAAATAAAAAGTTAAACAGTAAGCTGTCAAAAAAAGAAATTGAATCTTATATTCTTAAAACTTTAAAAAAGACAGACTTAATGTTTTTTGAAAAAAAAGGAAAAAATTATTACGTAACAAATAGTGAAGGAAATATTAGAATAACAGTGAATTCAAATACATTTAGTGTAATTACAGTTAATAGAATAGTAAAATAAGAAATGTCAGGAGAGAAAGATTTATCTAAATTAATACAAGGAATGACTCCAGAATTAAATAAAGGAGATTATGTTTTTTCAACAATAAAAGATGAAAGTTTTATTAAAAGAAAGGATACTATTTGTGAATTTAAAGAAAAAGAAGGAACAACTATTGTTATAGAAAAGAAAAAAGCTGATGAGTTAAAATTGAAGTATGATTATATAGCTTCATGGATAACTCTTACAATTCACTCATCGCTTGATGCAGTTGGTTTAACAGCAATCTTTTCAACAGAATTAGCAAAAAATAACATTAGTTGTAATGTAATAGCTGGGTATTATCACGATCATATTTTTGTAGATAAAAATGATGCAGATAAAGCAATTGATGTTTTAAAGAAAATATCGAAAAAGTAAAAATGATTCCAAACCTTTATATAAACTAGAATGAATACAATCATTTTACCTGATGAGCTAAATTTGAATTCTTCTATGTCTGTCAGTATTTATGACTATAATAGTAACAAGGAGGTCTCTAAACAACAAATAGTATTGAATAAAAATACTTTTAGCTTTCTTCAAGAGGGAACAAAGGAAGTTTTCTTTGATGATTCTTCTTGTACTATAAATAATTCGCAATTTCTATTAATGAAATCAGGAAACTGTTTGATGACAGAAAAACTTTCTAATGTTTCTGAATCTTATAGAAGTATATTGTTGTTTTTTTCTAATGAAGATGTATTAAAATTTATTAGAAAATTTGAGTTTAATTTAACAAAGAAAACTACTAGGTACTCTACAAATTCATTTGATTATGATTCTTTTTTAAATAGGTTTGTTGATAGTCTATTAGAAATATCTAAACTATCAATATCTCTGCAAAAAAAGATGTTAGAGGTGAAGTTTGAAGAAGTACTTCTTTACCTTGTAGAAATCAAGGGAGTGAGTTTTTTACATTCATTAGTAAATGAAGTTGATAGTCAACATGAAAAATTCATTCAAACAGTTGAAATGAATAAGTTAAATAAACTAACTATTAAAGAGCTTTCTTTTTTAACAAATATGAGTGTTTCAACTTTTAAAAGAGAATTTGAAAAATACTTTCATACTTCACCAAGTAAATGGTTTCAAGATAAAAGGCTTGAACATGCCGCCTTTTTATTAAAAAATGAATCTAAAAGACCAACAGAGATTTTTGAAGAGGTTGGATATGAAAGTTTATCGAGTTTCATTCAGGCTTTTAAAGGAAAGTTTGGAGTGACCCCAAAACAATATTAATTAAGTTGAACTTTTAACAACACTTTTTGAACTATACTAAATATACTATTTAGCCTTTTTGCTCATAATTTTGTAGATATAATTAAAAACAAATATTATGAAGAAACTAAATTTTATTTTATTAGTACTACTTGGATTATCCACAACTACTTTTTCTCAAAATACATTTACCTTAACAAGTAAAGATTTAGGAGGAGAAGCAACAAAAAAAGAAGAGTTTAATGGTTTTGGTTGTACAGGTAAAAATAAATCACCTCAGTTAGCATGGACAAATGCACCTGAAGGAACGAAAAGTTTTGCGGTAACTATGTATGATCCTGATGCACCAACAGGCAGTGGTTGGTGGCATTGGCTTGTATTTGATATTCCTAACACTACTAGTGAATTAGTTTCTGGAGCTGGTAATTTAAAATTAAAACTCACACCAAAGAAAGCCGTACAAAGTGTTACTGATTATGGAGTTACTGGATATGGTGGACCATGTCCTCCTAAAGGCCATGGAACACATCAATATATTATTACAGTATATGCTTTAAAAACTGAATCATTAGGGTTAAATAAAAATACAAATCCTGCAGTAGTTGGTTATTATTTATGGAATAATTCATTAGCCAAAGCTAGTATAATAGCATATTATAAAAGAGGTGAAAAATAGAGGGGCCATAATTTATTTAAGTATATTTTTAAAATAAATATCTAGACACTAATAGTTATATTTGATTATATATAATTATTAAAATAAGTAATGCCAAAAATAACTTTGATTTTAGATTTAGATGGAGTTTTAATAACTACTCCAATGTGGAAAGCTGATGAGATAGATACTGATGGTTATTCTAAATTTAATAAAGATTGTATTAATAATTTAAATATTCTTTTATCAATGGCTGAATTTGAGATTTGGTTAAGTTCAACAAGAAGAACGGTGAAAAAATTAGAGGAATTTAATTTAATTTTTAAAAATAGAAATATTAAAAGTTCGATAAAAGGTTTTTTGCCTACTTATGATAATTGTAAGAATAGAAAGGATGAAGTTTTAAAATTTATTAAAGAAACTAAAGTTTCTGATTTTTTGATAATTGATGATGATAAATCATTAAATGGACTAGAGTTAATGTATAAACAAAAATTAATATTAACTAGCTATTTAAAAGGTTTTGATAAAAGTAAATTAGAAGAAGCATTTAGTAAAGTTAGATAAAAAAACAGCCTTTAATAGGCTGTTTTTTTATTTATAACGCTTTACATTTCTGTTGTAACCATTGTTTTTCTTTCTCATTTAAAAGAGGAGATAGTTTATCAGAAACTAATTGATGATAGTTATTTAACCAATTAATTTCAGAAGTACTTAATTGTTCTAAGTTTAATAAGTTAGTATCTATATAGCATAAGGTTAACGCTTCGAAACCTAAAAACTTTCCAAATGCTGTTTCCTTTACAACTTTTGAAACAACAATGTTTTCGGTCCTAATACCAAATTGATTAGTTACATAACATCCAGGTTCAATAGTGGTTAGTTGGTGAGATAAATGAGGTGTTGTACCTCTTGCTGTAGTTGCTCCAGTTGCAAAACCTTGTGCGGGCTCATGTACCATACCATAGCTTCCAATACCATGACCTGTACCATGTGGATAATCTAATCCGTTTTTCCATAAATGCATACGAGCAAAAGCATCTATTTGAGCACCAGTAGTTCCTATAGGGAACTGTAGTTGTTCTAACTCAATATACCCTTTTAAAACACTAGTATACGCTGTTTTTAGTTCTGTTGAAGGAGTGCCTCCTAACCAAACAGTACGAGTGATATCTGTAGTTCCATCTTTATATTGTGCTCCACTATCAACTAATAATATCCCTTCATTTTTAACCATTGCAGAATTTTCTTCTGGTGCTGTGTAATGAATAATAGCTCCATTTCCTTTGTAACCAACAATTGCAGCAAATGATTCACCAGTATAGTATTCTTGTTGTTGTCTAAAGTTATCTAGTTTTCTACCAATTTCATACTCGGAAATTTCTCTATTTTCTAACTCCTGTTCTAACCAAATAAAAAACTTGGTAAGTGCCACACCGTCTTTTAACATACAGTTTTTAGCACCTTCAATTTCTATTTCATTTTTAATAGCTTTTAATTCTTTAACAATAGAGTTCTGATAAATAAAACGACCACTAACAGCATTAAAACATGAATAGTTTAAGGTAGAAGGATCAGTAATAATAGTTTTTTCTTTAGGTACTTCATTAAGTAAAGAAACTACAGTATCATATTCTTGAACAGAAATATTTAATTCGCCAAAAGTGGCGATAGCACTTTGCGAAAAACGAGATTTATTACAGAATAAAATAGAAGTATTTGCACCTACCAAAGCATAAGCTGTTACTAATGGTGTAAAATCTACATCGCTTGAGCGAATATTAAATAGCCAAGCTATTTCATCTAAAGAAGAAAATAGATAGTATTGCGCATCTTGATTTTTTATTTCAGTTTGAACTTTATCAATTTTCGAAGCAGTAGTTTCTCCTGAAAACTCTATAGGATGGACATCTACAGGGAAATTAGGTAAAGCCAGCCTGTCTGTCCAAATACCATCAGTGAATTTTGGTTCGTTTTGTAGCTGAATATTTTTAGTAGAGGTAAAGCTTAGTATGTAATCTATTTGAGACTTTGAAAATTGACGATAGTCAACACCAATTATGGTGTTTTCATTAAGTAGGTTACAAATCCATTCAACATGTTCTGGAGCATGAGGAATAGACTGTTTACAAAGTATTACTTCACTATCATTACATTCATCTTCAAATTGTAAAAAATAACGAGAATCCGTCCATAAACCAGCAATATCTTTAGTTACCACTAGTGTACCTGCTGATCCTGTAAAACCTGAAAAATATTCACGTAACTTCCAGTGGTTAGCCACATATTCAGATTGATGAGGATCTGTTGATGGAATTATAAAAGCGTCTAATTTCTTAGACGCCATATAGTTTCTTAAAGCTTTTAATCTTTGAGATATCATAAAAATAAGTTATGAATTATGAAAATTGCTTTGCTACTTTTTCAGCTTTTCTACTTTCACTATAGTCATAGAAACCTTCTCCAGATTTAATGCCTAGTTTTCCAGCCATAACCATATTTACTAATAGTGGGCAAGGGGCATATTTAGGATTCTTAAACCCATCGTACATTACATTTAAAATAGATAAACATACATCTAAACCAATAAAATCAGCCAATTGTAAAGGTCCCATAGGATGAGCCATTCCAAGTTTCATTACAGTATCAATTTCAGAAACACCAGCAACTCCATTATAAAGAGTTTCAATTGATTCATTAATCATTGGCATTAATATACGATTAGCTACAAAACCAGGATAATCATTAACTTCAACAGGAACTTTTTTGATTTTTTTAGTTAAATCAACAATAACCTCCATAACCTCATTAGTTGTATTATATCCTCTTATAATTTCAACTAACTTCATAATTGGTACAGGATTCATAAAGTGCATACCAATAACTTTTTCTGGCCTGCTAGTTACAGCTGCTATTTGTGTAATAGAAATAGAAGAAGTATTTGTAGCTAAAATAGTGTCAGAACCACAAGCTGCGTCAATGTCTTTGAAAATTTTTAATTTTAAATCAACGTTTTCAGTGGCAGCTTCAACTACTAAATCTACATTTTTAACACCATCTTGTATACTTGTAAAAGTAGTGATGTTGTTTAATGTATTATTTTTATCATCTTCTGAAATTCTTTCTTTAGCTACCATTCTATCTAAATTCTTAGTAATAGTTGCTAAACCTTTATCTAAAGCAGTTTGTGAAATATCAATTAATTGTACATTATATCCAAATTGCGCAAAAGTATGTGCAATTCCATTTCCCATTGTTCCAGCTCCAATTACGGCTATGTTTTTCATGTGTTGTAGTTTGTTTTTATTCAGTTGAATAATTTATTTTAATTTCGTTTGTTTGTCTTGAATATTTTTACTTAGTATAAAGGATTAAAAACAATCAATAATCATTTGTGCTACACGTAAAGCTTCAGTACCTTGACGTAAAGAAACAATAGGGGTAGTGTTATTGTTAATAGCATCAGCAAAAGACTCTAACTCATCTAAAATCGCGTTATTTTCTGTTACTTCAGGGTTATCAAAATAAATTTGCTTTTTAACACCTTCTGCGTTTTGTAAAATCATAGCAAATTCATCTGGTTTTTCTGGTACATCTTTCATTCTAACTACTTCAGACTTTTTCTCTAAAAAATTAACAGAAATATAAGCGTCTTTTTGAAAAAAGCGAGATTTACGCATGTTTTTCATAGATATTCTACTAGCAGTTAAATTAGCAACACATCCATTCTCAAATTCAATTCGAGCATTTGCTATATCTGGAGTGTCTGAAATTACAGAAACACCACTTGCATGCACATTTTTTACAGTTGATTTTACAACAGATAAAATAACATCAATATCATGAATCATTAAATCTAAAACAACAGGAACATCAGTACCTCTTGGGTTAAATTCAGCTAATCTATGAGTTTCAATAAACATTGGAGTATCAATCATGTCTTTTACAGCAGTAAAAGCAGGATTGAAACGTTCAACATGACCCACTTGTCCTTTTACATGAAATTGACTAGCTAAAGTTCTTATAGATTCAGCTTCCAATACTGTATTGGTTATAGGTTTTTCAATAAAAATATGTTTTCCTTTTTCAATGGCTTGTCGTGCGCAGTCAAAATGTGAAAGAGTAGGTGTTACAATATCTACAACATCTACAGCATCTATAAGCTCAGCTATAGAATTGAATAGGGTATATCCAAATTCTTTAGCAACTTTTTGTGCATTTTCAGTAAAAGGATCATAAAATCCTATTAATTCATATTTCTCTGATTGTTGTAATAAACGCAAGTGTATTTTACCTAAATGACCTGCTCCTAAAACTCCAGCTTTTAACATATTTTATATTTATTTTTATTACTTAGAAGATAAAAACAATCTTTTTAATAATTATTTTTATGGGTTGTATCCTCGTAATGAAAGTGTTATTTTTAGTTAGTGATTTTTGGAAAAAAATCAACGCTAACAAAGATACACTTTTAAAGATATTTATTACTATTTTTAGCCCACTGAAATTAGGATATTAGTGAGAGATACTACCAAACACCAAGGACTTAGAAACCAATTAGCAAACGTTTTAGAAGCAAAAGGAATTATAGATGAAAAAGTTTTAAAAGCTGTTCGTAAAATTCCGAGGCACTTATTTATAGATAGTAGCTTTGAAGCACATGCGTATCAAGATAAAGCATTTCCAATCGCTGCTGAACAAACTATTTCTCATCCATATACAGTTGCTTTTCAATCACAAACGTTAGCAATTAAAGAAGGTGACAAAGTATTAGAGATTGGTACAGGGTCAGGGTATCAAACTGCTGTTTTATTAGAGTTAAAAGCTGAGGTGTATTCTATAGAACGTCAACACGAATTGTTTAAAAAAACATCATTGTTTTTACCTAAATTAGGGTATAGACCTAAACGATTTATTTTTGGAGATGGTTATAAGGGATTACCAGAACAAGCTCCTTTTGATAAAATTATCGTTACAGCAGGGGCTCCTTTTGTACCTAAAGCTTTGTTAGGGCAAATTAAAGTGGGAGGTATGTTGTTAATTCCTGTTGGTGATACTGAACAAGTAATGACATTGTTTATACGTAAATCACCTAAAGAGTTTGAAAAACATGAATTAGGAGATTTTAAGTTTGTTCCAATGTTAAAGAAGAAGAATTAAAATTCTCGAAAATCTTTATGTATTTTCTTTTCGTGTATTGTTAGATTCTCAATAATGTCTAAATAAGAGATTCGCACTGAATTTGATTTGACATAAAAAAGTTCTTTATGATCGAAACTAAATAATGGGATATACAAAGAGACTTCTGTTGAATCTGTTGGTTTTAAATCATTTCTTTTAAAAATTTTGAACTTTTTCTTACGATCGGTTAATAATAAAGGTTTATTATAAATTAGATCTTTGACGGTATCATGATTTGAATTATATTGGTGTACGCCACTCCAATAAATTGAATTTACGAACTCTTTGTATGATTTTTTTATTTTAAAGGATTCTAAAGGGTTGATAGAAAATTCTCCTGCTCCACATTCAAGACCGTATTCATAGTCATTATTGTATTGTGGGAAATTAAATTTATCTCTTAAATGAAAAAAAAAATTGAATCATTAACTTCATAAAATAGTTTGTCGTATCTATAAGTCCAAACTAAATAAGGATTTATACTTCTATTTTCAAAATTTATGAGAAAGGAGTTGTCTTTTTTTTCAATAGACAGAGAGCAGTTTTTATTTTTAACTTCTTTTCCAATCTCTGCATTTTCTTTATAAAATGAATATATAATTGCTGGTGTAAAATACCCTCGCAGTAAATACAGGTCTGTTAAATAAAAAGTAAAAAATAGTATTAGAATAGTAAATACAATTTTTTTTAATGTCTTTTTCATAGCGTGAATATAAGACTAAAAATAAAAAATCCGCTTTTTAAGCGGATTTATTGAATTTGAATAAAGAAATCAACTATTCGGCAGTTGCTTCAGCAACTACAACCTCTTGTTGATGAGAGTTTTGTTTTGTTTGATCAGTTTTAGCTAAACCACAAGGGCTTGTGCTACCACAAGAAGAAAAACCTAATAAACTAACTATACAAATTGCAATAAATACTACTTTTTTCATTTTTAATATTTTAAAAATCAAATATACATATTTTTGATTAATTTACCAGAATCTTCTTTCGTTTCAATAACGTTAAAGGCTACCATTTTATTTTGTATACGTGTAATTAAGTTTTTTGAAGCAGGTTTTCCATCATTCCATTCAGTTATAGAAAGCCACTCTTTTATGTCTTTTTCTTGTTGTTCGTATCTGATAGCTAGTGTTTTATCAATGTTTTTTATTTTTTTGAAGTCTTCAGTACAAGAGTTTATAATATTTAAAACTTTTTTTACTTCTTCAAAATTGTTTTCTAAAATTTCATCACGAACAGCAATAACAAAACAAGGCCAAGGTGTTGGACAATCTCCTAAACGCCTAAAAATATTACTGTCAACCAAAGGTTTTGTAGTAAAATGTTCCCACATAAAATAATCAGCTTCTCCATTGGTTAAGGCATCAATACCTCCTTGTAAGTTTCCAACTACTTTAAATTTTAACTTATCAATATCCCATCCATTGTTATGTGCATTCACAATTGCCATTAAGTGAGAGCCAGATCCAAATCGACTTATCGCAACGGTAGCGTGTTCTAAATCTCGAATTTCTTTAAAATTAGATTTTGCACCAACATGAATTCCCCAAATCAAAGGGCTTTTTACATAAGTTTGGGTAATTTTAGAAGGATTACCATTTATAATATCTTTAATGATTCCTTCAGTAAGTACAATTGCAATATCAACTTCTCCAGAACGTAAAGCTTTACACATTTCTCCAGTACCACCTGGATAGTCTTTCCAACGCAAATTTATATTATGCTTTGTGTATTCTTTATTTTTTAATGTAATGTACCATGGGTAATTAAAATGTTCCGGTACACCACCAACTTTTAAATTAAGCATTTACTCTACTAATTTGTTTAACGTATAGATAATTAAATCTTCAATTATTTGGCTAGGGTTTTTACTAAAAGTACCGGTAGCTCTATTTGCTATAATTGCATTCATAGAAATAGCGTTATGACCTAACAACTTCGATAATCCGTAAATTGCTGAGGTTTCCATTTCTAGGTTTGTAATTCTATTATTGTTATAGTTAAAGCTATCAATTTTAGTATTTAAATTAGCGTCTTGTAAACCTAACCTAAGGACTCTTCCTTGAGGTCCATAAAATCCACCTGCAGTTGCAGTGATTCCTTTATAAATAGAATTAGAATATAGTTTTTGTTCTAATAACTTCCCATTTTCAATAATAATAGGTGTTGCTTTTTTATCAGACCAATTGGTATGGTTAATAAAAGCTTTCTCTATTTCTGGTGTTGTAATTTTATCAATTTGATAAGAATGTAACATTCCATTTAAATCCAAAGCATGAGAGCTTAATAAAATACTATCAACAGGTATATCATTTTGTAAAGACCCTGAGGTTCCTATTCGAGTTATATTTAAAGAAGTATGTTCTTTTTTTATTTGACGTGTTTCTAAATCTATATTAACGATAGCGTCTAACTCATTTAAAACAATATCAATATTATCAGGACCAATACCTGTTGAAATAACTGTTAAACGTTTATTTTTATAGGTTCCAGTAGTTGTTTTGAATTCACGTTTTTGAGTAGTGAATTCAATACTGTCAAAATGTTTTGTTACTTTATCTACTCTATATTGATCACCAACAAAAATAATGTCAGTAGCAATATGTTCGGGTCTTAAATTTAAGTGATAAATACTTCCGTCTGAATTTAATATTAGTTCAGAATGTTGTATGCTCATTTATGATGTTATTTTTAATAGCTTGTTGGTATTGTTTATATACAAGTAGCTATATTTTTTAGAACCGCCAAGATACGAAAAATCAGAACGTATTTGACCATAGTAATTTACTTGGTCATTTAATACTTTTTTTCCCATTTTACTTAGTTTAACGGGGTCAAAGGAAGTGAACAGTTTTTTTAATTGTTGCAGTTTGTTAAAGTATTGAGTATCACCAAATCCATATACTTCTTGTGAAGCCAAAATTGAGCCAACTAATTCATTTTTATTTTTAAAATGTTGCTGATTGGCAATTTCTAAAATAGAGTTTTCAATTTTATTTAATCCATTTTTAATTGAAGGAAACCTTTGAATATGTGCTTTAATAGCAGCTTCAAGATATACAAAAGGTGACATAGGGTTGTATTGATGAACTGTTTCTAAACGTAGGGGACTGTCTGAACAATATAATTGCCAAATATAATCAGCATACTCAATATCATCTTGAGTTAATACTACTCTTTTATTATAATGTTCTTTTAATTCAGTATTTGTTAATTGACCTAAACCAAATAATCCTTTTTTACCTTCTATTTCACCACTACAAACTAATGATATTTTTCTTCCTTTTCTGTAACGTTTTAACCAACTTATAACAGCAAGCATATTTACTTGGCAGAATAAATCATATTCAAACCATAATACAATTTCATCTTGTTGTTTTTGATTACAAAGATTTCTGTATTCTTTTAAGGTGTAATCAATAAAAGTTTTTTTTGAAACTTTATAAGAAGATTTTAAAAAATCAAAGCGAGTTTTCCAAAAGTTCTCACTACCAACGTCAATAGATGTTTTTCCTTCACATAACATCTCACGCCATGTAATTATTGATCCATTAAAATTTAGTTTATTTAATACTTGGGTAGTACTGTCTCCGTTTGTAATGTGTAATATAGAAGATGCCATAATTATTGGGGATAATTGATAATATTTCTTAATAATATATAATAAACGTTTATTTTTTGCCGTTATTATTAATTAAATGAGTTTTAACACTTTGTAATGATATAACAAAAAATGTAAAAACAAAAATGCTGAGAAACTTTTTTTCTCAGCATTTTTGTTTAACCTCCAACTCTTTTTACTTTAAAGCCTTTGGCTTTTAAAATTTCCATTATTTCATTCCTGTAATCTCCTTGGATTATTATTTTATCATCCTTATAACTACCACCAACACTTAGTTTAGTTTTAATTTCTTTAGCTAGTTTTTTAAAGTCGCTTGTAGCTCCATTATAACCATCTAAAATAGTAATAGGTTTACCTTTACGTTTTTCATATTTACAAAGTATGGGTTCTTCTTGTAGCCAAACATCAGGTTTTTCTTCAACAGGTTTTTCCTCAAATTTATGATCAGGAAACAGGTTTTTAAGTTGATCTTGTATATCCATTATTACTTTATTAATCCTAACTCACGCAAACGTTCGTTTAAAAAATCACCAGCAGTAATATCTTCAAATTGTTTTGGATTGTTATCATCAATACAGTTATCTAATACATCTAGTTTCATCTCTGAAATAGGATGCATAAAAAATGGTATCGAATAACGAGAAGTACCCCACATTTCTTTTGGAGGATTTACAACACGGTGAATGGTTGATTTTAATTTATTATTACTATGTCGAGATAACATGTCACCAACATTAATCATTAATTCATTTGGTTCTGCAATAGCGTCAATCCATTCTCCTTTGTGATTTTGTACTTGTAAGCCTTTACCATGAGATCCCATTAATAATGTAATTAAATTAATGTCACCATGAGCAGCAGCTCTAACAGCTCCTTTTGGCTCTTCTTGGATAGGAGGGTAGTGTATTGGACGTAAAATACTGTTCCCGTTTTTGATATATTGATCAAAATACGTTTCTTCAAGTCCTAAATGTAAAGCTAATGAACGAAGTACATATTTAGCTGTTTTTTCAAGCATTTGATATGTTTTTTTTCCTACTTCATTAAAGTTAGGAAGCTCTTCTACATTAACATTTTCAGGATATTCTTTTTCTAATTTTGGATTGTCTTCAACATATTGACCAAAATGCCAAAACTCTTTTAAATCACCTTCTTTTTTTCCTTTAGCAGATTCTTTTCCAAAAGAAACATAGCCTCTTTGACCTCCAATTCCAGGTACTTCGTATTTTTGTTTTGTTGCTACTGGTAGTTCAAAGAAGTTTTTAATTTCTGTATATAAACCTTCTACTAGTTTGTCATTTAAAAAGTGTCCTTTTAAGGCTACAAAACCAATATTTTCATAAGCGTGTCCTATTTCATCAATAAACTTTTGTTTACGAGTTTCATCGTTAGATAAAAAGTCTTCTAAATTTACGCTAGGGATTTTATTCATTGTTAATAAGTTTAACTTTTTTACTTTGTAAAGGTAGTAAAATCAAGCGTATGCTAATAAATTACTTATTAACAAAAGGTATTAAGTAAGAAATTGTATAGTTAAAACCAAAACCTGTATTATTTTCAAAAACTCTATTGAAACCAGGAGCATATAATGTTTTGAAATTCTTTTGATCATCAATGCTAAGTAAAATTTTATAAGAAAAACCTGCACTAAAAAATAAATTTTTAAAAGTTTCTACTTTTATTCCTAACTGAATTTCTGCCCAATGCGCTGTTAAACCAGTATCAGTTACTGGAGTGTTTATTGTATTTGCAGGAAAATATGGAGTAGTTGAACCATTAGTAACATTTGGGGTGTAACTATTTAAAGTTTGATCAAATAAAGCAAATCCGTATCTAGCTCCAATATAAATTTCATTATTCATATCCAGCCAATTTTGATAAGCATTATAATTTGCGCCAATTTTTATATAGCTTCCTTTAGAGGTAGAGTTTGTAAAATCTTCAAAACTAATTTCTTTTTCATACCCTAATTCTGTAGCAACATACCATTTTTTTGTAATTCTATAATCACCAACAAGTTCTAATCCGCTATAGCTTTTATCAACGAAAGAGAGTGTTGGTTTGCTTAGATCTACACCAATACGTAATCCATACCCAGTTTTGTACGTTATAGTATCTTTTTTTACTGTTTTTTTTTGTTTTTTTTGAGAGTAGGTATTCGTAAAAACAAAAACTAAACAAAAACTAATGAAATACTTGTACATGTGCTTTAATTTGATTGTTTATAATAGAAACATCTTTAGTAGATAAACTATTTATCCAAGAAGGTGTTGAGCTCGTTAAAGTAATATCTTTAAAAATAAATCGATAACCACATGAACGAGAAATGTATTCTTCTTCTGTAGTATAATTAATAGTTAAAGTAGCTATTTTATTGTTTGTTTTTATATTATCTACATCATTCATTTTTAAAGTATATACCGTTTTGGTATCTAGTCCATTTAAAGGAATAGCAATAGAATCAGTATTTCTGTCTACAAAAAGACTATCGGTTTTTCCAACAGCAATTATAGAAAAACGTTCTACACTTTTTTTCTTTGTAACATCATCTTTATCATGAAAACGTAATATTAAACTAGGCGTTACAGGATTTTGAGTACAGAAATCATCTTTTTCACAAGAAGAAAGTCCCATAAAACTTATAATTATAATGTAGATGTATTTTTTCATTTAAATTTATTTTTCAAATAAAACAACAGTTTCTATATGTGCTGTGTGTGGAAACTGATCTACCAAACTAATTTTTTTAAGCTGGTATCCAGCTTTCATTAGTTCTTCAGTATCACGAGCTTGTGTTGCTGGGTTACAAGATACATAAACCATTCTTTCTGCATTTAAATTTATGATTTTTTTAAGTGTTTTTGGTGCAATTCCAGCACGTGCAGGATCTAAAATAATGGTTCTTATTTTATTTTTATATTGAGGATGTTCGTATAAGAATTTACCAACATCAGCAGCATAAAACTGTAGGCCTTCTATGTTATTTCTTTTAGCATTCTTTTTAGCATCTTCAATTGCAGAAGCTATAATATCAACTCCTACAATTTTTGCATTTTTAGAATTTGAAGCTATAATTTGTCCTATGGTACCTGTACCACAAAATAAATCCATAACCACAGTATTGTCAATAGCTTCTTTGTTTTCTAAAGCATAATCAACTACTTTAGTATATAATTTTTCAGCAGATTTTGGATTTGTTTGAAAAAAGCTTTTCATGCTGATTTCAAAATTTAATCCAAGTAACTCTTCTACTATTTTCTCTTTTCCATATACCAAGTCAATACTTCCAGAAGTGGCAATTGTTCTATCTCCAACTTCATCATTTATTGTATGTAATAATCCAGCTAAACGTTCTCCGAAAATATCTTTTAAAAATTGAGCGAATTTTTGCAAATCAAATTTGGGTAAATCGTAAGATGTAGTAACTAAGTTAAATAGCAATTCATCAGTTTTGTATGATTTGCGAACTACAAAGTATCTGAAAAAACCTTCTTTTTTTGGGCCATGCCAAGGAGCTAAATTAGTTTCTTGGCAATATTCTCTAATACTTTTTAGATTGTCTTCAACCAGTTTATCGAATAAGCCAGAATCTTTGTCTAAATTATCACCCATCCACCAAGTACCGCGACGTTTAAAACCTAATGTAAATTCATCTATATCAGTTTTGTTTTTTCGATCATAACCAATTGCCGAAAAACCATATTCCATTTTGTTACGGTAATGAAATACGTTTGGAGAAGCTATAAATTCATCAAATAAATCTTCTATGTTAGAAACTTTACCAATACGTTTAAAAAGAGATAGTGTACTTTCTTTTTTGTACTGGTGTTGTAAATTTATAGGTAATTGAATGTAAGGAGCCCCAGGAATATCTTGATATGGAACTTCTATTTCATTATCTGAAGGTTTTAAAACTTCAATTAACTTACATTCCGCATAGTTTTTTTTAGATTTCACAACACGTGCTTTTACCAATTGACCAGGCAAGGTATTAGGAATAAAGACTACAAAAACTCCTTCATCAGAACGAATTCGACCAATTCCTTTTCCTCCAAAAGCATAATCTTCAATTAATATTTCTAAATCCTGATTTTTTTTAACAAATTTATTTCGTTCTCTACGTGGCATTGTAAATATTTTATGGTTTGCAAAATTAGGAAAAGATATTGTTTGAAGTACTTTAAACATAAACATTAATTATTATTTTTAAAATTAAATTGAACCTTTTAACTTTTTGGGCGTCTATGTATTGTAATCGATTATGAAAAATAATAATAATTCATCAGATAAAGAATTAGTGTTGGCCTATAAATTAGGAAAGAAAGAAGCATTTTCTTTTTTGGTCAAAAAATGGCATTTACAATTTTGTAAACTAGCTTTTTGGTATGTTAAAGATGCTGATGTAGCAAAAGATATAGCTCAAGAAAGTTGGAAGGTGATTTTAAAGAAAATAGAAAATTTAGAGGAACCAGATAAGTTTAAAAGCTGGGCTATTAGTATTGTAAAAAGAAAAGCTATAGATTATTTACGTTTAAATAAAAAAAGAAAATTAAAATTAGAGAAATATTATAAAGATAATACGGTAAATATTTGTACTGAGGGACCTGAAAATAAAGAATCTATTTATAAGAAAAGATTAAGAGAAGGGATTCAAAAGTTACCCGAAAATCAAAAAATAGTGATACAACTCTTTTACACACAAAATTATTCTTTAAATGAAATTAGCGAATTAATAAATATCTCTGTAGGAACTGCTAAATCTAGATTGTTTCATGCAAGAGAGAAATTAAAAACAATTTTAAAACATATAAATTATGAATAATATAGAAGATATAGATAAATTAATAAAGGAAACATTATCAGAAGAAGAAGCTAAATTTTATGAAGAGTTAGAGGAACAAAATATGTTTCAAATGGTGGGAGGGCTTTTTCAAGGAAAAAATAAATGGATTATGTATTTAATGAACATTATGACTCTTGTGTTTTTTGGGTTGTTTGTGTATTGTACTATTCATTTTTTTGAATCAGAAGAAACAAAAGAGTTAATAAAATGGGCGTTAGGTTCAGTTGTGTTCTTATTAGGAGTTAGCATGTTGAAAATTTTTGCATGGTTACAAATGGATAAAAATGCGGTATTAAGAGAAATAAAAAGATTGGAATTACAGGTGTCATCATTATCAGGAAAACTAGATCAATGAAATATTTTTTATATGAATAATTAAAATCGATTTTATAAAGTTATGTAATACTAAGAGAGTTGCTTATGATACTATGTAAGCAACTTTTTTACTTTCAAAAGGTAACTATTTATACACTTGATATTAAAATAACTCTTTTTATAACTGTAATTTAGGGTTTCATGACATTTTTTTAATAAAAGGTTGTTAAAATTTAGAACTTTGTTTAACAATCAAAAACTAATCAATCATGAAATTATCATTTAAACTAGCTTTAGGAACTATGCTCATTTTGAGCTTGGTGTTTTTAAACTCTTGTAAAAAGAAAGAAAAAGAACAAATAAAAGTAAAAACTGAAGTAGCTTATAATAAGTTAGAAATAGAAAGCTTGTGTGAAAGCAATTGGTTTCCACATTCTCAAACACCTGCTCCAGAAGAGGGAATAGGCAGTCCGTTTGATACAATAAGTACTACAAATGCTATTTTTCATCAATGGTCATGGCAAAAGTTTTTATGGGTAACAAAACCTGAATATCAAATAGAGAAATTGCTAGTAAAATTAGATGGAAAGGAAGTTCCATTGTATGTTGGAGATACTTTACCATTATTTTTAAACCCAAAAAAAATGTATCAAGTAGATTCTCACTTGGGAAGTGTAACACCAGTGCCTGGAGCATCTGTGGTTTTAGAAGATACTGCACAAGCTGGTTCATCAGGAATTTTAAGAACAAATCCAGCATATAATAATGCACATAACAAAGAAGAGACAGTTTTTTATTCAATTCATGTTTCACCAACATTAAAAAACGCAGCTGAAAAATTTAAAGACTCTATTTTAAATGGAACATTAGCTAAAGATAATTTATCATCTTTTCCAGTTGGATCATTAGAGTTAAAAGTTTCTTGGACTTCTATTGATGCAATTCCTGTAAATAAACGTGCTAATTATTTTACAACGGTTGGAGCTGTAGATGATGGAAAAGGGAATTTTACCAATAAAGAAGTGGCTTTATTAGGAATGCATGTTGTTGGAGTAGTAGAAAACCATCCTGAATTTATTTGGGCAACTTTTGAGAATTATGATTTAGCACCAAATTATAATTGGAAAGAAGATAAAGCAAGTTCATCTTCAGATAAGTTATTATTTGCTAAAGGTAGTACCACAGGAATTAATGGTATTTATTGGGATACGATTAAAAAACAAGCATCAACATTATATAAAGTATACGATATTTTTAAGTTTGGTGTACCTAGAGATTCTACAGGAGGATTTATGAAAACAAGTCAAGAAGAGCCTGTAAATTTCGAAAACATAGTAAATATTAACAATTGTGTAAAAAAGAATTTAAAAGATGTATGGGCAAATTATTTTTATAACGGTTCTATTTGGGTTGATACTGATGGATTATCATCAAAACAACAAGCTGAATTATTAGTGAAGTTAAAATATAGTGTAGGAAGCGGGACACCTGGATCAGTAGCGAGAGGTTCTTTAAATTGTGCAAATGTTACAATGGAAACTTACACACAAACTTTTAAAAGTAGTTTAAAAGATGTTAATGTAAACACATTAGCTAATTGCTTTAGCTGTCATAATGCTGTAAGTTATACTAGTGATACTTCACCAATTTATATGAGTCACCTGTTCGATTCATTTATAAAAAGAGCAGAAGGAAAAACATCTGATGAAGTTGAAATGCTAAAAGCGAAACAGGAAGTAAAAGAGTTTATAGAGAATAGATTGAAGTAAAGTTTTTAAGATTGACTTTACAAAACCTCCCCAACTAAATACATGGTTGAGGAGGTTTGTTTTTTGTTATAATGTTTAAAGTTACTGGCTTTTGAAATATCGCTAGTACTAAGTATTTAAAAGTAAATAATAATAAATAAATTGTATTGTAAATTTTTATAATAGAGTAAACAGATGAAGGTAAATTTTTATTTATTGGTATTTATAGTGTTTTGTATAAATACACGTATAACAGCTCAAAATTGTATTTGTACTGGTGAAGAGGAGTGAAAAGGAAATAGAGTGATATTGGATAGTAATGTAAAAAAAACAGATCCTTATAACTCAATTATAAAGTTTACTGTTAAGAGATGGTATCATTTTTTTCATGACGGATTTAGTGGAACAGGTTCTTTTATTAAAGAAAATATCATTGTAACAGCTAAACATAATATCATTAATAAAGGTATTACTAAAATATCTTATAGTATAGGAGGAGAAAATATTGTTTTAAAGAAAAAAGATTTTAAGTTTTTTTTATATAAAGAAAAAAATAAGGGAGTTGAAAATGATATTGCAATTATTAAAATTACAAACCCTAATAAATATGTTAGGAATGTAACTTTTTTTAAGTATTTAAATAATTACGAATTAAATAATAAAAGGTTACACTTAACAGGATTCCCATGTGATTCTAAAGGAGAATTAATAGAGAAAAATGCATTGTATTCTACTATAAAAATTAATGATAGAAATACAATTATTGGGTATCCAATGTATACTTGTCAAGGAGATAGCGGAGCTCCTTTATGGTATAAAGATGAAGATGGATATTTTGTTATTGGAGTTCATCATGGAGGAAATGAAAACATTATTGGTTTTGTTGAACAAAAGTTAAATGTCGCAGCTTTTTTTAATAAAAATGTAATCTCATGGCTAAATAAACATTCTAATTAAACTTTCTTTTTTTAAAGGCCTAGTTTTAATTTAATAAAAGGTTAGGAGTTTCTCCTTTTCCAAAAAGTACTTTCTTTCCATCTTGCTTCTGCTTTATAAAATAAATTTTTATGCTTTAAATAGTGACTCCACACATGCTCTATTTGATTTGAATAAGTATTGTTGAAGTTTTCCATTTTAGCTAAGCTAAAATCATTAATAATATTAAAATTTGTTAGTAGGTCCTTAACTTGCATAGCATTAGCCGTTGCATTAAACATACCTTGAGAAGATAAAGGGTCAAAGCTAATAGCTGCATCTCCTAAAGCAATCCATTGTTTACCAGCAACCTGTTCTAAACGTGTTGAATTAGCACTAACAGTTCCATGAAAAGTAATATCTTTTTTATTTTTAGGTATTAACGAACTCATTATTTGATTCGTTTTAAGAAGTGCTAAAAAAGATTCAGAATTTTTAAGTATCGCTTTATCTATGATATCTGAATCAGTTTGAAAAGAAATAATTCTGGTATTATTAGGTAAAACTGCACTATACCACCAACCTTGTTGTTCAGCAATAATAGTACTCATAGTGTTTATATTGGTATTAGGCATACTTATCCAACATGAAATTAATTTATCATATTGAATTCGTTTAATTCCTATACTTTTTGCAAAGTGAGATTGTCTTCCTGTAGCATCTATAACAAAACTTGCTTCAATAACATGAGTAGTTCTGTTTTTTAAATTATCAGATTTACCGGTTACTCTCCATATATTTTCTTCGTAAACGCTATTAAAAAGACGTATTCCCCATAAACAAAGAACACCTCTGTCTAATGCTTTTTTTCTGAGGTATGTTTCAAATTTTGCCCTATCTAAGCTTTTAGAAAACCCATCAGGATTTTTAAGATGATCTACAATATGAAGTTGATTGCTTCCCCAGTATGATTGCATACCAAGGTTATTACTAAATAATGTTTGTTTAAATTCATCTGATTCATTTTCTAAAAGATCTAGTTTCTTTAAAATTCTTTGGGCAGCAGGAGCTAATGATTCACCAATTCGATCAGAAGGAGTTATTTGTTTGTCTATTAAAGTAACATTATAATCCTTAGCTAAGGAGATTGCAGCAATGCAACCCGCAATACCTCCGCCAATAATAAGTATATCTGTTTTTCTCACAAAGTGAGTGTTAAAAGAGTTAATATTTAATTTACTTTTAAACACAACCTTGTAATACTTTTACAAGATTGTGTTTATTGAATAATTATAAAAGTAATTTATTTAGGAGTATATCTTGAAAAACGTGTCATTTTTTCAGGAATACCTACTTCTACTTTTTTAGAAACTTCTTGCTGATGTGAGTCTGATTGTTTCATTGTATGTAATTTAGAAGCAATAAGATTAATGGTGTTAGTAACGTTTGAAGATGGAGTAAAATCTTTTGTTAATTCATCTTCTACTAACGTTAGTAATTCACCTTTAGCTCCTTCTAATAAGAATTGTTCGTTTAAAAGGTTGTCATGAGAAAGTTTATCTACTGCTGCGTTTAGTATATTTTTAGTAGCATCATTTAAAGTATGACTACTATTTAAAATAGTATCTAAATCTGCTAGAGTAGCTTTTAATAATGTAGCTTCTTGCTCAGGAGTAGGTGTAATTCCAACTTGCATTTCTTTAGGGAAATTAGGATCATGAGTTACTCCAGGACGTTTTTGAACAACTGCTAGTTTATCAAAATATTTAACCATACTGTTAATTTGATTCGTATAGGTTGGAGATGCACCATCTAAAGGAAGATTATCTAGCCATTCAGTACGGTAATTAAAAGCTTGGATACGAGTTTCTTCAGATAGATTAGTGTCAACAGCTTCTTCATAACGTTCTTCATTTAAAATATTATTAGGAACTCTAGCAGGCCAAAATGTTGGTAAATATGGGTCATATTCACTGGTATAACCATCTCTACAACTTGCAGTATCAGTTTGCCAAGGAATAGCCATCCAACGAGTAATACTACCAGCTACTTGTCCCCCTAAAATAGGTCCTTTAGCTAAAGGGAGTACTTCATTATTCATGATAGGTCCATAATACATAGTATTAACTGGAGGTGTTTTTGGAGCGTGTTTAATTCGGAAAGGAGCCATGTACATTCCTGAAGAACGCATAGGCCAGGTCATTTCACATCCAGGATGAAAAGCATCAGCTAAACAAAACTCCATTGCAGCTTTGGTAAGCATATCTGGTTGTTCAGTTATAGGTAAGTCATCTATTGATTGAGCTTTTGGTGTGTGTGGGCATCCTGTCATATCTATATAATCGGCATCAAAATCTCCTTTAACCCATTGGTCTAAAAACTCTAACTGTAAATTTGATAATGTGGCATGTTGACGAACAGAACCTGTTGACGGAATACTAATAGCATCACCATATAACCAAGGCCATAATTGAGGTGCTTCAGCACCTGTAACATCAAATCGACGGAAATTATTTGAAATTGTTCTACGCATTTCCATATATGCAGAAGATGGGTTTCCTAATCGTTTAATCCATTCGTTAGTGGTGTAGTTAAATTGTCCTCCAAATCCAAAAGCACCGGCAAAACCTGCATTTACCCATTGTAAATCAGTCATACGTTGAAAAATAGGTAAAATATCTTTAGTGAAAGACGGTCTTGTAGGACGAACTAACATTTTAGATTTTACAGCTACATCACGCATTAAATCCCACATAGTACGTACTGACTTTTGCATCGGTGCATAATCAGGTGGTGCACAAATAACCCAAGCAGGATCTACTATAAGCTTGTTTCCATTATATTCAACTTCGGCAGTAACAGGTCCGTCAGAAATGTCATCATACCAACCTTCATTATTAGCAAAAGTAATAGCAATATCTCCATTTATATTTTCTGATTTCCCATGTCCACCTAGCATAATTAAACGACCTTTTTCATCGGTATGCATTTCCCCTAAATACACTTTTTTAGATAAAAATTCTCCTTCAAAAAAAGGACCATCCTTAATGTTTGTTCCAGAAATAGATTTAGCCCCACCATCTATTAATAAAGAGTTTCTGTCCTTTACATCTATGTTACGTAATAAAGAAGGAGGACTATCTGCAGCTTCTGGAATATCTAAAGCAATGTTGAATTGATACCATGAAGATTTTTGATTTGATAAATGACTATGCCATGTAATGTTAGAGTTTTCTGCAGTTAATTCTTTTACAGCTTTACCAGCTGCATTGAATCCATAAATTCTAAATTGAGCAGCTTGTCTTTTTAAAGCACCAGTTTTATCTCTATACGCATACGGATCGGTTTGTGGCTCAGGATTGTCAACTAAAGGCCCAAGAAAGTATTCATCTTTGCTATTTCCAACTCTCATAACTCCAATAGGAGGATAGATACCTGCTTTTACAATGCAGTCACTGTTTTCATCAGTATTTCCTTCAAAATTTGGATTGATGCTTTTTGGTTCGTGTAATTGCTGTCCGTTCGCTTGGTGTCTTGCTTCAGCACTTGCAGCATATACTACTTTTCTTGCTTGTGCAATAGAACCTAATGGTTCATGTTGTGGTAACGTTCTCCAAATATTAAACGCTAAATTACTTCCAAATTCAGCTTGACCAATACTTGAAACATCTTGCTGAGGTAAATGTAGTTTAGCAATACATATATATGGACTCTCTTCTGTACTCCAAACTACTTGCGCATCATCCAATGGCATAGTAGCGTCATTGGTTCTTAGTTGTATTTCAAAACGAAAAGTAGCTTCTTTTTTTACTAAACGTTGTTGCAGGTCTAAGCCTAAATAATTTGTATCATTAAAAGGGGTTCCTTTATAAGTATCATCAGGAACCAAACGATATTTTACAATTTGAGAGTCACCTAATTTAAAAGGGAGAATTGCCCAATAACTTGCGCTTAATACACTAGCTTCTTCTTTAGTCATGGCTTGTAAAATGCTAGCAAGTTCAGGGTGTTTTCCAATATAAGAGCTATAGTCACGATCAATAACACCAGCAGTAGTAAAACTGCACATTTGACTAGCATCACGAGCAAAAAATCGATCAATATTTTGAAAAATGAAATCAGCATTAGTTCCATCACCTAGTAATTTTGGTCCGTCAACACCAAATAATTTTAAACCTACCCCTAAGGTAGAATGTAAATCTGGAGATGTTGGTCCTGTGTCACTTGAAAAGCGAACGGCACATTCATAAGTATCTCCTGCAAATATTCCAACTTTAAATTTCTCGTCTATATTTTTATTTATTTCAAAACGACCATAGGCTATACCATGTTGCTTTCTGAAAACAGCTCTTTCAGCAGGTTTTTGACCGTTTTCAATTCTAGTTTTTTGTCCCATTTCTACAAACATCTCTTTAAGACGTTGTGTAACTAAGGTAATATCTCCATCGCAGTTCCAGCAAGAAGATGACTTTTCATTTAGAGGTTTTGTCATTGTTAGTTAGTTTATTACTTAGTGAAATTGTTAAATACCTTTAAAAATAGGGAATAAATGGCGTAGTTAATTTAAAAAAAATCATGAACGTTTTAATTTTGGGTATAGAAGAAAATGTAGTAAAACTATGTCTATTAAGAAATTTGTCAGAGTTGTGAAATAAGAAAAGACTAAGTAAAAAATACACATGATTTTTATAAATGAAAAACTCCACAACAAAATGTTGTGGAGTTTTTAGATAAAGCATAATTTAATATTCTGTTTTATCTTGCTTTTCAGTCCATTTTTCAAAAGGCTCTAGCGCTATTTCACGGCCTACTTGTTCAAACGGAATACTACGTTTTTCATAAGGTAAAGGAATTTCTTTGTAAATAAACTCATCATCAAAACCAATGTTTGCAGCATCTACTTGATTACTTCCATAAAAAACTTTTTCAGGCCTAGCCCAATAAATAGCACCTAAACACATAGGGCATGGTTCACAAGATGTATAAATAATACAGCTTTCTAGTTGAAAAGAGCTTAAATTTTTACATGCATTTCTAATAGCAGTAACTTCTGCATGAGCAGTAGGGTCATTTGTTGAGGTAACTTTATTATTACCACGACCTATAATTTCTCCGTCTTTTACAATAATACACCCAAATGGTCCTCCTTCGTTGTTTTGCATTCCTCTTAAAGCTGCTTTTACAGCTTCACTCATAAATTCTTCGTGTTTATTCATTTTTTGAAATTATTTAAATAGTAGAGATGAAAAAAGGTTGTAATTTATTTACAACCTTTTTAAACTTATATGTTTATTAAAAAGTTTATTTTAAACTTCCAGTCATGTCTTCAGGTTTTACCCATTCGTCATATTGTTCAGGGGTTACATATCCTAAACGAACAGCTTCTTCTTTTAAAGTAGTACCATTTTGATGTGCTGTATTAGCGATTTCAGCAGCTTTATAATACCCGATTTTTGTATTTAAAGCAGTAACTAACATTAATGAATTATTCACTAATTCAGTAATTCTAGAATGATTTGGTTCAATACCAGCAGCACAATTAACATCAAAAGAGACACAAGCATCTCCAATTAATTGAGCAGATTGTAATACGTTAGCAGCCATCATTGGTTTAAAAACATTTAATTCGTAATGACCTTGAGTTCCACCAACAGTAACGGCAACATCATTCCCCATAACTTGCGCACAAACCATAGTAATAGCTTCAGCTTGGGTTGGATTTACTTTTCCAGGCATAATAGAAGAACCAGGTTCATTAGCAGGAATAATTAATTCTCCAATACCTGAACGAGGTCCAGATGCCATTAAGCGAATATCATTTGCTATTTTGTTTAAAGAAACAGCTAATTGTTTTAAAGATCCGTGAGTTTCAACTAAAGCATCATGTGCAGCCAAAGCCTCAAACTTATTTTCAGCAGTAATAAAAGGAAGTTTGGTAAACTCAGCAATATATTTAGCTACTAATACATCGTATCCAGCAGGAGTATTTAAACCTGTACCTACAGCAGTTCCACCTAAAGCTAATTGAGCTAAATGTGCTAATGAGTTTTTTAATGCTTTTAAACCGAAGTTTAATTGAGCAACATACCCTGAAAACTCTTGTCCTAAGGTTAGGGGAGTAGCATCCATTAAGTGAGTACGGCCAATTTTTACAACATCTTTAAAAGCCTCTGATTTTGCTTGTAAAGTATCACGTAATTGCTCCACTCCAGGAATGGTAACTTCTACAATCTTTTTGTAAGCTGCGATATGCATTCCTGTAGGGAAAGTATCGTTAGATGATTGTGATTTATTTACATCGTCATTAGGTTGGATTGTTTTTTCTCCTTCACCAATTACTTTTCCTGCAATTTCATGCGCTCTATTTGCAACAACTTCATTCACATTCATGTTAGATTGTGTACCTGAACCTGTTTGCCAAATTACTAAAGGAAATTGATCGTCGTGTTTACCTTCTAAAATTTCATCACATACTTGTGCTATTAAATCTCTTTTTTCTTGAGCCAATACACCTAATTCACAGTTTGTAAAAGCTGCGGCTTTTTTTAAGTAAGCAAATCCGTATACCACTTCTAAAGGCATAGACGCAGCAGGACCGATTTTAAAATTATTACGAGAACGCTCGGTTTGAGCTCCCCAATATTTATCAGCAGGTACTTCTACCTGTCCCATAGTATCTTTTTCGATTCTGTATTTCATTTGTAAATGATTTTTAAAATGCTAAAAATTAATGATGACCAAAATTACAAATTCTAATAGATTTAGTAGTTGATTTTTATCAGATTTTATTGCTAGTAACGAAAAATAGTTATAATTTTGTAGCTCGTAACAATTTTAATAAAAAACAAATGTTAGATTTTTCAGAATTCTCAGGTTTAGTTTTATTTATGTTTATTTTTACAGCTGGATTTTGGTTGTTAATTTTCTTATTAACATTTGTAGTTCCTTATTGGATTGGTGGAACTATCTGGGAAAACATAAAATTAAAAAGAGAAGCTAAAAAAGCTGCTGAAGGTAAGTAGGTAGTTTTTACAAAATATAAAAAAAGCTCGTTCATCATGAACGAGCTTTTTTAATTGGTATAGATGGAATATTAGTATACAATTGAATTAAGCTTTTATTGGTTCTTATTAAACTTTTTACTAATTATTTTCTTTTTCCATTCTTCTTCAAAAAAATCAAAAGAATTAAGTGAGTATATTCCTAAAACAATTAACCAAGAAGCGAGTATCCATAAAAATAGAGGCCAATTGCTTGAATCATTAATTGCAATTATAAAAGGTAGAACTAAACTTAAAAGTGAAATAAAAAAAAGCTTATAAAAACCTTTTACTTTTTGAATGTATTCTTCTTCTAGTTTAATTTGTTCAATTTTTTTATTAGAATTAGTAATGTTAATTTCAAAAACAGCAGCTAATGACTTTATTGATTCTAACCCTGCATTTTCTCCGCTTTCAATTCGTTGAATTGTTCGTTTGCTTAAGCCACTCATTTCTGCTAGTTGATCTTGTGACCAATGGCGTTCTAACCGCATTTTTTTGATGTCTTTTAAATTGATAGCTTCGTACTCCATTGTTGTTTTGATTCTAAGATTAATTGTAATGCAAAGATAGCGAATGAGTATTTTTTTAAATGAAATACAGTAGACATGAGAGTGACAGTTTAGTGTTAGATGTAAGATATCTAATTTTTTAGTGGTTAAATGTTTTCAACTATTAAAAAAAACACGGGAAAAAATAGTTTCTCCGTGTTTCTTTTTAGTGTTAAAATTTAAAAGAAATTATCCTCCAAATTCTCCACCACCGCCATTATCGTTACCTCTTTGTGGACGTTCTCGTTTTTTCTTTTGATTAAAACGATACGTAAAACTTAAAGATATTTGACGTTCTCTCCATTGAAAGCTACCATCAATTATATTACTAGGATTGGCTCTGTCTCCATTATAGGTAGTTGTTTCTCTCTTACGAGTATTAAATAAATCACTTGCATTTAAAACTAAAGAAGCTTTTTCTTTAAAAATATCTTTACTAAATGATAGGTTGGCTACAAACATACCTTTTCTTTCACTTTGAGCAGTTTCTTGTGGACCACGGAACATGATACGTGTTTGCCATTGAATTTTTGCAGGTAATGTAATTCGAGCATTAAAACGTGTAAACCAACTGCTGTTATTAACTTCTTCTAAATTGGTTGTGATTTTACTTCCGTTTGGAGCTGTATATACATAAGAAAAGGCATCAGTTTTAAATTTGAAATAGTTAAAAGTAGCTGATAATTTTGCCCATTTAGCAGGAGAATAGTTAGTTGTTAGTTCAAAACCGTAGCGACTTTGGTCACTAAGGTTTACAGGTTGTCGAACAAAAACATTTGTAGGTGTACCATTAATAATTCGTTCCTCTATAATTGATACACCTTGCATTATATCTGTTGAGTATTGGTAATAAATAGAAGAGTTTAAAGTTAACTTTCTAATTTTTGTTGTGTATCCTAAATCGAAAGAGCTAGTAAAAGTAGGATTGATATCAGGGTTACCTCTAAATACATTTGTAGCAGAACTACGAGATTCAAAAGGATTTAAAAACCAATGACGAGGTCTTCGTAACCTTCTACTATATCCTAAGGTAAGGTTGTCAGAGTCATTTAATTCATAACCAAGGTTAACAGTAGGAAACCATTCTGTATAGTTTTTATCAGAAAACTGATTTGTTGTTAATACTTTTAAATCAATGTCTGTAATTTCTGTACGCAAACCTAATAGATAAGAGAATTTGTTAATTTTATTTCCGTACTGTGCGTAAAAGGCATATATATTTTGTTTAAAATCTATTGCATTTGAAGAGCTACTCTCAACAAAAGAGCCATCAGGTTGTCTTAGTCTAACTTTGAAGTCAGAATATAAATCTTGTAAAGTGGTTTTATGTCCAAGTTCAACTTGGCTATTTTCACCGATAGGTAATATATAGTCTATTTGAAAAAGCTTATCTTTTGATTCTGTAATTTGTGAATTTTGTTCAGATAAAACATCGTTGATTGTCACAGGAGAATCCTCTATTTCTTTGCTGTCTCCATACTGAAAATCCATAATTAGTTTTTTACCATTACCATCAAAGTTATTCGTGTAATTTATAGAAAATTGATTGTCTTTACCATCCTCATTTTCATTTTCAATTCTATTTTCTGTAGAAATCAAATCTCTATTAATATCAAAGTTTTTAGTAATATTAGTAGCAATATCTTCTCCTTTTGATTTTCTATAGAAATAAG
Organism: Tenacibaculum halocynthiae; assembly: GCF_964512825.1. Lineage (NCBI taxonomy): Bacteria > Pseudomonadati > Bacteroidota > Flavobacteriia > Flavobacteriales > Flavobacteriaceae > Tenacibaculum > Tenacibaculum halocynthiae. The sequence continues at coordinate 332,603 of NZ_CAZELG010000021.1, read as the reverse complement.
TACCAGTTATTGAACTATTTTGAGATATGTAGTATTCAAGACCTAATGAACCATTGTAGTTGTTATTTTTTCGGTCAAAAACCCTGTCTTCATTCCTATAATCTTTAACAGTTCCGTCACTTTCAAAATTTGTAAAAAAACTTTGAGAATTACCAGGGCCTTTTCTGTATGAGTAACCTAAGTTTGAAAAGATGTTTAATTTTTTTGTTCTGAAATTTAAATTAGGAGATATTCTAAGCATATCAGGATTTCCTACTGTTAAGTTCACAGAACCATTAAAACCGGTTATTTTTCCTTTGCGTAAAATAATATTTAAAATACCTGCGGTTCCTTCAGCATCATATCTAGCGGAAGGAGATGTAATAACTTCTACTTTTTCAATAGCATCTGCAGGAAGATTACGTAAAGCATCTGTTCCATTTAAACCTACTAAAGCAGAAGGTTTACCATCTATTAAAATACGAACATTTTCATTTCCACGAAGGCTAACTGCTCCAGCTACATCAACATTTACAGATGGTACATTATCTAAAACATCACTAGCGTTACCACCTTTAACAGTCATGTCTTTTCCAACATTGTATATTTTTTTGTCTAAGCGTATTTCTACAGTAGATTTCTCTGCAATAATTTCAACTTCTTCTAAAGTTTCAGCATCTTCATTAAGTGTAATAGTACCTAAATTTACATTTTGAGTTAATTCTTTATTAGGAAGAGATTTAGTTTTAAAGCCAATAAATTCAATTTTTATAGCATACATTCCTTTAGGGATTTGAATATCAAAATTCCCTTTAACATCAGTTACACCACCGGTAACTCTTTTGTTTTTTATGTGTGTTAAAACAACTGTGGCATATTCTAATGGTTGCTTAGATTTTGTTTCTATAATTTTTCCTGTTAATCTTACTTTAGGAATATTTCGTTTTGTTTTAGGTTTTTGAGCATAAAGGGTGATACTTAAAAAAACTAAGAGTATTGTAATTTTTTTCATTGAATTAGTTTATAAAAACTTTAGACAACGAAGGTCTATAATGGTTTAATACACTTTAGTTAAAGCTTTGTTAAATAAGAAAAGATGTTAAACTATTTAATGAAGAGGTTTTTAAAGTTAGCGTGTTGTTTTAATGTAAAGAGATATTATTAAAAAACCATAGATTCTGTTATTTTTTATAATTAGTGGAATTTATGAGTAAGGTTTTAGCGATAAAACAATAATATTTAAGCTATTTTATATTAATTTGTAGAGTGTTTTTTTAATAAAATACTCATTTTTTGTAATCGATAGTAAATATAGGGTGGAGTAGAGGTGAAAGAATCATGAAAATAGCAATTTTTATTGAAGTTTTAATTATATATGTTAAAGGAAAATTTATAAAGTTTTGAATTTAGTTGGTTTTTTAAAAGAATATAATAACATCAGGCAGGGAATTTCCCTGAAGGATTGAATTAGAGAAAGTTTTGTTGATCCTCAAATTAATGAAATTATAAATTTTCTTGAAGCAGGAACATTTGTTCTTGGTTGGATGGGGTATTTTATCAATTTTGAAAATGATGAATTGATCTTTCCTGATTCGTATTATACTGATGGTGTTTTTATTTGCCCATCCTATTTACCATATTATCTCAAGAAATATCCAAATTTCAAACTTGAAGAAGGTTTCATAAGTCATCTTATAAGCGTAAACTACCAAAATAAAAAAGTAATTGGTAAAAGAGATGTTCTAATAATTGAAAATAAATTGTCAAAACTTTTAGAAGAATTGGACAACTCTAATTATTGTGATTAAGATGTTTGAAAACCGTTTATAGATAGTCTATTAAATAATAATTAGAAAAATAGTAGTTAAATGAATAGAGATCAAATAGCAACCTTAGTAGCTTTTTTATTTTTCATATTTACAGTATTGTATTTAACATATCGAGATAAAGAACTTGTAAATAATAAAGTAGAAGCTAAAGCAAAAATTATAGATTATTATAAAGCTGGTGGTAAATATTATTTAAAGTATTCTTTTAGGGTGAAAAATAAAAAATATGTAAGCGAATGCAACGTCTATTCTTTTAAGTGTGAAAATGGTGTTGATGGTTGTATAGGGGAAGAATTTAAAATTATATATTCAAGATTAGATCCTTCAAATAATGATATTAATTTGGGCAGGTATAATACTTATAAAAGAGGAAAAAGAATTTATGAATTAATTAATTAAAATAAAAATTAATTGAATTATATTCAATCCCTAGCTATCTCTTGTTTTCAAAATTAGTGGCGGTACTAATTAAGGGATAACAAATAGAAATTAAAAATAATATAAGCTACCTTAATTTAAGAATTAGGGTAGTTTTTTGTTTAAGAAGGAGTTTACTTTTTTAGAATGAGACAGTCTTAATTTCTACTAATAAATACTAGCGGTAGGTGAGAGTATTGTAATTTTTTTCATTGAATTAGTTTATAAAAACTTTAGACAACGAAGGTCTATAATGGTTTAATACACTTTAGTTAAAGCTTTGTTAAATAAGAAAAGATGTAAAACTATTTAATGAAGAGGTTTTTAAAGTTAGCGTGTTGTTTTAATAGAAAGAGATATTATTAAAAACCCACCTTTGCTCTTCTTCAAAGGTGGGATTTAATTCAAAATAAACTTAGTAACAAATTACCTTACTGCAATAGGATAGTTTTCACCTCTATGTCTTACAGAACCTGAAAATCTTGGTCCTCTTCCTCTAGCATGCATAATACCAGCAACATGAGGAGAAGCCATTGAAGTACCACTTAAGGTAGCGTAACCACCATTTAAATAAGTGCTTCGTACACTACTTCCAGTTGCAATAGCGTCAATAGGATTCATGTTGTAATTAGAAAATGATGAAAAGCCACGATTACAAGTCATAGAAGCAACTGTGTAAATATTACTTCCGCTTATACAAGCAGGATTGTAATAAGCAGCATTATCACTATCATTTCCTGCTGCAATAGCTATATAACTTCCAGAGTTTGAAAGTGATAATAAAGCGCTTTTGTAAGCAGAACTATTAGAACAGCCACTACCATAATAACCACCTAAACTTAGGTTTACAACATCACCAGGAATGTCATATTGTCCAACATGGTTAATACCTGCAAGAATGGTAGATGTACTACTACCACCGCTACAACCAAATACACGTACTGGTACTACCGCAGCACCTGCAGAAACTCCAACAACACCAAATCCATTGTTTTTAGCAGCTGCAGTTCCTGCTACGTGTGTACCATGTCCATTACAGTCATTTGCAGATCCACCTACAAAAGATTTTGCATAAGTTGTGTTGGTAACAACATTTAAATCTGGGTGATCTAAGTCAATACCACTATCAATTACCCAAATCCATTGGTTTTTTCCAGATCCATCTGCAAAACCACCAGCTCTACTTACACCACAAGGGGTTTGTTGAGCCATTCTTTGTGAACCATTTGAAGAAGTAGTTTCTTCAATTTCGAATTTTGGTATTTCAACAATACGATCAAACTCGATTGAAGCAACGTTTTCATCTTTCGAGAAAGCAAGAGCTTCTTCTTTGTTTAATTTCACGGCAATACCAGAAATTTTGGTAGTGTAATAATTCAAAACTCTTGATTGATCAACCTTATGATCTGTAAGTATACGGTTGATTTCTGAAATTGAGTTTTCTGAAATTTTTCTTACCGAACTAGCTTTCGCTTTTCTACCGACAATAGGTGATTTTGACAATACCCTTGAGGCTGGATTAATGGTTGAGTTTTTAAATACAACAATGTATTGGCCTGGAATGATTTTTCCCTCACTCGCTATAGGTTCTACATTTTGTGTGCTTTGGTCAGAAACATTTTCGTTCTGACAAGAAGTAATTAAGAATGCAATTGAAAGTGCACTCACAAAAAAATTGTTTAATTTTTTCATAATGAAGGGTTTTAATTTGAATCAAAAGTATAAAATCTTCTAAAATATTAAATGTTAAAAATATTCATAAGTATTTGTTTTTTAGGTTTTTATATTGTATAAAATAAGTACTTATATTTATTAAAGCAACTATGTTGCTATTGAAAACATTGAGAAAAAGAGAGTTTTAGAAGTTAAAAAAAGATTACTATTTTAAATGTAAATTAAGAGTGCTTATATTGTTAAATTAACAATTACTTAACATTAGAGTAGTTTTTCTGTAGTAGAAAATTTTGAAAAATTAAAGTTTTTTATTTTTTGAATTTCGTTAAAATGATGATTTCGAAGTTTTTTTTAAAAAAAATAGAGAGAGTTTATTTTAAAGCTCTTTCTAGTTTATTTAAATCAGCATTTTATATATAAATTACAAGAGTATTTATTTCATTTGGAAAGAAAAACACTTAATAGGGAAACTAGTTAACCAAATGATGCACTAAAGTTTTTACATTCGAGAACTCATATTTTATGATTAAACAATAAAAAAGGAGATTCCTACTACTAATGAATGTACTGCTAGTTTTTGAAATAAAACTTTAAAACTACTAGTTGTTATTAATAATTTTTCAAAGAAATTATACTATTTCCTCATTTTTTTTCAAAGGCTATTTTTAGGAAACACAATGTGCAATTACTATGCTGTAAGTAAATATTTCAGTTTTAGAGTAATTATCATTTTTAATTATTATGGAGGAAACCGAAAATCCTTTACTAAAAAGAGTAGGTACTATTTAACGATTAATCCCAAAAAAACAATTAAAAGATGAAGAATCAAAACAATAAAAAGTCAAGCATTTTATGCTTTTTAATAACTATATTTTTTACCCAATTAGGAATGTCACAAAATCTAGTTGAAAATCCCAGTTTTGAACTAGGGTCAATACCTAATAATCAAGGGCAGCTTCAGCGTGCAACTTATTGGAGTCATTATAAAGGGGAGTGTATTCCTTATAATTCTAATATTCAAAGTACATTTCCGAGTTCAGATTTATTTGATAAAAACAGTCCTTCAGCTCAAATGAAGGTACCAAATAATAAATTTACTACATCAGCAGGACTACCGGAAAGATCAGGGAGAAATAGATATGCAGGAATATATACAGCGATTTATCCACCTAGCCCAGCAAGTGAAGAGAGGATAAGAGGAACATTAAAAAACTCATTACAAGCTGGAGGTTATGACTTGTCTTTATATTTAGCAAGAGCTAAAAACTTTTATATGCTTTCTAATCCACTCTTTGATCCTGTTAATTATTATAATGTAGAAGTGGTGCTACGTAAAGGTAATTCTTGTACGCAAAGTAAGGTTATTTATACATCACCAAGCGTAACTAATTTTCAATGGAAAGAGTATAAAACTACATTTGTAATAAGCCAAGGAGAAGCAAGTATTTATGATAAAGTTGAAATTAGATTAAAGATGTGGCCTATTGAAAAGATGGGAAACAATAATGCTAGAGCCATTTTAATTGATGATGTAAGTATTTCTAAAGTAGTGTGTAATTTGAATGCAGCATTTACAACAAGTATTACATGTAATGAATCATCTAATACAGTGTCTATTAATGTTGTTAATAGTGGGGTAAATCCAAATGGAACAGCGCATCAGTATGAAATATCGGAAATGAATAGTTTTAGTACTGCAGATGCTAATGTTGTTAGTGTAGTGGGGTATGTAAATGCAATATCTGGCTCGTATAATGTTCCTAATATTGGAGGTAAATATTATATGGTAAAGCATGGTGTATGGACCTCTACTTGTAGTTGGAAGGAACAAAGGAAAGTATTTAAAATACCGTATACATTTAACGGAGTAGTAAATTCTAATTTCAGCGGGTCTATTAATTCACCTACTAATGGATCACCTAGTCTTAATGTAAATGCAACAGTATCTACAAATGCTGTAAGTAACTGGATTGTTTTTAAAAATACTGTAAATACATATCCTAACCTTTCTTCTTGGAGTTTACATACAATAGTAAATTCTACTACGCCAACTCATAATTATAGTGTGCCAAACGTACAGCATGGAATGTATTATTTAGTAAGGCATATATCAAGAACTAACTGTTCTCAAATTAGTTATACAGATAAAGTTTTCTTTATATATGAAGAGGAAAGCATGTTGAGTGAAGATAAAACTAAGTTGAAATATAATTTTATAGCAGAAAAAAAATATGAAGTTTCTGATGACAATCATAATGAAAATATGAAAAAGATAAAAGAGATGGATTTAAACACTGATAAAATTCAGTTAGTACAGCTTTATCCTAATCCTTCAAGAGAAAAGGTGTATTTAAAGAGTAATTTAAGTTTAGAAGGAGCAGAGGTAGAGATAACTAATAAATATGGGAAAATAGTGTATAGAACTAGATGGAAAAAAGAAAGTTCTATTAATGTTAAAGCTTTAGATAAAGGTGTTTATATTGTATTGATTAAAACATTAAAAGAAAGAATATCTAAAAAATTAGTAATTGAATAGATATTTTATTTGAAAAATAGTAAGCCGATTAGTATATAAATTCTAATCGGCTTTTTTTGCTTATAATTTCACCCATTTATTGTTGATACAAAGATAAGGATCAGCTGTAATACAATGAATTGGTATTCCTGGAACACAATATTCTCCTTGTTGAGGGCAAACTCCACCATTAATACTCTTTTGTTGTTTTCTTTCTAATTTTTGAACTCCGTTAAGTTTTAAGATTTCTAGCATGGTATTTTATTTTTAAAAGATTATTATTCTTAAAACTACATTATTTTTTGTTCAGCTTACTCACCCTTTATGGGTGATTTTTATATTATAATCATAAAAAAACCAGAAGAATTAAATATCTTCTGGTCTGTAGTAAAATTATAGTGTAGTTATAAACTACTATTATTTTTTGTTTTTACCTCTTTGTTGAGCAGCTTGTTGTTCTTGAGCTTGCTTCATCGCTGTATCTAAACGTTCACGGAATTTACTTTTTTTCTTTTCAGGACGTTTTTTGTTTTCTTCAATTTTTGCATGAATCTTAGCTTCATCTATTACAAAGTTTTTAATTACAAACATAATTGCAATAGTTAATAAGTTAGAAATGAAGTAATATAAACTTAATCCACTAGCATAGTTATTAAAGAAAAACAACATCATAATAGGAGAGAAGTAAATCATATACTTCATCATTTTACTCATGTCAGGCATTCCTTCTTGTGGAGGAGCTTGCATGTTTGCCTGTTGACTTTGGTTCATTCTCATATAAAAGAAAATAGCTATTGAGGCTAGTATAGGGAATAAACTAACATGATTACCATACCAAGGAATATCAAAAGGTAACTTATAAATAGTATCATAAGATGATAAATCGTTTGCCCATAAGAAACTTTTTTGTCTAAAGTCAATATTGGTTGGGAAAAACTTAAATAAAGCAAAGAAAACAGGCATTTGCATTAATGCAGGAATACAACCAGACATCATACTTACTCCAGCTTTCCGCTGAACAGCCATAATTTCTTGTTGACGCTTCATTGCATTTTCTTTACCTGGGTACTTTTTGTTGATTTCTTCCATTTCTGGACGAATCACTTTCATCTTAGCACTTGATAAATATGACTTGTATAATACAGGAGACATTATAATTCTAACTACTATTGTCATTAAAATAATGATTAAACCATAGTTACCAATGAAACCTTTAAGCATATTAAATACTGGATAAAATACATAACGGTTTAATGTACCGAATATACCCCAACCTAAATCTGCTGTTTGATCTAAATCCGTTCCTTTATAGGTTTTAAGTAAATTATAATCTGTAGGTCCATAAAACCATTGCATGTTATAATTTAATTCTCCATTTTTCAAAGCTAAAGGAGCTTTTAATTCATAAGCTTTAGTGAAAATGGTATCTTTCTTTTGGTCTTTAACCAAATCAGTAGAAGTAAGTGTAGCATTATTAAAAGCTGTTTCACTAAGTAAAGCTGAAGAGAAAAAGTGTTGTTTATAAGAAACCCAATTTACATCATTTACAACTTCAGAATTTCCTGGACTTAAATAATCAACTTCACTATCGGCTTTATAATAAAACCAAGAATACATGGTATTCTCTGTTTTTAAACTTTTTTCTTGACTAAAAGCTTTTAAGTTCCAATCTAAATTAATTTGTTGAGAAGCATTAATTACGTTACTTAAACCTTGCGAACGAATAGCAAAGTTAATTCTGTAATCGTCTTTCTTTATTTCATAACGGTACTCTAAAAATTTATCTTCCGCTACTTTTAATTTCATAGAAAGCACTTGTGTGTCTCCATTTTTGGTAAGAACAGGAGTAAATAATAAATCTTTAGTATTTAAAATACGATTATCATTAGTCCCGAAATTAACATTAAAAGAAGCATTCTTGTTTTTAATTAAATATAACGGTAGAGAATCGTGAGTTTTAAAGTTTTTAATTAGAGCTTCAGTAATTTGACCTCCTTTGTTATCAATAGTAAGTTTTAATAAACTATTTTCTATGATAGAGGTACCTTCTTTACTAGTTAAAGCACCGTAAGAAAAAGCACCTAATTTATTTTGTAAAGCAATTTGTTTTAAAGAGTCGTTTAAAACAACTGTACTTGTATTATCCTCTGATGGAGTAGTAGTTTCAGAAACTTGTTCTGTTTGAGTACCAGTAGTAGTTTCAGGAGTTTCTTCTGGTTTTTGAGTACTCATCCACCAAAGTAAAATACCTCCTAATAAAAGCATTCCTATAAAGGAATTAAAATCGAATTTCTTTTGTTCCATTGATATATTTTATAAATGTCAACCTGTCAGTTAATGTTTTTCTTGTACAAAGAAAAACCCGACAAATGTAGTAAAACCCTATCTATTATAAAGAGTTTTACGTTGATTAATTTTGATATACAGTATAGCACAAATGCTATTCCATTTTTAAATAAAAAATCCTGCAAGTCAATTTTGCAGGATTTAAAAGTTATTTTTTTGATTGCTTAAGTGCAGCTTTAATAAAATCGACAAATAAAGGATGAGGATTTAACACTGTACTTTTATATTCTGGATGGTATTGAACACCAACAAACCAAGGGTGTGAAGGTATTTCAACTATTTCAACTAATCCAGTTTTAGGATTAATACCTGTGGTTTGCATACCAGCATTTTCAATTTGCTCTTTATATTTATTATTGAATTCAAAGCGGTGACGATGACGTTCGCTAATTATTTCTTCTTTATATGCATTAAAAACTTTCGAATCTTGATTTAATTGACAATCCCAAGCTCCTAAACGCATAGTTCCACCTTTTTCAGTAACCTCTTTTTGGTCTTCCATTAAATTAATAACAGGATGCTTGGTTGAAGGATTCATTTCAGTAGAATTTGCTTCTTTTAAGTTTAAAATATTTCTTGCAAATTCAATAACAGCCATTTGCATACCTAAGCATATACCTAAAAAAGGAATGTTGTTTTCACGAACATATTGAACAGCAGAAATTTTACCTTCAATACCTCTATCACCAAAACCAGGAGCTACTAAAACACCATTTAATCCTTCTAGTTGAGAAGCTGCATTTTCAGGAGTTAATTCTTCAGAGTGTATCCAACGAACATTTACTTTTGTTTTATTAGCTGCACCAGCATGAATAAATCCTTCAGTTATTGATTTATATGAATCATGAAGTTCAACATATTTACCAACTAAACCTATTTCTATTGTAGAGGTTGGATTTTTATGTTTTTCTAAAAATTTATTCCAAGCTTTTAATTTAGGTTGTTTTCTTGTAGATAAACGTAGTTTTTCTAAAACAACATAATCTAAACCTTCAGCAAACATTAAATTAGGAACATCGTAAATAGTTTCAGCATCTAAAGATTGAATAACATCTTGTTGCTTTACATTACAAAACAAAGCTAATTTACGTTTTATAGTATCATTTATTTCGTGTTCAGAACGACACACTAAAATATCAGGACTTACACCACTTTGCATTAACATTTTTACAGAGTGTTGTGTAGGTTTTGTTTTTAGTTCACCAGCAGCAGCCAAATAAGGAACCAATGTTAAGTGAACAACAATTACGTTTTCTTCACCTAATTCCCATTGTAATTGACGAACAGCTTCTATGTATGGTAAAGATTCTATATCTCCAATTGTTCCACCTATTTCAGTGATAACGATATCATAATCACCTGTATTTCCTAAAATTTGAATACGATGTTTAATTTCATCAGTAATATGAGGTATCACTTGAACAGTTTTACCTAAAAACTCTCCTTTTCTTTCTTTGTTAATTACAGATTGGTATATTCTACCTGTAGTAACATTGTTAGCTTGTGAAGTAGGAATGTTTAAAAAACGTTCATAGTGTCCTAAGTCTAAGTCAGTTTCAGCTCCATCATCAGTAACATAACATTCTCCGTGTTCGTACGGGTTTAATGTTCCTGGGTCAATATTGATATATGGATCAAGTTTTTGTATGGTTACAGAAAAACCTCTTTCTTGTACTAGTTTAGCCAAAGAAGCAGCTATAATTCCTTTTCCAAGTGATGAAGTTACGCCTCCTGTTACAAAAACGTATTTAGTGTTATTCATGGTATTGTTAGGTTTGGGCAAAAGTAAGAAGTCTAATAATTTTAGCAAACAAAAAAGTGTAAAAAGATATACTTTCCATAAAGTGACAAATATTTTTAAAAAAACAAAAAATGGATTTGTCAGACAAAAAAACTATTGTATATTTGCCCACGCTTTTAGCAGACGGAATTTCACAAAAGCAAGACATAATTTAAAGAAGATATTTTAAAAATATAAGTAATGCCAAAAAGAACGTACCAACCATCGAAGAGAAAGAGAAGAAACAAACACGGTTTCAGAGAAAGAATGGCTTCTGCTAATGGTAGAAAAGTATTAGCAAGAAGAAGAGCTAAAGGAAGAAAAAGTTTAACTGTTTCTTCAGCTCCAAGACCAAAAAAATAATGATATAATGTCATTCATATAGAGGTGTTACTTTTTATTAGTAACGCCTTTTTTTGTACCCAAGTAATTTATTATTTTTACACACAACTATACAACAAAATAAGTAATGCCTAAAAGACAAGACCTTAAGTCAATTTTAATTATCGGATCTGGGCCTATCGTTATTGGTCAAGCATGTGAGTTTGATTATTCAGGAACACAAGCATTAAGATCGCTTAGAGAAGATGGAATTGAAACAATTTTAATCAATTCTAATCCAGCAACAATTATGACAGACCCGTCAATGGCGGATCACGTGTATTTATTACCATTAAATACAAAGTCTATTGTTCAAATATTAAAAGAACATCCTCATATTGATGCTGTTTTACCTACAATGGGTGGACAAACAGCATTAAATTTATGTATTGAAGCTGATGAGAAAGGTATTTGGGATGATTTTAATGTAGATATTATTGGGGTTAATATTGATGCCATTAATATTACTGAAGATCGTGATAAATTTAGACTTTTAATGGATGACATAGGTATTCCTATGGCACCTCAAGCAGCAGCAACTTCTTTCTTAAAAGGTAAAGAGATTGCTCAAGAATTTGGATTTCCTTTAATTATTAGAGCTTCATTTACTTTAGGAGGTGAAGGAGCATCTTTTGTATATAAAGAAGAAGATTTTGACGAATTATTAAGACGTGGATTAGAGGTTTCGCCAGTTCATGAAGTAATGATTGATAAAGCGTTAATTGGTTGGAAAGAATACGAGTTAGAGTTATTGAGAGATTCAAATGATAATGTAGTTATTATTTGTTCTATTGAAAATATGGACCCAATTGGAATTCATACTGGTGATTCTATTACTGTTGCACCTGCAATGACTTTAAGTGATAAGACATATCAAAAAATGCGTGATATGGCTATACATATGATGCGTTCTATAGGTGATTTTGCAGGAGGTTGTAATGTACAGTTTGCAGTAAGTCCAGATGAAAAAGAAGAGATCATAGCAATTGAAATTAATCCTCGTGTATCTCGTTCTTCAGCTTTAGCAAGTAAGGCAACTGGTTATCCTATTGCAAAAGTTGCTGCTAAGTTAGCTATGGGGTATCATTTAGATGAGTTACAAAACCAAATTACAAAATCAACTTCAGCTTTATTTGAGCCTACATTAGATTATGTAATCGTGAAGATACCACGTTGGAACTTTGATAAATTTGAAGGATCTGATCGTACCTTAGGTTTACAAATGAAATCGGTAGGAGAGGTTATGGGAATTGGACGTTCGTTCCAAGAAGCTTTACATAAAGCCACTCAATCGTTAGAAATTAAACGTAATGGATTAGGAGCTGATGCAAAAGAGAATAAAAATTACGATGAAATTATTGAGAAGTTAACAAATGCTTCTTGGGATCGTGTATTTATTATTTACGATGCAATTGCAATGGGAATTCCATTAAGTAGAATTCATGAAATCACAAAAATAGATATGTGGTTCTTAAAGCAATATGAAGAATTACATTTGCTTAAAAATGAGATTTCTACTTATACTATAGAGAATTTAGATAGAGAGTTATTATTAGAAGCTAAACAAAAAGGATATGGAGATCGTCAGATAGCCCATATGTTAGGTTGTTTAGAAAGTCAAGTATATAATAAGCGTGAAGAATTAGGTATCAACCGTGTATACAAATTAGTAGATACTTGTGCTGCTGAATTCGAAGCAAAAACACCATATTACTATTCAACATTTGAAAGTGATATGGAGGTTAATGGTGAACGCTTTACAGGAAATGAAAGTGTAGTATCTGATAAGAAAAAAGTTATAGTTTTAGGTTCTGGACCAAATAGAATTGGACAAGGGATTGAGTTTGATTATTGTTGTGTTCATGGTGTTTTAGCTGCAGCTGAATGCGATTATGAAACTATTATGATTAACTGTAATCCGGAAACAGTTTCTACTGATTTTGATACAGCTGATAAGTTATATTTTGAACCTGTTTTTTGGGAGCATATTTACGATATTATTAAGCACGAGAAACCTGAAGGTGTTATTGTTCAATTAGGTGGACAAACTGCATTGAAGTTAGCTGAGAAATTATCTAGATATGGAATTAAGATTTTAGGTACTAGTTATGAAGCTTTAGATTTAGCTGAAGATAGAGGGTTGTTTTCTAACTTATTAAAAGAAAATGATATTCCTTATCCACAATTTGATATTGCAACTACTGCTGATGAAGCAGCTGCAATAGCAGAGGTATTAGATTTTCCAATTTTAGTAAGACCTTCATATGTACTTGGAGGACAGGGAATGAAAATTGTAATTAATAAAGAAGAGTTAGAAAAACATGTAGTTTCTTTATTAAGCCAAATGCCAGGAAACCAATTATTATTAGATCATTATTTAGAAGGAGCAATAGAAGCTGAAGCTGATGCAATATGTGATGGTGAAAATGTTTATATAATAGGTATTATGGAACATATTGAACCATGTGGAATTCATTCAGGTGATTCAAATTCAACCTTACCACCGTTTAATTTAGGAGAGTTAATTCTTGAACAAATTAGAGAGTATACTAAAAAAATAGCTTTAGCATTAAATACAGTTGGATTAATAAATATTCAATTTGCTATTAAAGATGATAAAGTTTATATAATTGAAGCTAATCCACGTGCATCACGTACTGTGCCTTTTATAGCCAAAGCTTATAAAGAACCATATGTAAATTATGCTACAAAAATAATGTTAGGTAAAAATAAAGTAACTGACTTTAATTTTAATCCTCAATTAGAAGGTTTTGCTATCAAACAACCAGTTTTTTCTTTCAATAAGTTTCCTAATGTGAACAAAAAGTTAGGACCAGAAATGAAGAGTACAGGAGAAAGCATTTTATTTATAGATAATTTACGAGATGATCAATTTTACGATTTATATTCACGTAGAAAAATGTATTTAAGTAAATAATAAAAAAAGCCGAAGTTTAAACTTCGGCTTTTTTTTTAGGAAATAAATATTAAATATTTTCTTCAGTTTCTAATCGAACGATTTTTTGAACTTTATTTCTTAATAAATAATTTTTAATAATTGTTTTAGCTAGTTCTTTGTTTTCAATAGGTGTTAGCATTGATTTTAAAATACTTATTTGGTTTTCTTGAAAAGCCAAATTGGTAAATGCATAACCAAGTACAGTATTATTTTCTATTAAAATTACAGCATGTTCTTCAGGAATTCTTCCTTTATCAATTATTAAAAAAGTATTGTTATTAAAATTCGTATTGTTTTTTTTACGTTTACGAATAATATTGTATTTCGGACGTACACTGTCTAAATCTAAATGATATTTTAAGCGAGTAAGCAAAGAGTTTCCAGTTTCTTCATAAGTTACTTCATGTACTCTCTTAAACACTTTTTCAGCTTTAGAGGTTTTCTTTAAAAACTGTTTATTAACTTCTAGCTTTATGTTATTACCTCTACCTATAAAGATAATAGTTCCTTCTTGGTTGTGAATATAAAAAACACCTTGAGCTTCAGGAAGTTTGTTTAATATGTTTAAAATACGTTGTTTTTCATGCCTGTTATCAAAGTATTTTACAGATTGTTGTATGATCTCTTTATCAATATCTTTATCTAATAAAAGTTTAAAAAGTTTAACGGTAGCAAGCGCATCACCATTAGCTCTATGCCTATCAGTAACAGGTATTCCTAGATGTCTACAAAGTTTTCCTAAGCTATAAGAAGGAGAATCAATAATTAATTTTTTACTAAGTGCAACTGTACATAAAGTATTTTTATTGTAGTCATAGCCTAAACGACCAAATTCTGTTCGTAAAATTCTGTAATCAAAATTAGCATTATGAGCAATTAAAATACAATCTTGAGTTATTTCTATGATACGTTTGGCTACTTCATAAAATTTAGGAGCGTTTTTAAGCATTTTATTGTTAATACCTGTAAGTTTGGCAACAAATTCTTGAATTTCTCTTTCAGGATTAACTAAACTAATAAATTGATCTACAATTTGATGGCCATCATATTTATAAATGGCTATTTCAGTAATACCTTCTTCGTTAAATTTTCCTCCTGTGGTTTCAATATCTACAACTGCGTACAATTCTTTCTCTTTAAGCGGTTAATGTAAATCTAAGCAATATAATTTCTATGACCAAATATAGAGCTACCAATCCTAACCATATTACTACCATTTTTTATAGCTAGTTCATAATCACCACTCATTCCCATTGAAAGTGTAGTTAGCTCTGATTTATTTATTCTTTCTTGTAAAAAGAATGTATGTAGTGATGAAAATTCCTCAGATAACTGTTGTTCATTATCAGTAAATGTTGCCATTCCCATAAGTCCAGTAATTTTTATGTTCTGTAAACTTTTAAATTCTTCTGAGGCTATTATTTCTTTTGCTTGATCAAATGATAAACCAAATTTAGAATCTTCCTTGGCAATTTTTATTTGAAGTAAACAATTAATTATTCTATGGTGTTTTTTTGCTTGTTTGTTTATTTCTTGTAAAGTTTTTAAGCTATCAACACCATGAATTAAGTTTACAAAATGAGCCATGTATTTTACTTTGTTTCTTTGTAAATGCCCAATCATGTGCCATTCAATATCTTTAGGAAGTGCCTCAAATTTGGAAGCCATTTCTTGAATTTTATTTTCTCCAAATATTCTTTGACCAGCATCATATGCTTCTTGAATATCTGAAATAGGCTTAGTTTTAGAAACAGCCACTAGCGTAACATGTTTAGGTAATAAGTTTTTTATTTTCTGTAAACTTTCTTTTATCATTATAACGATATAATTTAAAACTCATAAATGGTTAATGCACTTCTTAGTTTAGGTTCAATGTATGTAGTTTTAGGAGGCATTAATAAGCCGATATCAACAATCCCTTTTAATTCGTCAATATTGGTAGGTAACATTCCGAAAGATACTTTAAAAGAACCTTCATCTACTTTAGTTTTCAATTCTAACCCTCCAGATTTGTTTTGTGAGTAAATTATTTTAGAATCATTTCTAATATCATCAATACCTAGAATAGGTTTTAATACTGTTTGATATAAAATTTGAGCATCTAATTTACTTAATTCATTTGTGAATTCATAAGCTGATTTACGTAAACTTAAAGAATAGAAATCACCATTTAAGTACATGCTAAAATTATGCTTTTCTTTTGGTTTGTATAATTCTAAGCCCTTATTCTCTATTTTGAAAATAGTATCTAATTCAATTAGAAAACCATCAACAGTTAATCCGTTTAAGTCCTTTATAAATCGATTAAATTCATAAATATTTAGTTGACTTTCTGGTAATAAATAACTCATAAAAAAGTTATAATTTTCATTACCTGTATGATCTGGATTTTCTTTAGCTAAATGTTCAGCAAGCATACATGAGGAAGTAGAGCGATGGTGTCCGTCTGCAATATATAAAGTATCTACTTTTTCAAATGCGGATGTAATTTTTTCAATATCAACTTTATTACTTATAATCCAAAGTAAGTGAGTTTCTTTATCAGTTGTGGTAAATTCATATTCAGCTCTGTTTTCTTGATACTTATTTATTATAGAAGTAATTTCATCATTATCAGGATAAGTTAATAAAACAGGTTCAGCATTGAATCCAGTGTTTCTAAGGTAATCTTCAAACAGTAATTCTCTTTTTCGTAAGGTACCTTCATGTTTTTTTATTACATCATTATGATAATCATTAACGGAAGTAGCTGAAATAATTCCACAAAAAGAATCAGTGGGGGTTATCTTTTTATAAATATAAAAAGCTGGAATTTCATCTTGAGTAAAATAACCATCCTCTTTAAATTCAAGGTAACGATTATGAACCAGTTTAAAGCGTTGATCACCAGATATTTCTTGTTGGTGATATTTGTAGCCAGGATTTACAACATGTAAAAATGAAAAAG
Organism: Tenacibaculum halocynthiae; assembly: GCF_964512825.1. Lineage (NCBI taxonomy): Bacteria > Pseudomonadati > Bacteroidota > Flavobacteriia > Flavobacteriales > Flavobacteriaceae > Tenacibaculum > Tenacibaculum halocynthiae. The sequence continues at coordinate 315,776 of NZ_CAZELG010000021.1, read as the reverse complement.
GGTTAAATGCTAATTTAGCATCTAATTGTTCTGCAGGATAAGCTTCATAAGATTTTGAAGATACCAATGCTATTTTATCACGTGTAGCCCTAACAGCTTTAAAAGGTTTTACAATTGCCATATATTATTCAGAAAGTAGTTCAATAATTTGTTTTGCTAATTCAGTACCTATTCTATTTTGAGCTTCAAGAGTAGATGAGCCAATATGTGGAGATAATGACAAGTCAGTATTCATTAATAGTTGAATTTCAGGTGTTGGTTCATTTTCAAAAACATCTAAAGCAGCATATTTCACTTTGCCACTTTCAATGTAATTAACCAAAGCAACTTCATCTAAAACACCTCCTTGTGAAGTATTAACTATACCTACACCATCTTTCATGTCTTTAAATTGATCATTACCTATGACATATCCTTCATTAGAAGTAGTATGAAAAGTAATGAAATCGGCACTTTTTAATAATTCCTTTAAGGGCTCAGTTTCTACTTCAATATCTATAGATTGACCGTTGTAAAAAGGTACAGTTATAGTGTTTTCATCTGAATAATTTCCTGAGAATATAACTTTCATACCTGTTGCAAGCGCTATTTTAGCGACATCTTTGCCTGAAGGGTCATTACCAATAATACCTAATGTTTTACCTTTAAGTTCAGTTCCAGCAGCAAACTCCCTTTTTAACGCATTAAATCTTGTTTCTCCTTCTAGTGGCATTTCTCTGTTGGCTTGATGTAAAAAACGAACCATACCAAATAAGTGAGCAAAAACAAGTTCGGCTATAGCTTGTGAAGTAGCTTCAGGAGTATTAATAACATGCACTCCATTTTCTTTTGCAAAATCAACATCAATAGAGTCCATATCTAAACCACCACAACCAATTAATTTAATACTAGGGCAAGCTTCAATTAATTCTTCTTGTATTTGTGTAATTCCTTTAACTAGTATTGCATCTATATTGTTATCATTTATATAGTTTATAAGTTGCTCTTGTGCTACTTTAACAGTCAAAACTTCAAAACCTTTTTCTTCTAAAGCGTCAATTCCGCTTTGAGAAATACCATCGTTTGCTAATATTTTCATTTTTTAATTCAGTTTGACATCATTCATCTGAAAAAGAGAAGCTTTTTTTAAATGAATGATGACGTTATTTTTATGCTTTTCTTTCTAATTCTTGCATTACATCAACTAAAGCTTGAACGCTATATAGTGGTAATGCATTGTACATGCTTGCTCTATATCCTCCAACACTTCTATGACCGTGCAATCCATTAATGTTAGCTTCTTGCCACATGAAATCAAACTTTTCTTTTAAGTCTTTATTAGTTAATGTAAAAGTAGCGTTCATATGACTTCTATCATCTTCTTCAGCAAGTCCTTTAAATAAAGGGTTTCTATCCATTTCATTGTATAAAAGTGCTGATTTTTGTTTATTAACACTTTCTATAAAGTCTATTCCTCCTAAATCTTTTAACCACTCTAATGTTAGCATAGATACATATATAGGAAAAACAGCAGGTGTATTAAACATACTATCTTTTTCTATATGAGTTTGGTAGTTGAGCATAGATGGAATTACTCGTTCAACTTTTCCTAATATGTCTTCTTTAACAATAACCAATGTTGTTCCTGCAGGCCCCATATTTTTTTGAGCTCCTGCGTAAATTAAGTCAAATTGAGAAAAATCCAATTGACGAGAAAAAATATCAGAACTCATATCGCATATCATTGGAACTGTAGTTTCAGGAAAACTTTTCATTTGAGTTCCGTAAATAGTGTTGTTACTTGTACAGTGAAAATAATCAGCGTCGCTAGGGATTTTATAATTTTTTGGAATATAATTAAAGTTTTTATCTATAGAAGAAGCTACTTCGTCTAATTCTCCAAATAATTTAGCTTCTTTTATAGCTTTACTACTCCATGTTCCTGTATTTAAATAAGCTGCTTTTTTATTTAATAAATTATACGCTGTCATTAAAAATTGAGAGCTAGCTCCTCCGTGTAAAAAAAGAGCTTTATATCCTTTGTTTTGTAAGCCTAATAATTCTAAAGCTAAACTTCTAGCATTTTCAATAACATCAACAAAAGGTTTACTTCTGTGTGAAATTTCAATTAATGATAAATTGTCATTGTTAAAATTAATAACAGCTTCAGAAGCTTTTTGAAGTACTTCTTCAGGTAAAATACATGGACCTGCGCTAAAGTTATGTTTTTTCATTTTTTTACTTGTGTGTTGTTAAGCAAAGATGCAAATTATACGAATTTAAACCTTATAAATTAGTCAAAAAGTCTAGAGTGTTAATTCCATCAGCATAGTCCCATAACTTAGGCTTTTGAGTATGTCCAAAAGGTATTTCATTTTCAATAAAGTTATTAGAAGTAATACATTGTATTTGTTCTTTATCTTGAAATAATTTTATTTTCAAATCATCTGAATTATCATAATATTCATAAAAAACAGAAGCAATTGGTGAAGCATAGCTTTTATCTTCTTTAATCATTAAAAAACCGTTTTCAAGTATATCAAATTCGCTCATTAAATATACTGCTTTATTATAATCATAGTTATTAGCATATTTTGCATTATTGATAATTTCATGACGCTTATACATTCCTTTAAAAAAACTGTCAAAATTATAATTTTTAGGAACAAAAAGCTTAGAAACTGAACGGCAACCCAAACCAAAATATTTAAAAATATCATCACTTAAACTTTCTAAATCACCTTCAGTTTCGTTTCCAGTAATAACAGCAACAGAATTTCTACTTTTTCTAATAATATTAGGCTTGTTTTTAAAATAATACTCAAAATATCTAGCAGTATTATTACTTCCAGTAGCAATTACAGCATCAAAAGTAGTTAGTTTTTCATTTGTAAAAACTATTTTTCCTTTTAGCTCAGGAGAAACATACTCTAGATATTTAGCTAAAAAAGGAAGTAAATGTTTGTCGTTTGACGATTGTTTTACTGTTATAGAGTGGCCAGCAATAAGTACAGATAAAAAATCATGAAACCCAACTAAAGGAATATTTCCTGCCATTATTACTGCTACATTTTTAGAGATCCCTTTGCCTAGTTGTTCATTTTTAGTCCATTGAGTTAAGTTATCAAAAGTCAATGCTTCTGCCCAACTTTGAGTTGCAAAAAATAAATTATCACTAGTAAACCATGTATTGTTTTCACCTGCTATTTTTAACTGATGCTTGAAGCCTTCAAAAAATAAATCATTATGAAGTACATTTTCTTTTTGTGCCATTTTTTCTGAAGAAAACTGACTTAAAAAGCTCCCTAATTCACTAAAAGCTTTTATTCTACCTTTTATGTTATCCATTTATTTTGGTTCTAAATTAAATTGGAACTATTTTTGCGATTGCAAAGTTACAAAACTGAAAGTGATTTATTATGGCAATTATAATAACAGATGAATGTATAAATTGTGGTGCTTGTGAACCTGAGTGCCCAAATACAGCTATATATGAAGGTGCTGATGATTGGCGTTATGCTGATGGTACCGATTTAGAGGGTGATATTGTATTACCAAACGGAAATAACGCAAATGCTGAAGAAGAGCAAGAGCCAATTTCAGATGAAATTTATTATATTGTTGCAGATAAGTGTACAGAATGTAAAGGATTTCATGAAGAGCCTCAATGTGCGGCTGTTTGTCCTGTTGATTGTTGTGTGCCTGATGATGATAATGTTGAAACTGAAGAAGAGTTGTTAGGAAAACAACGTTTTATGCATAACGAATAATTTTTTTTGAAAATAAATTTAAATCCTGAGTTTTTGCTCAGGATTTTTTTGTTTTAAAAAATCGTAATTTCAAAAAATATTTTCGACAAAAACTTATAAACCGTTTTATAAAATGAAAAAAATAATTTTAGTAATACTAGTTTTAGTAGTATTCATATCGTGTAATAAGTCTGTTAAAAAACAAAAAATCAAAAAAAGTTATCCAGAGAGTTTGGATAAGGTTATAGAAAAGCATGGAGGAATTGATGTTTGGAAAAGCTATAAAACATTATCTTTTACTGTAAAAAATGAAGAACATACCACTGAATTAAATTCAAGAAAAGCAGTTGTGAGTACAGATAAATATTCATTAGGATTTGATGGAGAAAATGTTTGGTTGAAAGAACAAGATTCTGCTGCTTTTAAAGGGAATCCTGAATTTTATTATAATTTGTATTTTTATTTCTATGCAATGCCTTTTGTATTGGCAGATGATGGAATAACATATTCAGAAACTAAACCTCTAGAATTTGAGGGAGTATCTTATCCAGGTATAAAAATATCATATAAAGCAAATGTAGGAACTTCTCCTGATGATAATTATTTTATATATTACCATCCTGAAACATATCAAATGGAATGGTTAGGGTACACTGTTACTTATTTTTCTAAAAAACCATCTAGTAAATTTAATATTATTAGATATAATGATTGGGAAAATGTTAACGGTTTAGTATTACCAAAATCAATAACTTGGTACAAGAAAAATGAAGATGGTAATCCACTAGAACCTACTAGAGAACCTACTCAATTTTCTTCAGCATTGTTAAGTAAAGCACCATTAGCTGATAGTTTTTTTGAAAAACCAAAACAATAAAATAATATTATGAGTCCCCAAAAATATACATGGAAACGTGAATACACACTTGTTTTAGTAGCCAATTTAGTGTACTTAGTACTGTTTTATATAATTACTAATATTTTTAATAACTAGAGTATGCAAAGTATTGATTGGATAGTTCTTTCGTTAACGTTAGCGTTTATTGTAATTTATGGAGCATGGAAAACTAAAGGTAGTAAAAATGTTGAAGAGTATATAAAAGGGGGCAATGATAGTAAATGGTGGACTATTGGGTTGTCAGTAATGGCAACACAAGCAAGCGCGATAACTTTTTTATCCACACCAGGACAAGCTTTTCATAGTGGAATGGGGTTTGTTCAATTTTATTTTGGGTTACCTATAGCAATGGTAATTATCTGTTTAGTTTTTATTCCTATTTACCATAAATTAAAAGTATATACTGCTTATGAGTTTTTAGAAGGGCGATTTGATAAAAAAACAAGAACATTAACAGCAATATTATTTCTTATTCAAAGAGGTTTAGCTGCTGGAATTACCATTTTTGCACCTGCTATTATATTATCGGCTGTTTTAGGTTGGGATTTGATTACTTTAAACGTAATAATAGGATTATTAGTTATTATTTATACAGTTTCTGGTGGAACTAAAGCAGTAAGTGTAACTCAAAAGCAACAGATGGGCGTCATTTTTGCAGGGATGTTTATTGCTTTTTATATTATTTTAGATTACTTACCAGACGGAATAACGTTTACAAAAGCTCTTGAAATAGCCGGTGCAAGTGATAAAATGAAAGTGCTAGATTTTTCTTGGGATTTAAATAATAGATATACAGTTTGGACAGGTATTTTAGGAGGAACATTTTTAATGCTTTCGTATTTTGGAACTGATCAAAGTCAGGTTCAAAGATATTTATCTGGGAAATCAGTAAGAGAAAGTCAGTTAGGATTAATTTTTAACGGATTATTAAAAGTACCTATGCAGTTTTTTATTTTGTTGGTTGGGGTAATGGTATTTGTATTTTACCAGTTTAATAGTTCTCCTTTGAATTTTAACCCTAAAGCACAAGAAGCAGTTGTTAAATCTGAATATGCTTTGGAATATAAGCAGTTAGAAACTCAACATCAAAGAATTGAAAACGAAAAGAAAACATTAATTTTTGAAGGATTAACTGATGAAAATAAAAAACAAATTCAAAAACTAAATGAACACGACAAAGAGCTTAAAGAAAAAGCAAAAGAAATTATAGAAAAAGCTGATTCTAAGGTTGAAACCAATGATAAAGATTATGTATTTATTCAATTCATATTAAATAATTTACCAAAAGGATTAATTGGTTTATTGTTAGCTGTAATATTATCAGCTGCTATGTCGTCTACAGCCTCTGAATTAAATGCCTTAGCTTCAACAACAGCGATGGATTTATATAAAAGAAATGTTACTAAAGAATATTCTGATGCGCATTATGTAAAAATGTCTAAATGGTTTACTTTAGGTTGGGGGATTTTAGCTATTATAGTAGCCTGTGTAGCTAATTTATTTGATAACCTTATACAATTGGTAAATATTATCGGTTCTATATTTTATGGGAATGTTTTAGGAGTGTTTTTATTAGCCTTTTTTATAAAAGCTGTAAAAGGAAATGCAGTGTTTATAGCTGCGATTATAACTCAAATATTGATTGTTACTGTATGGTATCTAGATTGGTTACCATATTTGTGGTTAAACGCTTTAGGTTGCGGATTGGTAATGTTAATAGCTGTTTTAATTCAAATATTAGATAAGAATATATTTATAAATGATAACGACTAGAAAAGCAACATTGGAAGATTTACCAGTGTTATTAGAGTTTGAACAAGAGATAATTAAGGCTGAGCGTCCTTTTGATGTAACTTTAAAGGAAGAAAAAATATCTTATTATGACATTAAAGCAATGATTTTAGCTGATGATATTGAAGTGATAGTAGTTGTTGATAATGATATGCCTGTAAGTTCAGGTTATGCAAGTATAGTAACGCCAAAAAAATATTTTAAGTTTGATAAGTTTGCTTATTTAGGTTTTATGTATACAAGTCCATCACACAGAGGAAGAGGGATAAATAAAATTGTTGTACAGGCTTTATTTGATTGGATTAAGTCAAAAAAAATTCATGAAGTACGGCTTGATGTTTATACTGAAAATATAGGGGCTATTAAAGCTTATGAAAAAGCAGGTTTTAAAAAGAATTTGTTAAACATGCGAGTTGATTTAAGAAATATATTGTAATTAAGTATCAAGAAAATTAATTAAAGTTAACAAATAAAAAAGCCTGGAAATAATTAAATTTCCAGGCTTTTTTATTGTTTTAAAATGAAATTATTTCATTTTAGCTAAAAAGTCTTTGTTCATTTTAATATAGTCAGCATTCCCTCTTTTTTCAGCACCAGCTAAAGAAGCTTTAGCAGCTTTAATAGCTCCTTTTTTATCTCCTGCTTTTGCTAAGATTAATGATTGTTGACGTAAATACCAAAAACGAGGTTGATCTTTAGTCATGTCAATTGCTTTGTTAATCCATGTTCTAGCTTTGTTTATATCTTTACCTTCTTGTAAGTAATAGACAGCAGAAGAAAAATAGTCACCAGCACTAGGACCTTGCATAACTTTAGCAATACTAGCCTCAACACCTTTGTCAGTTGGAGTGTTAAATTTAACACCTACATAAACGTTTTCCCATAACATACCTAAAACTCCAGAATTGTTAGTAAGATCATCAATTGTAATTGTAAATGATTCTATTTTCATTGGCATTGGTACTACTTTAGCAGTAGTTGTAAGCGCAGCTTTTTTATCGTCCCATTTTTGAGGAGTTCCCCAGTTATTAGAGTCAGCATAAAAAATCACTTCCCAAGAAGTTTTACCTGGTTTAGTGTATAATGCATAGGTACCTTTTTTTAATTCTTTTCCGTCAATAGTAACATTATCACTAAATGTAACTTTTGTATTAGCATTAGCACCAGTTCTCCATAATTTACCATAAGGAACTAAGTCTCCAAAAATAGTTCTACCTCTCATTCCTGGTCTAGAATACTCTACAGAAACATCAGATAAACCTACTTTTTGTTCAAGTTTTGAAGAAGGACTCGGAGCTGGAGTTTTTACTTGAGCATTTATGTTTGTTGATAAAGCCACAACAAACAAACTTAATAATATTTTTTTCATGATATGAATGGGTTTGTTTTTAATTAGTTTGCTAAAATTACAACGAAAATAAATGGAAAATGTTAACAAAAGCTTAAAATAACGAAGCGTATATTTGCAGTCATGAAAAAATATATTTCTGAATTAATAGGTACGTTTTCACTTGTTTTTTGTGGAACAGGAGCAATGACTGTAAACGAAATAACAGGAGGAGCTGATTTAACTCATGTTGGTGTTGCAATAACTTGGGGGTTAATAGTAATGGCTATGATTTATGCTTTTGGAGAAATTTCAGGAGCACATTTTAATCCTGCGGTAACTATTGCTTTTGCATATGCTAAAAAGTTTTCATGGAAAGAAGTTCCTAAGTATATTATAGCTCAATTATTGGGGGCTTTATTGGCAAGTATACTATTATGGATTATATTTCCAGATAGTGAATATTATGGAGCAACAATACCTGTTTTAGAGCCTTGGAGAGCTTTTGTATTAGAGCTATTGTTAACGTTCTTTTTAATGCTTACGATTATTAATGTTTCTACAGGAAGTAAAGAAGTAGGAGTAATGGCCGGTATAGCAATTGGAGGAGTAGTTTTATTAGAAGCTATGTTTGCAGGTCCAATGACTAAAGCATCTATGAACCCAGTTCGTTCTATAGCTCCTGCTATAGTATCTGGACATTTTGAGCATTTATGGTTATATATTTTAGCACCAATTTTAGGTGCATTACTAGCAGTAGTTTCATGCAAATTGGTAAAAGACGATAGTTGTTGTGATGGAGCGTGTTAGTATTTTGGGATGCGGATGGTTAGGAAAACCATTAGCAATTGATTTAATAAATAATGGATACGGAGTAAAAGGGTCAACTACTTCTAAACAAAAAATGGATGTTTTTAGAGCTTTAAAAATCATTCCTTTTTTAGTAGATATTTCTTTAGATAATGATATTAGTGATTTTTTAAATTCTGAAATTCTAGTTATAGCTATTACCTCTAAAAATATAGAAGACTTTAGTAATTTGATTTCAAGGATAGAGAAATCACCTGTGAAAAAGGTGTTGTTTATTAGTTCTACTTCTGTGTATCCTAGTTTAAATAAAGAAATGACTGAAGAAGATAAAACTGTTAATTCTCCTTTAGTTGAAATAGAGGGGCTATTTTTAAAAAACAGAAGTTTTAAAACTACTATTATTCGATTTGCAGGTCTTTTTGGTTATGATAGGCAACCAGGAAATTGGTTTAAAAACAAAGCAATACGATATCCTAAAGGTTTTGTGAATATGGTACATCAAGACGATTGTATATCAGTTATAAAGGAAGTGATAATTCAAGATGCCTTTGGTGAGGTATTTAATGTTTGTTCAAATCATCATCCAACTCGTGAAGAATTTTATAAAAATGCAAGAAAGATATTGGGAAAGGAGCTACCAGTTTTTGATAACTCTATGCCTTTACAATACAAAATTATAAATTCGGAAAAAATACAAAAAGTATTAGAATATACTTTTACTCATGATAACTTATTGAGTATTTAACTATATTTTTTCTTTCTCCAATAATTAAAAGAAAAACCAAATAATGTTAATAGTATAAGTGGAATTCCAATGTTTAAAAATTGCCAAAAACGTTTTTCTGTATAGGCTCTTTGTTTATCTAAAAGATTAATTTGGATAGTTTTATTTCTAAGTTGAATGAGTCCTGTGTCATCTAATAAGTAATCAACGGCATTTAATAAAAACTCTTTGTTTCCGTAATATGCACCTGTCCATTTGTCTTTTGATAAATCATAAGGTTTTCCTTTTAAAAGTTGATTTTTAGCGATATCACCATCTGCTATCACAATCATTTTATTTTCTTTGGTATCAGAAGAAAAGCTTGGAGTGTTAAATGGTTTGACACGATTTTTATAAGCAGAAGTAAATTTCCCTTCTAATAAAACAGCCAATAATTGTGGACCACCATTATATTCATTCTGTTTTGGTTGTTTACTAATACTTTGTAGTTCAACAAAATTAGGTGTACCAATTTTTTTTGTTAGTACTGATGATATAAATAAAGGTGTTTTTTTAATATTTCCTTTTAAAGTGTCAATTTGAGTGGTAAATTGAAAACGAACTGGTGCAATGTTTTTTGTGATTGGATGATTAGGGTTTCCATTAACTAATGGGTGATAAAACCAATTGAGATGTTGAAATTGTGCTTGATTACCTATGTTTCCTGTAGCTAGCGGGATTTTAGCGCTATATAAATCTTGAATAAGTTTATTGTTAATTCTAACTTGGTAGCTAAAAAGTAAGTCGGTTAAATTTAAATCACGAGGAAAAGCTAACATTTTACCTTCATTGTATAAACTATCAGTGTCAGCATAGTTTGTGTCTACCATCCATAAACTTCTACCTCCATTATTAATGTATTGATCTAAAACTAATTTTTCTTTTTCAGTAAAACGTTGAGTAGGTTTAGCTATAAAAGCTAAGTCGTATTTAGTTAAATCAGTTAATGTTTTTTGAGGATTATTTTGGGTACTGTCTAATGTGAATTTAGCAAGTCTGTATTTGTTTTTCAGTTTAGATAGAATACTATACAAATACATATCACTCAATTCTCCATTTCCAGAAATAACTGCTATTTTTTGTTTAGCTTTTTTAGAAATTAAACTAAAAGCACTAGCAAACGAATATTCTAGTTTTTCAATAGCATTTTGTAATTGAGCTTCTTGAGTTTTTAAAGCTGAATCTGGTAATAAAGAAACTAATTCTGTTTTGTTACCAAAACTTATTTCAGCCCAAGGAAAAATAATAGCTTCAGATAAGTTTCCATTTTCATCAACAGTTAGTCTGCTAGGAAGCATTCCTTTTTTAATAAGTTCCTCTCTGATATTATCAGGATTTATAAAACGAAATCGTATGTTTGAGTTTTCAGCTTGTAGCTCTTCTAAAAACTGACGAGTTTCTATTTGTAAACGTTTAAATTCTGAAGGAAAATTACCTTCTAAATATACATTTATTAATAAAGGATTTTCAAATTTATTGATTAGTGTTGTACTTACTTTTGATAAAGAATAACGTTTGTTGTGAGTGATGTCAAAACGTTTATATACACTTTTACTTATATAGTTTATAACTAATATACCTATAAAAACGAATAGTATGTGTTGAATTTTTTTACTCATTTTTTAATTGTTGTTTAGTAATGAATAAAAAGAAAAAAGTAACACAAATAAAGTAAATAATATCACGAGTGTCTATTACACCGCGACTAATACTTTTATAGTGTTCATTAATTCCGAATTGTTGTAGCGTGTATCCAGATTTTCCTAAAGAACTACTTATAGATTCAAACCCAAAAAATAAAATAAAAGTGATAAATACACTTATGATAAAAGCTACTATTTGATTTTTTGAAAGTGTTGAGGTAAATAAACCAATTGAAGTGTATGTGGCTGCTAAAAAGAATATTCCAATATAGGAACCTAGTGTGCTACCCATATCGATATTACCAATAGGTTTGCCTAGGTTGTGAATTGTGTATACATACGTTATTGTAGGTATTAAAGCAATACTAACTAATAATAAAGAAGCAAAGAATTTTCCAAGTACAATTTGCCAGTCTGTCAAAGGTCTTGTTTTTAATATTTCAATAGTTCCGTTGCTAAATTCATCTGCAAAACTTTTCATGGTGATAGCAGGAATTAAAAATAATAGTAACCAGGGAGCCAAGTAAAAAAAGCTGTTAAGATCAGCAAAGCCAGCATTTAAGATATTTAAATTGTCATTAAACACCCATAAAAACAATCCGTTTACGAGTAAAAATACACCAATAACTAAATAAGCTATGGGTGAGGAAAAAAATGAGTTGAATTCTTTTTTTAGTATGGCTAACATATATGATTATAATCTGTTTTTATTAATCCTAAAATAATATTATTTTCAAAATCTACATCTTTTTTTTCAGATCGAATGTTAAAATTATGTTTCTTTAATAAGCTTATAGAGTTCTTGTTTTTTTTGTGCGTATAAGCTTCAATTTCATTTAAAAGGAGTTTGTTGAAACCATAGTTTAAAACTTCTTTTAAAGCTTCACTCATAAAGCCTTTTCCTTGAAAATCAGTATGTAATTCATATCCAACTTCGGCATAGGTAAAGTCTTCATTAAAATGACGCAACCCAATAGAGCCTATTAAAATATTATTGTACTCAATAGCCCAATACACACCTTTGTTGGCGTTAATTAATTGGTCAATCATTTTTATAAAGTCTTCTATATCCGAAATCCTTTTAGGAACAGGTCTGTCAATAAATTTATTTACTTCTTTGTTAGAACGTATCTCAAAAGTAGCTTTTTGATCACTATCAACAAGCTTCCTTAAAACTAAACGTTCGGTTTTTAAAATAGGAAAAGGATTAAATAATTCTTTCATTAAAGCAAAGATGCTAATTTATCAACACTCCATGCAACTGGTTTATCATTAAAAAGAATTTTAGTTTTTGCCCAAACTCCTTTAAACAGTTCAGAGTTTCTGTAATTTTCTAAATCTTCTTCTGTTTCCCAGTAACTATAGGTAAAAAATATATTAGGGTTCGTTTTGTCTCTATACAACTCTAATAAACGACAACCTGATGATTTTCGTATGTATTCTTTCTTTTCATTAAAATTAGCAAGAAATTCTTCAGTTTTTTCTGAGTGGAAACTCATTTTCACAATACGTACAAACATAATTATTGGTTTATTGTTACAAATTCAGGCTTAACAATATCTTCAAATTCAATAGTAATAGTATCTCGATACTTTAAACCAAGTAGGGTAGAGGCTCCTCCAACAGTTTTTAAGTTACTTCTATAAATAGCAATTTCAAGAAAGTCAGCTGAATTAAAAAGAGCTAGCTTGTCTCCATCATATTGTCTTTTTTCTTCAGGTAATGTATAGTCAACAATTTCATTATAACCATTCAATACTTTTTTAAATTGATACCTACTAGCGTTTATAATAAAGTTACGCCCCTTACCAATTGAGCTAAATAACTTCTTATTAATATTTGTAATTGCATTACCATAATTATCAATATAAATAACACCACCTTTAATAATAGTTTGTTGTTGATTTACTTTTGGTTGAATTTCAGTAATCTTTTTATAGTTTGAAATTTCTTTACCTATAACATTTAAATTACCACCACGAGCAATATGTGAAGCTACTTTAACAAATATATCTAAAACAGGAAAGCTACTATTTGTATGATTATGGATGTTTATTTCAACAATTCGAGTAGGGTTTACCTCTGATGCAATCATGGAAATTAATCCATTATCAGGACAAATAAAAAACTGATTATCTAATTCAATAGCTATATGTTTATTATCAATACTTAGCTCTGAATCTACACCAATAATATGTATGGTGTTGTCAGGGAAACTCTTGTAAGCATTTTTTAAAATATATGCAGTTTCAGTAATGTTAAAAGGAGATATGTCGTGAGTTATATCTACTATAATAGCATTTGGTAGCTCTGAATAAATAGCTCCTTTTACAGCCCCTACAAAGTGGTCTTTAGTTCCAAAATCAGTAGTTAATGTAATAAGAGACATTAATATTAGTTACTTGTTAATTAAATTGTGAAAAATTATATTGAAAATTATAGCAAAACTAAGCAATTCAATAAAAATAATCATTATTTTTAGTGTGAATAATATTAAAACTTATATCATTTGAACGAACGTATTATTGAATTAACAGAAATTAATCCAAACGACTTTTTTGGAGCTCAAAACAGCACCATAAGTCAATTAAAAACATACTTCCCAAAAATAAAAATTGTTGCTAGAGGAAATAAATTAAAAATTTATGGAGAACCCGAAATTTTAGATGAATTTGAAAAGCGTGTTGGTATGCTAATCAAATACTATATGAAGTATAACAAACTTGATGAAAATGTTATAGAACGTTTAATAACCTCTACAGGAAAAGAAGATAAGCCACAGTCAGGAAAAGTATCTGATGTATTGGTACATGGAGTTAGTGGTAAACAAATTAAAGCTCAAACAGAAAATCAACGTAAAATGGTTTCGTTAATGACGAAAAATGACATGTTGTTTGCTGTTGGTCCAGCAGGAACAGGAAAAACGTATACAGCAGTGGCATTAGCTGTTAGAGCATTAAAGGAGAAAGAAGTTCGTAGAATAATTTTAACAAGACCAGCGGTAGAATCTGGTGAGAATTTAGGATTTCTTCCAGGTGATTTAAAAGAGAAACTAGACCCTTATATGCAACCTTTATATGATGCATTAAGGGATATGATTCCGCATGAACGATTAGAGTCTCATTTAGAAAAAGGAATAATTCAAATAGCACCTTTGGCCTTTATGCGTGGTAGAACATTAGATAATGCTTTTGTTATATTAGATGAAGCACAAAATACTACACATGCCCAAATGAAAATGTTTTTAACAAGAATGGGAGTGCATGCTAAGTTTATTATTACTGGAGATCCTGGACAAATTGATTTGCCCCGTAAGCAGATATCAGGTTTAAAGCAAGCATTATTGGCTTTAAAAGATATTAATGGAATAGCGCAAGTATACCTAGATGATAAAGATGTTGTACGTCATCGTTTAATAAAGAAAATTATTAAGGCTTATAAAAGTATAGAAACAGAATAAGATGTTAAATAAATTAAGTTTTCAAGAACATTTATCTTTAGGATACTTATTTTTAGTTGTTTTAGGTCTTGTTTCTGAAGCGATTTTTTATGGGTTTTTAGATATTAATTATTTAGAATATGTATCTATTTTAGATGCTCTTTTTTCTCCTATTTCCTTATTAATTAATAATAAATTGTTATTTGGAGTTTTTATTTTTTTTATGTTATTAACTTTTTTCTGGATTGTTAGATTTCCCAAAATTCATGAAAAAAATAAAGATAAAAAATGGTATCGTAAATTATATAAAGAAGATGCTAATAAAAAAGGAATTAAGGTAAGTAAGAAAAGTGGTTTTGTATTTGTTGTTTTGTACTTTTTGTTTGCTTTACTTTTAGGGTTTAGATTAGGTGCAGGAATTAATTATAAAAAGAAATTGACCAATATTAAATTTAAAAGTGATTGTTTATTAATTTTTAAAGATAATAGTAAATTAAAGGTTAAGAAAATAGGTCAGAACAGTGCTTATATCTTTTATGTGGAAGAAAAAGATAGTGTTGTAACTGCAACACCAATTTTAGATAATATTAAACAAATAAAAAGAATAAAAAAAGAAAAGTAAAAAACTTACATTTGCACACTACAACACAACAATAACTATAATGAATACAATTAACGAAACTAGTTTTCAGTTTCCTAATCAAAAAGCAGTTTATAAAGGTAAAGTAAGAGAGGTGTACAACATTAATAATGATTTATTAGTGATGATAGCTTCAGATAGATTATCAGCATTTGATGTTATTTTACCACGTCAAATTCCTTTTAAAGGGCAAATATTAAATCAGATTGCAACTAAAATGATGAATGATACTGCGGATATTGTTCCAAACTGGTTGATAGCAAACCCTGATGAAAATGTAGCTGTTGGTCATTTATGTGAACCTTTTAAGGTTGAAATGGTAATCCGAGGATATTTGTCAGGTCATGCAGCTCGTGAATATAACACTGGTAAAAGAACACTTTGTGGTGTAGATATGCCTGAAGGGATGAAAGAAAACGATAAGTTTCCTTCAGCAATTATAACACCTTCTACAAAAGCTGATAATGGAGAACATGACGAAGATATTTCAAGAGAAGATATTTTAGCTAAAGGAATTGTTTCTGAAGAAGATTATTTAGTATTAGAAAATTATACACGTAAATTATTTCAAAGAGGTACTGAAATAGCTAAAAAACGTGGATTGATATTAGTTGATACTAAATATGAATTTGGAAAAACTAAAGAAGGAAAAATTGTACTGATTGATGAAATTCATACTCCAGATTCATCTCGTTATTTTTATGAAGAAGGGTATGCTGAGCGTCAAGAAAAAGGTGAAAAGCAAAAGCAATTATCTAAAGAATTTGTACGTCAATGGTTAATTGAAAATGGTTTTCAAGGAAAAGAAGGACAACAAATTCCTGAAATGTCAGATAATAAAATTATTGAAATATCTAATAGATATATAGAGTTATTTGAGCAAATTACTGGAGAAACTTTTATCAAAGCAAATACAGATAATGTATTAAAGCGTATAAATGATAATGTAGTTGATTTCTTAAATGGATAGTAAAAAAATAAGTATTAGACCCGTTTTAAATTTGTCATCATCAATTCCTATTGAAGATTTTCAAAATAGAACTGTACGTCCAATCTTAAAATTACAAAATGAATTAATAGTAGAACTATTTATGTTTTTTTGTGCTAAACAAAAAATAGAAATTTTAAACATAAAAAGAGAAAAGTTCAATAATACAGTAAATACAATAACTAGAAAAAATATAACTTTAAGAAATCAGTTATTAGGTTTGATTATTGGTCAATTTACAGTAAAAGAATTTGAATTTTATAAAGAAAATGATTCAGAAGTAAACAAACGAATTTTAACAATGATTGGTCAAAGAATAAAAGATAACCAATCAGAAATATAAAATTTTAAAACAAACAATAATGATTATAGAACCAAGAACAAGAGGGTTTATTTGTTTAACATCACACCCATCAGGTTGTGAGGAGAATGTAAAAAATCAAATTGAATATATAAAGTCAAAAGGTAAAATAGAAGGAGCTAAAAAAGTATTAGTAATAGGTTCTTCAACTGGTTTTGGTTTAGCGTCAAGAATAACAAGTGCATTTGGATCAGATGCAGCTACAATTGGAGTGTTTTTTGATAAGCCAGGAACTGAAGGTAGACCAGGTTCACCAGGGTTTTATAATACAGCAGCTTTTGAAAAAGAAGCCCATGCTGCCGGTTTGTATGCAAAAAGTATAAATGGAGATGCTTTTTCAAATGAAATAAAAGAAGAAGTTATTAATTTGATAAAAGAAGATTTAGGTCAAATTGATTTAGTTATTTATAGTTTAGCATCTCCGGTGAGAACACATCCAGTAAGTGGAAAAAGATTTAAATCGGTATTAAAACCGATAGGTGGAGAGTTTTCAAATAAAACAGTAGATTTCCATACAGGTAAGGTATCTGAAATATCTATAAAGCCAGCTGAGGGTGAGGATATTGAAAATACAGTAACTGTAATGGGAGGAGAAGATTGGAAAATGTGGATGGATGCTTTAAAAGCAGAAAACTTATTATCTGAAGGAGCAACAACAGTAGCCTATTCATATATAGGACCATCTTTAACAGAGGCTGTTTATAGAAAAGGTACAATTGGAGCTGCTAAAGATCATTTAGAAGCAACTGCTTTTACAATTTCAGATGATTTAAAATCTATAGGAGGTAAAGCTTATGTTTCTGTAAATAAGGCTTTAGTAACACAGGCTAGTTCTGCTATTCCAGTAATTCCATTATATATTTCATTGTTGTTTAAAGTAATGAAAGAAAAAGGAATTCATGAAGGTTGTATTGAGCAAATTCAACGTTTATATAGTGAAAGACTATATGGAGGAGATATAGCTCTAGATGATAAAGGTAGAATTCGTATTGATGATTGGGAAATGCGAGAAGATGTTCAATCTGAAATCGCTGAATTATGGAAAACAGCAACTTCTGAAAACTTATCAGAAATAGGAGATTTAGAAGGGTATAGTAATGATTTCTTTAATTTATTCGGATTTAAAGTTGAAGGAGTTGATTATAATGCAGATGTAAATGAAGTAGTAAAAGTGCCTAGTATTTCATAGATAAAAAATATAGATAAATAAAAACCTCATAGATTCTGAATCTATGAGGTTTTTATTTATATTCCATCCATAGATTAATAATGTATGAAAACAGCTACAATTAAAGTTTTAAAGGATGAGTTGGAGCATCAGAATTCTAAAGAATTATTAGAGTTATGCTTAAAGTTAATTAGGTTTAAAAAAGAAAATAAAGAGTTGTTAACTTATTTGTTGTTTGAGGCGCATAATGAAGAACAGTATAGAGAAACTGTGAAAAAGGAAATAGATGTTTTGTTTAGTGAGGTTAATACAAAGAGTTATTTTTATATAAGAAAAAGTGTTCGGAAAATACTTACAACAACAAAGAAATACATTCGATATTCAAAAAATAAAGAAACAGAAATTGAGTTATTATTGTACTTCTGTTTACAGCTAAAAAATGTTAAACCGTCGATAAAAAAGAGCCCTCGCATACAAAATGTACTGATAACTCAAGTAAGGTTAATACGTAAAGGTATTGATAAGTTACATGAAGATCTACAATTTGATTACAATGAGAAACTAATAGAACTTGACTTATAACCTAAAAGTTTGTGTTTGTTGGTAATTCAAATATTTCTAAATCAAAATGTTTAATTGAAGCCAGTAAATGATCAAAAATATCGGATACAATATATTCGTAGTTCTTCCAGTTTTTATCAGCACTAAAAGCATATATTTCTAAAGGTAAACCTTGAGAAGTAGGTGCTAACTGTCTAACCATAATCATCATATCATTGTTGATAGCGGGATGCATTTCAATATAGGTTTGAGCGTATTTTCTAAAAACACCAATATTAGTTAAATTACGTCCGTTTAAAAGAAGGCCTTTATTAATATTGTATTCTTTATTAAAGTTGTTAACCTTTTTTTGACGCATAGTTAAATACTCTTCAATCAATTGAACAGATTTTAATTTATCGATATCTTCATTCGACAAGTGTTTAATACTGTTTATTTTAATATTTAAAGCTCTTTTAATCCTTCTTCCTTGAGAGTTTACCATTCCTCTCCAGTTTTTGAAAGAGTCAGAAATTAAGGCATATGTAGGAATTGTAGTAATTGTTTTGTCAAAATTTTGAACCTTTACTGTGGCAAGTGAAATTTCTATTACATCACCATCTGCGCCAAATTTTTCAAAAGTAATCCAATCGCCAATTCGAACCATATCGTTTACAGATACTTGAATGCTGGCAACAAACCCCAAAATAGTGTCTTTAAAAATTAATATTATAATTGCAGAAGCGGCACCTAGAGCTGTAAAAAAGGCTAAAATAGACTGATTGGTTATAATAGCAAAAGACAAAATGAAACCACTAAACCAAGCAAATATCATAAATACTTGTATATAACTATCAATTGGTTTGTCTTTAAATTTTGGTAATGTTTTTAAATAATCTTTTATAGAGTTTAAAATACTTCTAACAATTTTAATAACTAAAACGATACTAATTATTTGAACAGATTTAATAATTAGGTTTCTGATGTATTCAAAATCATAAAAAAGAATAGGAATCAATTCAAAAAATAAAAAGACAGGAATAAGATGTGCAATATTAGTAGGAAGCTTGTTAGCTAATAATATATCATCAAAATTTGTTTTTGATGTTTTAGCAATTCGAACTGAAATACTTTGAAATACTTTTCTGGTAATTATATCAATAACATAAATAGCAATTAAAAATAAAATTAGTAAAATAAATAGATTTAAATATTTAGAAGTATTAATTGAAAAACCAAGTTCCTGTAAATAATTATAAAATAAATGCTTGTTTAAACTCATGATAATAAAAGTAAGTTGCAAATTTATAACTTATAATAGTACTAGCTTCTTGTAAAAAAAGATATTATTTATATAAGTAGATTAAAGTTTTCTTAAAATTATGCAATTAAATATAAAACAGCAATTTTTTTGTAACTTACACTCAACGAAACAAAAACTACTTAAAAATGCCAACTTATACTCTAAAAATTAATGAAGAATTGGTTACTGTTACAGCCGATTCTGATACACCTTTACTCTGGATATTGCGTGATGAATTAAATATGGTAGGAACCAAATTCGGTTGTGGAATAGCTCAATGTGGCGCTTGTACAATTCATGTTGATGGAAAAGCTATGAGAAGTTGTCAATTACAAGTTTCTGCTATAGATAAAGAAGAGATAACAACTATTGAAGGGCTTTCTAAAGAAGGAACTCATCCTTTGCAAAATGCATGGAAAGAAGTTGATGTACCTCAGTGTGGTTATTGTCAAGCAGGTCAAATAATGACAGCCGCTTCTTTTTTAAAAGAAAACCCAAGCCCCAATACACAAGAAATTCGCGAAGCAATGCATGGAAATATTTGCAGGTGTGCTTCTTACAATAGAATAGAAAAAGCAATTGCTATAGCAGCAGAAAAAATGTCATAAATACTACCAAGATGAACTCAAAAGAAAATAAACTAACATTTAGTAGAAGGAATTTTTTAAGAACATCTGCTTTAGCAAGTGGAGGGATTATGATAGGCTTTAATTTATTTACAGCGTGTAAACCAAATGTAAAGCCTTCTATTGATATAGAAAATCTAAATTTTAATGACTTTAATGCATTTATAAAAATATCAGATAATGGTTATGTCACAATCTATTCTCCTAATCCAGAAATAGGCCAGGGTGTAAAAACATCAATGCCAATGATTATTGCAGAGGAATTAGATGTTGAGTGGGATAAAGTACATGTAGTACAAGCAAAGTACAATAAAAAGGAATATACACGTCAAGTAGCAGGAGGGAGTCAATCTATACGTAAAGGTTGGGATGCTTTACGACAAACAGGAGCTACTACAAAACAGATGTTAATAAATGCAGCTGCTACAAAGTGGGGAGTTGATTCTTCTACTTGTAAAGCATTTAAGGGAATTATTACAAATGATAAAGAAGAAACTATAGGTTATGGAGAGGTTGTTAAAGAAGCAGCTCTATTGGAAGTGCCTGAAAAAGTAGAATTAAAGAAACCTTCTGAATATACAATTATAGGTACTGATGCTGTAAATGTA
The DNA here is from genome assembly GCF_964512825.1 of Tenacibaculum halocynthiae. Lineage (NCBI taxonomy): Bacteria > Pseudomonadati > Bacteroidota > Flavobacteriia > Flavobacteriales > Flavobacteriaceae > Tenacibaculum > Tenacibaculum halocynthiae. Next base: position 295,143 of record NZ_CAZELG010000021.1, on the reverse strand, counting down.
GACTTAGATAAGATCACAACAGGGAAACCACTTTTCGGATTAGATTATAAAGCTGAAAATATGTTATATGCATCAGTTTTGCGTCCACCTGCTTTTGGTCAAAAATTAGAAAGTTTTGATGATGGTGAAGCAAAAAAAGTAACAGGAGTACTTGAAGTTTTAAGGTTTGGTGATAAAGTTGCAGTTTTGGGTAAAAATACTTGGGCAGCAATGAAAGGGAAAAAAGCAATTAAAGCTGTTTGGAAAGATGCTGGAGAGTTAGAAAGCACTTTAGAACATGATAAGATTTTAAATGGAATTCTTGATAATGAAAAGTTAGATGTTCGTAGAGAAGATGGGAATGTTAAAAAAGCTTTTGCAGAGGCTGATAAAGTAATAGAAAGAACTTATCATTCTCCTTTTTTGCCCCATAATTGTTTAGAACCAATGAATTTTTATGCAAATGTAACTGATGAAAAAGTACATTTAGTAGGGCCAATTCAAACTCCACAATGGACGGTAGGAAGAGTTGCTAATTTACTAAAAAGAAAAGAAGAGGAAATTGAATTAGAAATGACAAGAATGGGTGGCGGATTTGGACGTCGCTTATATGGGGATTTTGCTTTAGAGGCTGCTGAAGTTTCAAGTTTGGCTAAAAAACCAGTAAAGGTCATTTTTTCTAGAGAAGATGATATGACAGATGGTATTTATCGACCAGCAATAAAATATAGGATTTCAGCATCTTTAAAGGATGGAGAAATTACTGGATATCATTTAAAAGAAGCAGCGATAAACAGTAATATGTATGGATTAATTCCACATTTTTTTCCTGCAGGGTGTATTTCAAATTACAAAGTGTCTAGTGGTAATTATAAAAGTAATATTACTACAGGTGCATGGAGGGCTCCTTACACTAACTTTTTAGCATTTGCAGAACAAAGTTTTTTCGATGAATTAGCACAAGAAATGGGGAAAGATCCAGTTCAGTTAAGAATTGAGCTATTGCAGAATGTAAAAGATAATGCAGATGAAAAAATAGAGTATTCTGGAGAGAGGATGGAGAGTACGATTAAATTAGCTGCTGAAAAAGGTGGTTGGGGAAAATCTAAAGAAGGTGTTTTTCAAGGTTTTTCGGCTTATTATAGTCATAATACCCATGTGGCAGAATTAGCAGAAGTAGAATTAAAAGATGGTGTACCTGTTGTTACTAAAGTTGTTGCAGCTGTAGATTGTGGTATAGTTGTAAACCCAACAGGAGCAATTAACCAAATTCAAGGAGGAGTTATAGATGGAATTGGACATGCTATGTATGGAAATTTGACTTTTGAAAATGGAAAACCATCAAATAAAAACTTCGATACTTATCGTTTAATAAGAATGAATGAAACCCCAAAAGTAGAAGTGCATTTTGTTCAAAATGAGTTGTCTCCTACTGGATTGGGAGAACCTGGGCTACCTCCGGCAGGAGGGGCGGTTTCTAATGCTATTTATAGAGCATTAAATACCAGACTGTATAAACAACCTTTTATAGATGAAGTTGGAGAAAAAAGTAAAGTTCTAGGATAGAATATATAAGAAGGAGGCTAAATTAAGCTTCCTTTTTTTTGTTAAAAATAGAATTTTGAGAAGATTGTTAAAATAGTATTGAATTTTAATTGTAAAATTGATAATTATTTAATAAAAAAATGATAAAGTAGTTTTTTATTACACTTATTTTGATAATGTGTTAAATTAATATTTTTTTATAAGTAAAATCGCGATTTTACTTATAAAAATGTAAATTAAAAACTAAATTTGGAGGGCAATTTATAAAACACGCTAACAAACACATTAACAAACACAAAGCACAATGAAAATTCAAAAAGTACTAGTAGCTAACAGGGGAGAAATAGCTATTAGAGTATTTAGAGCCTGCGTTGAGGTAGGAATAAAAACTGTTGGTATTTATACTTATGAAGATAGGTATTCTTTACACCGTTATAAGGCAGATGAATGTTATCAAATAGGTGAAGATAATGAGCCCTTAAAGCCTTATTTAGATATTGAGGCTATTATTAAAGTAGCTGTAGAAAATAATGTAGATGCTATTCATCCTGGATATGGTTTTTTATCTGAAAATGCTGAATTTGCCCAGAAATGTGAAGAGAATGGAATTATTTTCATTGGACCAAAAGTGTCGGTATTAAAAGCTTTAGGAGATAAAATCACAGCAAAAGAAGTTGCAGTTGCTAATAATGTGCCAATTATTCAAAGCAGTCAAGAAGATTTAAACTCAATTGATATAGCATTATCTGAAGCAAAAAAAATTGGATATCCAATTATGTTAAAAGCAGCTTCTGGAGGTGGAGGTAGAGGTATGCGTGTTATTAGAAGTGATGAAGAGTTGAAAAAATCTTTTCCAGAGGCAAGAAGAGAATCATTAAATGCTTTTGGAGATGATACTGTTTTCTTGGAAAAATATGTTGAAAACCCAAAGCATATAGAAATTCAAATAGTTGCAGATACTTATGGAAACATTGTGCACTTATATGAAAGAGATTGCTCTGTACAAAGACGGTACCAAAAAGTTATAGAATTTGCCCCTTCATTTGGTTTAACAGATAAAATTAAAAATGATTTATATACTTATGCTATTGATATTTGTAAAGCAGTAAACTATAACAATATAGGTACTGTTGAATTTTTGGTAGATGACGATGGTAGTGTATATTTTATAGAAGTAAATCCACGTATTCAGGTAGAGCATACTGTTACTGAAATGGTAACGAATATTGATTTAGTGAAAACGCAACTGTTTATAGCTGGAGGTTATAAATTAGCAGATAAACAAATAAAAATCCCAAGTCAAGAGTCAATTGTAATTACAGGATATGCATTACAATGTAGAGTTACAACGGAAGACCCTGCAAATGATTTCAAACCAGATTATGGAACAGTTTCAACGTATAGAAGTGCATCTGGATTTGGAATTAGATTAGATGCTGGAAGTATATATCAAGGGGTGAAAATATCGCCATTCTTTGATTCTATGTTAGTGAAAGTATCTGCAAGAAGTAGAACATTAGATGGTGCTTGTAGGAAGATGTTAAGAGCTTTAGTTGAGTTTAGAGTAAGAGGTGTAAAAACAAATATAGCTTTTCTTGAAAATATATTACATCACGAAACATTTAGAAAAGGAGAGGTTACAGTTAATTTTATAAAAAATGAACCCAAACTATTTGAATTTAAAGAACCTAAAAACAGAGCTAATAAGCTTATTAATTTTTTAGGAGAGGTAATTGTAAATGGAAACCCTGATGTTAAAAAAATAAATAAAAGTCATCAGTTTACTGTACCTAAGGTTCCTAAGTTTTCAAAAACAGAAAATTATGCGAAAGGAACCAAAGATTTATTAACTGAGCTGGGACCTGAAAAGTTTGCACAGTGGTTAAAGAATGAAAAGAAAATTCATTTTACAGATACAACTATGCGTGATGCACATCAAAGTTTGTTGGCAACACGAATGAGAACTACAGATATGCTAAAAGTAGCTGAAGGATATGCAAAGAATCATCCAGAGATATTTAGTATGGAAGTATGGGGAGGTGCAACTTTTGATGTTTGTTTACGATTTTTACAGGAAAATCCATGGGAACGATTAGCATTATTAAGAAAAGCAATGCCTAATGTTTTATTACAAATGTTAATTAGAGGGTCTAATGGAGTTGGATATACAGCGTATCCAGATAATTTAGTTGAAAAATTTGTAGAAAAATCATGGGAAACTGGAGTAGATGTTTTTAGAATTTTTGATTCATTAAACTGGATGAAATCTATAGAACCATGTATTAAACATGTAAGAAATAGAACCAATGGATTAGCAGAAGCTTCTATTTGTTATACTGGGGATATTTTGAATCCAAATAAAACTAAGTATGATTTAAAATATTACTTGCAATTAGCAAAAGATATAGAAAACGCAGGAGCACATATTTTAGGAGTAAAAGATATGGCTGGGTTATTAAAGCCACAAGCAGCATATGAATTAATAAGTGCATTAAAATCAGAAATTAATATTCCTATCCATTTACATACTCACGATACATCTTCGGTTCAATCTGCAACGTATTTAAAGGCTATAGAAGCTGGTGTAGATGTTGTTGATGTAGCATTAGGAGGATTATCTGGATTAACATCACAACCAAATTTTAACTCAATGGTTGAAATGTTACGATTTAATGAAAGAGAAAATCTTTTAAACACCGAGAAATTATCAGAATACTCGAACTATTGGGAAGCAGTAAGAGGATATTACTATCCTTTCGAATCAGGATTAAAATCAGGAACTGGTGAAGTTTATGAACATGAAATTCCAGGAGGGCAATATTCAAATTTAAAAGGGCAAGCTATTGCTTTAGGGTTGGAAGATAAGTTTACAGAGGTAACGAAAATGTATGGAGAGGTAAATACAATGTTTGGAGATATTGTAAAAGTAACACCTAGTTCAAAAGTGGTAGGTGATATGGCTCAATATATGATAAGTAATGATTTAACAGTTAAAGATGTAATGGAAAGAGGAGATACTATTTCATTCCCACAATCTGTAATTAGTTTCTTTAAAGGAGATTTAGGACAGCCAGTTGGTGGTTTTCCTGATAAACTTCAAAAAATCATTTTAAAAAATGAAGAACCGTATACAGATAGGCCAAACGCGCATTTAGAGCCAATTGATTTTGAAAAAGAATTTAAAGATTTCAAAAGACAATTTGGAAAAGGAATGGGAAGAGAGTTAGAAATTACTGATTTCTTATCATTTAAATTGTATCCAAAAGTGTTTACTGATGCTTATAACAACCATTTAAAATTTGGTAACGTAATGAATATTCCAACTAAAAACTTTTTATTTGGAATGGAAGTAGGTGAAGAAATTATGGTTGATATTGAATCAGGAAAGAAAGTGTTAATTTCATTAATGCAAAAGAGTGAGCCAGATGAGAATGGCTTTATAAATGTTTTCTTTAAGATTAACGGACAAATGAGAAATGTATCTATTAAAGATAATTCCGTAAAAGTTGATAAAATAGAAAATGTGAAAGCAGATGCAGAAGATGAAAAACAAATAGGAGCTCCTTTGCAGGGTTTATTGTCAACAGTATTAGTTAAAAACGGAGAAGAAGTAAAAGAAAATCAGCCGTTATTTATTATTGAAGCCATGAAAATGGAAACAACAGTAACAGCTATTTCTTCAGGTATTATTGATAAAGTTCTATTAGAAGCAGGATCCTTGGTTGATGCTAGTGATTTAGTAGTGAAACTGAAGTAAGAGATAAGTTAAGTTTTTTTGATATGCTCTTAAAAAAGTTTACTTTCGCAACATATAAAACAAAAGGTAAAAATGATTAAAGATTTATTTGAAAGAATAAAAGGGGATAAAGGACCTTTAGGAAAATGGGCTGATATTGCAGAAGGATATTATGTGTTTCCTAAATTAGAAGGGCCAATATCAAACCGAATGTCTTTCAATGGAAAAAAAGTAATTACTTGGAGTATTAACGATTATTTAGGTTTAGCAAATCATCCTGATGTATTGAAAGTAGATGGTGATTCTGCAGCTAAAGACGGAATGGCATACCCTATGGGAGCGCGTATGATGTCTGGGCATACAAAATATCATGAGCAATTAGAGCAAGAGTGTGCTGAATTTGTAGGGAAAGAATCTTCTTATTTAGTGAATTTTGGATATCAAGGTATGGTTTCAGCTATTGATGCTTTAGTATCAAAAGATGATATTATTGTGTATGATATGGATACTCATGCTTGTATTATTGACGGAGTTCGTTTACATGCAGGAAAACGTTTTGTATATAGACATAATGATATTGAGAGTTGCGAAAAGAATTTGATGAGAGCAACTAAAATGGCAGAAAAAACTGGAGGAGGAATTTTGTTAGTTTCTGAAGGTGTATTTGGAATGAGAGGAGAACAAGGTCGTTTAGCAGAGATAGTTGCCTTAAAAGAAAAATATAATTTCCGTTTATTAGTAGATGATGCTCATGGTTTTGGAACCTTAGGAGAAGGAGGTCGAGGTACTGGTTTTGAACAAGGTGTACAAGATGGTATTGATGTTTATTTTGCAACATTTGCAAAATCTATGGCGGGTATAGGTGCATTTTTTGCAGGAGATAAAGATGTAATTCAATATCTTCAATACAATATGCGATCTCAAATGTTTGCAAAATCATTACCAATGCCAATGGTAAAAGGAGCATTAAAACGTTTAGATATGATTCGTACAATGCCAGAGTTGAAAGAGAACTTATGGAAAATAACGAATGCATTACAATCTGGCTTACGTAACGCTGGTTTCGATTTAGGTACTACTCAAACATGTATTACTCCTGTGTATTTAAAAGGAGAAATACCAGAAGCTATGGCTATGGTTCAAGATTTACGTGAAAATCATGGAGTATTTTGTTCAATAGTAGTGTATCCAGTAATACCAAAAGGATTGATTATATTACGATTAATACCAACAGCTCGTCATACAGTAGAAGATGTAGAAGAAACTATAATAGCTTTTTCTGCAATTAGAGAGAAACTTGAAAATGGTACATATAAAAAAGTGGCTGAAGCTATAATGGCTGAATAAGCATAAAACATATGTGAATATTTAAAATGCTCTGAATTTATTTCAGAGCATTTTTTGTGCTTTTAAAATAAGATTTATTATATATTTTTTAATTTTAAAAAAATGAGAAAGAACACTTAGAATGTGCCTATTAACCATAGTTTATTATTTTTACTTTAAACCTTAAATTTATAAGTATATTTGTTTTTGATTATGCAAAAAAATATAAACATACAGAATAAAAAGGCTCGTTTTGAATACGAGATTATAGATAAATATACTGCAGGAATTCAGCTTACTGGAACGGAAATAAAGTCGATACGTCATAGCAAAGCAAGAATTACAGAAAGTTTTTGTGAATTTAATGATAAAGGAGAACTTTTTGTTATTAATATGTATATTGAAGAGTATGCTTTCGGTAATCAATTTAATCACAATCCTAAAAGTGAAAGGCGTTTGTTATTGAATAAAAGAGAGTTGAAAAAATTAGCTAGAGAAGTTGAAGCTAAAGGGAATACAATTGTTCCTTTAAGACTTTTTATTAATGAAAATGGCTGGGCTAAATTAGACGTAGCTTTAGCAAAAGGTAAGAAAACACATGATAAAAGGGAAACGATGAAAGATCGTGATAGCAAAAGAGATTTAGCTAGAATAAAAAAGAATTTTAATTAATGACTAAAACTTTTTTAAATATTATAAAATGGAAAAATCTATTGTACATAGCATTTATTCAGTTTTTATTTAAAATGTTTTTTTTACATGGTTATGGTTTTAAAACCAAACTTTCTTTTTTTGATTTATTTTTACTACAATTATCTACAGTTGGAGTATTAGCAGCCGGTTTTTTAATAAACTATTACGCAAGAAAGAAGGAAGTTAAATTCCCAAAATACCCAATTCAGAAGGCAAAAAAAACAGGGATTATTATAGCTCTTGCTAGTGTTTTCATAGGCTTTATATTGTCTTTTAATATCAATAAACCTTATTATGGTTTTATTGGTGTTTTTAATATGTGTGTAATTGCTTTATATTCTTTGTATGTTTTAAAAAAAACAATTTTCACCAACATTATAAATTCATTTATTAAGGCATATAGTGTGCTTTTAGTATGGTGGTGTGATTTACCCGTGAATTTAACAACAGAACAATGGGACTTATTATTTAAATTTCAACTTATAACGATATTCTATATTTCGCTATCATTTATGGGGAATATTGTTAGGGAAAGTATAAAAGATATTATAAATATTAATCATGATTATACTTATAATCACCAAACAATTCCAATAGTTTTAGGGAGAAGAAGAACAAAAACAATGATTTTAATTATTTCAATTTTAACAAGTATAGTTGTATTGGGATTTGCAATTTCATTTATTCAAAATAAATTTATACTCTCAACAATTTTATTATTAGGTACCTTTCCTGAATTATACTTCATTTATTATTTATTAAGTGCAAGAAGTGATAATGATTATAAGGCTTTGCTAAAAAAATCTAATATAGTTTACACTTTAGCTGTTATGAGTATTCCTATTATTGCTTACTATTTTAAATATGTTATCAAATAAATTAAAAAACTATAAAGTTATTTTAGCTTCAGGTTCACCTAGAAGGCACGAGCTTTTGAAAGATTTGGATGTCGATTTTACAATTAAACTTAAAGAGGTAGATGAAGTGTATCCAAATAATTTAAAATCGTATGAAATTACTGATTTTTTAGCTGAATTGAAGTCTAAAGCTTTTGAGAAAAGTATAGAAAAAGAAGAATTAATTATTACTTCTGATACTATTGTATGGATAGATGGTATTGCATTGGGGAAACCTAAAAATTATGAAGATGCTTTTGATATGCTTAGCAGGTTATCAAATAATGTGCACGAGGTAATTACATCTGTTTGTATTTTAAATAAAAATTTTAAGAAAGTAATTAACGATTCAGTAAAAGTATATTTTAAAAAATTAACAAAAGAAGAGATTGATTATTACATTACTACATACAAACCGTATGATAAAGCAGGAGCTTATGGGATTCAAGAATGGATAGGAAAAATAGGAATAACTAAAATTGAAGGTAGTTATTTTACTGTTATGGGTTTCCCTGTTCATAAACTTTATAAAGAATTAATGAAATTATAACTTAATTATTTTTTAAAAGATTATTTTTGAACCGTATTTACAACACATACTAATGAAGAAATATACTTACACTGAAAAAAAAGATACCCGTTCAGGATTTGGCGATGGGTTAACTGAATTAGGAAAAACAAATCCTAATGTCGTAGCTCTATGTGCCGATTTAACCGGTTCGTTAAAGATGAATGATTTTGAAAAAAATCATCCAGAACGTTTTTATCAAGTTGGAATTGCTGAAGCAAATATGATGGGAATCGCAGCTGGGCTTACTATTGGAGGAAAAATTCCATTTACAGGAACCTTTGCTAACTTTTCAACAGGTCGTGTATACGATCAAATTCGTCAATCTATAGCGTATTCTGATAAAAATGTAAAAGTATGTGCATCGCATGCAGGTCTTACTTTAGGAGAAGACGGAGCTACACACCAAATATTAGAAGATATTGGATTAATGAAAATGTTACCAGGTATGACAGTAATTAATACTTGTGATTATAGTCAAACTAAAGCAGCTACTCTTGCTATAGCTGAGCATGAAGGCCCTGTATATTTACGTTTTGGACGACCAAAAGTACCTGTATTTATGACAGATGAACCATTTGTTATTGGGAAAGCAATTAAGCTTACTGAAGGTACTGATGTTACAATAGTAGCTACAGGTCATTTAGTATGGGAAGCATTACAAGCTGCAGAACAACTAGAAGAAAAAGGAATATCTGCTGAAGTTATAAACATACATACTATAAAGCCTTTAGATGAAGAAGCTATTTTAGAATCTGTAGCTAAAACTGGTTGTGTAGTAACTGCAGAAGAACATAATAAATATGGAGGCTTGGGAGAGAGTGTAGCACGTTGTTTAGCTACAAATAATCCTTCACCTCAAGAATTTGTAGCTGTTAATGATAGTTTTGGTGAATCTGCAACACCAGATCAGTTAATGGCGAAGTACGGATTAAATGATGTGGCTATCATTGCTGCCGTAGAAAAAGTAATCAAAAGAAAATAATATAAATTAAAATTCGTTAAACAAATAAATTTAAATTATTTAGATTATGAAAAAAATAGCAATATTAGTTTTGTTTTTATTAGGAGTTGTTCAAGTTTCTCAATCACAAATACAGTTTGGTATTAAAGGGGGGATTAATTACAATTCTGATTCTTTTCAAGAGGTAAAAACAGATGTTTTAGACGGTGCTAAGAGTAAAACTGGATTTCATATTGGGGTTTTATCACGTATAAAAATTCCTGTAATTGGTTTGTATGTTCAGCCTGAGTTGGTATATACATCTTTAAAAAGTGAAATATCAGCTAAAAATTCAGATGAAATAGCTAGTTATAATTTTCAAAAAATTGATATACCTGTATTATTAGGTAAAAAATTTTTAAAGGTAGCCCATGTTTTTGTAGGTCCATCTTTTCAATACATTATTGATGGGGATTTTAGTTTAAAAAGTTTAAACGATGTAAAAACTGATGTAAGTGGTTTTACAGTTGGACTTCAATTAGGTGCTGGTGTTGAATTAGGTAAGATAGGATTAGATGTAAGATGGGAAAGAGCTTTTTCAGATACTGAATCACAATTAATTAATAGTAATGGAGCTCCAAATGTTAATTTTGATACAAGAGTAAACCAAATTATAGTTGGATTATCATATAGGTTTTAAAGAGCACAAAAAAATCTCTTTAACTGAAATATAGAATTTTTATAAAAAGCTGAATAATTTAAAATTATTCAGCTTTTTTAATTTATAATTATAAAATAATTGGCTGTTACTTTTTCAATAAACATTACATATTAAAAAGGGAAAGAGGAAAGGCCAACTTTAATAAGAAAACCTCTCCTCTCAACGCTATATTGTAATACGTATATATATTAGAAGATTGAAACTTAAAATTGTTACAACTTAAATGTTAAAATTAATATAAGTAGTTGATTTAATAGTGTTTATATTTTTTTTTCTGCTTATAAATTTAAAAGTGATTGAATAGACAGTTGTAGTTTTTTAGTTAATATGACTATATTAAAAAGGGAAAGAGGAAAGGCCAACTTTAATAAGAAAACCTCTCCTCTCAACGCTATATTGTAATACGTATATATATTAGAAGATTGAAACTTAAAATTGTTACAACTTAAATGTTAAAATTAATATAAGTAGTTGATTTAATAGTGTTTATATTTTTTTTCTGCTTGTAAATTTAAAAGTGATTGAATAGACAGTTGTAGTTTTTTAGTTAATATGACTATATTAAAAAGGGAAAGAGGAAAGGCCAACTTTAATAAGAAAACCTCTCCTCTCAACGCTATATTGTAATACGTATATATATTAGAAGATTGAAACTTAAAATTGTTACAACTTAAATGTTAAAATTAATATAAGTAGTTGATTTAATAGTGTTTATTTTTTTTTTTTCTGCTTGTAAATTTAAAAGTGATTGAATAGACAGCTGTAGTTTTTTAGTTAATATGACTATATTAAAAAGGGAAAGAGGAAAGGCCAACTTTAATAAGAAAACCTCTCCTCTCAACATAATATTGTAATACGTATATATAAGTTAGAAGAATGAAACCTAAAATTGTTACAACTTAAATGTTAAAATTAGTATAAGTAGTTGAATTAATAGTGTTTATGATTGTTTTTATCCATGTAAAGTTAAATGTGGTTAACTAGATAGTTGTAGTTTTTTAGTTAATATGAAAATATTAAAAAGGGAAAGAGGAAAGGCCAACTTCAATAAGAAAACCTCTCCTCTCAACATAATATTGTAATACGTATATATAAGTTAGAAGAATGAAACCTAAAATTGTTACAACTTAAATGTTAAAATTAGTATAAGTAGTTGAATTAATAGTGTTTATGATTGTTTTTATCCATGTAAAGTTAAATGTGGTTAACTAGATAGTTGTAATTTTTTAGTATGCATGAGTGTATTAAAAAAGGAAAGAGGAAAGGCCAACTTCAATAAGAAAACCTCTCCTCTCAACATAATATTGTAATACGTATATATAAGTTAGAAGAATGAAACTTAAAATTGTTACAACTTAAAATGTTAAATTATATTAAGCTCTTTGTAAATGAGTGTTTTATACAGCCTCTACATAAACCCAGTGATTATTTTCTTTATGGAAAAGAGAGTTTTCATGGATAGCTTCTATTTTCCCATTTTCCATAAAAAAAGCTTTGAATTCTACATTTCCAACACTATCGATAGAAGTACCTCTAAATGTTTTTAAAACTTCAAGTTTAATCCATTGAACCGATTTAGACCATTTTAAAATTTCTTTTTTCTCTTTTTTATTTGGTCTTGTACTGCTATGATGACTCTTTTGTAGATAATCAATATTACCTAGTACAAAAGCACTGTATCTTGAGCGCATTAAATTTTCAGCAGATATAGCTAAGTTAATATTTTGATGTGCTTTTTGACAACAATTTTTATATTTTATAGATGGATTACATGGACATTGCATCGTATTCATTTAATTTAAAAGTTCATTTTCATCTTTTATTCTAAAACATCGTTCTTCACCTAAATATAATGGGTTTCCGTGCTTTTCAGACCAAAAACCATCTAGTATGTCTTTGTTTATACATCTGTAAACCACAACTCCTTTATAAATAATTTGATTCTCTCCAAGATAATTAAAGTTAATAACCAAAATAGAATCTTTAAAAAAACCTGATCCATATTGCTCTTGATCATTATTAATAATCCACTTAGCAATAATTCTATTATTATCATCTAAACTTAAGCTGAGAATGCCTTTATAGGTGATTTCTTCTGCGTCTTGATTACTCCCAATTATATTATAATTTCCGACTAGATCTTTAATTGTCATGTATAATTTTTAAAGAAGTAAAGTTACTTTTTTAGTTATGGTTGAAAAATAACTAATAGAAGTATTTTTAGTTTTTTTGAAAACATACGATTCACCATTTATCTATAAAAAACAACGATTAAACGTAAGTGTTTAGAGAACCAACGATATACGAAGCTTTAATATAGACTTGTAATCTATTTTTGTTATATCAAAACTCCAAAAACTTATAAAATGAAAGTACTAGTAATAGATGATCAAGAATTAGTGTTGCTCCCTATAGAAAAGAGGTTAACAGCAATGGGGTATAATGTAAAGGTTGAAACTAATGGAATAGAAGGTAAAAAACTATTTGATTCTTTTAATCCTGATTTAGTAATTATAGATATTAATATGCCTGAGATTTCAGGGTTAGATATTGTTGAGTACATAAGAGAAGAAGCAAGATCAGCAACACCAATAATGGTTTTATCAGGTAGTGTAGATGATAATAATATAATCAAAGGGTTTGAGTTAGGAATTAATGATTATATGAAAAAACCATTAAGTTTAAATGAAATTTGTGCAAGAACTAAGCATTTAATTGGAGCTCCACAAATAAATAAAAAAGAAGTTACATATAGCAATAGAGTTATTATTCAAAAAAGAGGAGTAGGAGTTGTAATTCCGTGTTACAATGAAGAAGAAAGACTTTTAAAAGAAGAATTTTTAAGTTTTATAGATGAGTATACGGGGTATTATTTATGTTTTGTAAACGATGGTAGCACTGATAAAACATTAGAGGCATTAGAAAGGTTAAAAGTAGGAAGAGAAGACTATATAACTGTATATAATTGTGAACAAAATGGAGGTAAAGCAGAAGCAGTAAGACAAGGAATGTTGTATCTGTCTGAAAATAAATCGTTAGATTATATTGGATTCTTAGATGCTGATTTATCAACAGATTTTAATGATTTTGAAGATCTGGTAGCTAGTATTGAAGGGTCTGACTTTAAAATTGTTAGTGGGTCAAGAATTCAGAGAATGGGAGCTAATATAGCTAAAGATTCAGCTAGGGCAATTATAAGTATGACTATCAATTTTATAATAAGAAAAATATTGTCAATGGACTTTAAAGATACTCAATGCGGTGCTAAAATTTTTGATAAGGATGTTGTTCAGTTACTCTTTGGTAAAAAATTTATGACTAAATGGTTGTTTGATGTAGAAATATTTATGAGAATGAGGAAAAAATTTACATTAGCAAAAGCAAAACAAATGATATCAGAAATGCCTTTAAAAAGATGGGTTCATGTTGATGGTTCTAAATTGTCAATGAAAGATTCGATAAAAATTGTTTTTCAATTAGGTCAAATATTTTTTGGATATAGAGGTAAAACTGTGTAAATAATTAATAGATAATAAGAAATAAACATTAGATATATATTAAAAAAAATAAGAGAGGCTTGATTAGAGCCTCTCTTTTATAAATAATCAATCGCTATTTAATGTGTATTATTAGTTGTTGCTTAAGTTAGCGAATTCATCTTCAGATATTTTACCTGAATTGATATCTTTTAACTCATCCATTTTTGATAACATGTATTTATGTACATTACTATCTATATCTTTTGGTTTTACCATGTTAGTAGATTTTCCATTACCAGGAAGAACATAACTGTTATAGTAATAAAAGAAATAATAATCAAGGTTACTATTTGATAAGTTATATTGACCTAATAACCATCCTAACCTTAAAGCAGAACGTCTTTGTGGCGCACTACCATGAGAAGAACCACTAGCTCCTGCAATTGATTGAGCAAATCTATATGCTGGGTCAACTTCAGTCCAGTTAGTAGTATATCTTTTTCTTAAGTAATATCCAGCAAATCCATCTGCCTCTAATTCAGTATTAGAAGCTCCAGTTACTGAAGGATATCCTTGTCTAAATTGTACTTGATGAGCTACTTCATGAGCTGCAATATATCCTACTGCAATTCTTCCGTAGTTTAATGCTCCACTTAACATTTCTTCACCCCATATAATATAATTTGCTGGAGGTCCGTATGAAAGTGCATTGAAAGTACCGCTTCCTGCGGCAAAATAAAGTGGCACGTTATTTAAACCAAAAAGGCTAGATGCACTATTATTTTGTTGTTTTAAAAAGTTTGTTTCTGTACTATTTACAATAGTATTTGACCAGTAAGAATTTGGTCCAAATTGTGATACTGTAGCACAATCATGTGCTGTACCCGCGTTGTTTAAATGACTAGGTAAAAGTCCAATTTCTGGAGAATTTGGGTCTTTTGCTGTGTTTTTGTCTATTTCATTGTTGTCACAACTTTGTAACGAGACTAAAACAGCCAACGTCATTAATCTTAAAACTTGTTTCATTTTTTTAGAAGGTTTAGAAAGGTTTGTGCGATTGATTAATTCGTCGCCAAATATATAGTTTAAAATAACTTATCCCAAAAAATTAATAAAAAAAACATATAAAATGTAAAATTTTAACAAAAATTGGGTTTTTGTTGTTTTTTTAAACAAGTGAAAAACATAATACTCCTTAAGTTTTTTGAAGATTTATTACTTGTGTTTGTGTAAATATATATGATTTAAATCGCTGATTATTAATTATTTATGTTTTATTTTAGTGATTGTTAATAAGTTTTTTCTTGAAAAGAAAGAGTCTTTTAACAATTAATATTGTGTTAACAATTAATGTTTTGGTTACACTATCTTTGTGAGGATTAATTTAAACACAATTTTTTTCATGAACAAAAATATCCTTCAAAGGCAATTTTTATTGTCTATTTTTTTACTAATGAGTTGTTTGTCATTTTCACAAGTGCCAACTTATTATAATGGATTTGACCTGACTAAAACAGGAGATGCATTAAAAACTGACTTAGCAGTATTAATAACTAATACACAAACTACCAACCTTAGTTATACTCCAGGAGTTTGGGATGCTTTACGTCAAACAGATTTAGATCCAACAAATAATAATAATGTTTTGTTGATATATGGTTATAATGATGGTGATAATAACTCTACAACTGATCGTACTCGCTCTAAAACTATGAATGGTGGTAATCAGGGAGATTGGAATAGAGAGCATACATATCCAAGATCTTTAGGAAACCCAAATCTAGGAAGTACTGGACCTGGATCAGATGCCCATCATGTACGATCAAGTGATGTACGTATGAATTCAAATAGAGGAAACCTTCGTTTTGGAAATGGTTCAGGAACAGCTGGAAATGTAAGTGGAAACTGGTATCCTGGAGATGAATGGAAAGGTGATGTAGCTCGTATGATGATGTATATGTATTTACGTTACGGTAACCAATGTTTAGCAACTGCAGTAGGTACAGGAACAAAAAACTACCATCCAGATATGATGGATATTTTTTTAGAGTGGAATGCACAAGATCCAGTATCTCAATATGAAATAAATAGAAATACGTTATTAGAAGGAATACAAGGAAATAGAAATCCTTTTATTGATAATCCTGCTTTTGCAACTTCTATTTGGGGAGGTCCGCAAGCTGCTAATCGTTTTAATTCAGGAACCACTGATACAGAGGCGCCAACTGCTCCAGCAAATCTTTTAGCAACAAATACAACTAAAACAGGTACAACTCTTGGATGGAATGCTTCTACTGATAACGTAGGTGTTTTAGCATACCAAGTATTTAACGGAACTACACAAATAGCTTCTGTAACTGGAACAACATATAATGTAACTGGTTTAACAGCAAGTACTGCATATACATTTACAGTAAAAGCTATTGATGCTGCTAGTAATGTATCAGTAATTAGTAATGCAGTTAGTATAACAACTTTAGATGATACAACAAACCCTGGTCCAACAGATGGAGTTATTGCTTTTCAAGGGTACGAAACTAGTGCTACAGATACTTGGAATTATTCAGTTTCACCAGTAGTATGTAATGATGGAGGTAATGATGTATGGGATGTAGTTTCTAGTGTTGGTTCTATTAGCCAAGCAGGTACTGGATCTAATTTTTTTGGAGTAAGAGATCTTAATGGTAATTGTGGTACTGCTGATGGTGGTACGCTTACTTTTAATTCTATTGATATAGAATCTTATGAAGATGTTGTTTTATCTTTTAAATTAAATATAGTAGGTTATGATGTAGCAAATGGAGATACATTGAGTTATGAAATTTTCCATGATACAACTTCACAAGGTGTTGTTACAGTAACTGATGCTAGTCCTTTTAGTACAGCTGGTTGGATTACCGTTTCAAAAACAGTTCCTAACACTGTTAAAAAAGTTTCAATAACTATTGCTGTTAAACAAAACGGAGGTAGTGATTACGCTGGAATTGATGATATTCAACTTACAGGTAAAACTATAGCAACTACATCTTCAATTATAATTAATGAAGTTGATGCTGATACTGCTGGAACTGATACTCAAGAATTTGTTGAATTATATGATGGTGGAGCAGGAAATACTTCTTTAGACGGATTGGTATTAGTATTTTATAATGGATCTAATAATACTAGTTATGCAGCTTATGATTTAGATGGTCAAACAACAAATGCTAATGGGTATTTTGTAATAGGAAATGTAGCGGTACCTAATGTTTCATCAATTACTTTTGCTAGTAATGGTTTACAAAATGGAGCTGATGCAGTAGCTTTATATACAGGAGATGCGTCAGATTTCCCTAATAGCTCTGCCATTGTAACTGATAATTTAGTAGATGCTTTTGTTTATGATACAAATGATTCTGATGATGCTGAACTTTTAGTATTGTTAAATGCTGGTGAGGCTCAAGTTAATGAAGGCGGAGCAGGAAATAAAGATAGTCATTCTTCTCAACGTATTCCTAATGGACAAGGAGGTACAAGAAATACAGCTACATATGCTCAATTAGCACCAACACCAGGTGAGCAAAATGGAGAAGTAGTAGTAGCTCCTACTGTTTTAATTAATGAAGTAGATGCTGATACTGAAGGTACAGATGTACAAGAGTTTGTTGAATTATTTGATGGAGGAGTAGGAAATACTTCATTAGATGGATTGGTATTAGTATTCTATAATGGATCAAATAATACTAGTTATGCGGCATATGATTTAGATGGACAAACAACAAATGCTAATGGATATTTTGTTGCAGGAAATGTTGCTGTACCAAATGTTTCGTCAATTACTTTTCCTAGTAATGGATTACAAAATGGAGCAGATGGAGTAGCGCTATATTCAGGGAATGCATCAGATTTCCCTAATGGATCTTCTGTTACTACCATTAATATTATAGATGCTTTAGTATATGATACAAATGATGCTGATGATGCTGAATTAGCAGTGTTAATGAATAGTGGACAAGCACAAATTAATGAAGATGCTAAAGGAAATAAAAATACACATTCTTTACAGCGTTATATTAATGGATCTGGAGGTTTAAGAAATACATCAACTTATACACAAGCAATTCCTACACCAGGAAGTGCAAATACAAATGCAACTGAACAAGTTAATTTAGTAATAAATGAAGTAGATGCAGATACAGCTGGATCAGATACTTTAGAGTTTGTTGAAATCTATGATGGAGGAAAAGGAAATACTTCATTAGATGGTTTTGTAATTGTAATGTATAATGGGTCAAATAATTTAAGCTATGGTGCTTATGATTTAGCTGGTCAAACAACAAATGCTGAAGGATATTTTGTATTAGGAAATACTGCAGTAGCTAATGTGAATATGACTCTTCCAAGTAATGGATTACAAAATGGAGCAGATGCAGTAGCTTTATATAGAGGAAATGCAACTTCATTTGCAAATGGAACATCAGTAACTACCACCGATTTAATAGATGCTTTAGTATATGATACAAATGATTCGGATGATGCTGAACTTTTAGTATTATTAAATACTGGACAAGCACAAATTAATGAAGACCAGTTAGGTGATAAAGATGGTCATTCTTCACAAAGAATTCCAAATGGAGATGGAGGAGTAAGAAACACAAGTACTTATACACAAGCAACACCAACACCTGGAACAGAAAATGGAGCAGTGATACCAGCACCAGATCCTATTTCAATTGCAGCTGCTCGTACTACAGCAACTGGAGAGTTAGTAACTGTAAGTGGAGTTTTAACAGTATCAGATCAATTTAGAGGTTCTGCTTATATTCAAGACGCTACTGGAGGTATTGCTATTTTTGATGAGTTAGTTCATGGTAATGGTAATTTTGCGATTGGAGATTCAATTACTGTAACAGGAACTCGTAGCGCATTTAATGATCAAATTCAAATTAACCCTGTAACTGAGGCTACAAATAACGGATTACCTAATAATCCAATAGTGCCAGCAACGGTTACTTTGAGCCAATTAGCTGATCATCCAGCTGAGTTAGTTCGTGTTATTAACCCAAGTTTCCCAACACCAGGAGGAATTCTTTTTGGAAATTCTAACTATACACTAACAGATACGAGTGGTACTGCACAATTACGTATTGACAATGATGTTACCTCATTAGTAGGTTTAGGGCAACCAGAAATATGTTCTGGAATTACTGGTGTAGTTGGAAGATTTTTTACAACATATCAATTATTACCAAGAATTAGAGAAGACTTGTCATGTGCTGGTGAATATACAACTCCAGATACGGTAGTAGAAGTTGATAAAGAAAAGGCATTAGATGTTGTAACTTGGAATATAGAATGGTTTGGAGATGAAAAAAATTCTCCAGCTGCAGGAAATACAAATTCAGATGCAATCCAAAAGGATAGTGTAAAAACGGTAATAAAAACTTTAAATGCAGATATTTATGCAGTGCAAGAAATTGCAGATGCAGCTTTGTTTACTCAAATGGTAAGTGAATTACCTGGGTATAGTTTTATTTTATCTGATGCAACATCGTATCCAAATGATACTTCAGGAACAAAACAACAAATAGGTTTTATTTATAAAACACAAACTGTTGAAGTAGTTGATGCTAAAGTGTTATTAAAATCAATTCATCCTTATTATAATGGAGGTAATGATTCAGCATTATCAGGATACCCTGAAGCAGATAAAACTCGTTTTTATGCAAGTGGTCGTTTACCGTTTATGTTAACGGCAAACGTTACTGTAAATGGTAGCACACAACAAGTTAATGTTGTTAACTTACATGCTAGAGCGAATAGAGGAACTGGGGCTCAGCAACGATATGATATGCGTAAATTTGATGTTGAAGTATTAAAAGATTCATTAGATACTCAATACGCAGACAAAAATTTAATTGTATTAGGAGATTATAATGATGATGTAGATGTTACTGTTGCTGATGGAGTTTCAAGTACTGCTTCAACATATCAAGCATATGTAAGTGATTCTACAAATTATAATGTAGTATCATCAACATTAAGCGCTCAAGGATACAGATCATATGCATTTAGAGAAAATATGATTGATCATATTACTCTTTCAAATGAATTATTTGATGAGTATATTAATGCTTCTGCTCGTGTACATTATGAGTTTTATGATAGTGATTATACAAAAACATCTTCTGATCACTTCCCAGTTTCTGTACAATTACAATTAAAAGCGCTTACTTTAGATAGTGTAACAACTACAGATGTAACATGTAATGGAACTGCCGATGGAACTGCTGTGATAAATGTTTCAGGAGGTTGTATGCCATATACTTATACATTAAATAACGGTATAGCTATTACAGAAAATAGTTTAGCAGGATTAGTTGCAGGTACCTATAATGTAGTAGTAACGGATGCATTAAATAATTCAGTAGTAGAAAATTTTACAATTACTGAAGGAACACCAATGACTGCTGCATTAACAAAAGGAGCAAAAGTGTATTTAGGATATGCTCCAAAATCATGTACTTCTATCGGTGTACTTGAGGTACTTGGAGGAGAAGCTCCTTATAGTTACGAATGGAGTACAGGAGAAACAACTGAAACTATCAATGTTTGCCCTACTGAAACAACAACATATTCAGTAACTATTACTGATGCAAGAGGATGTTCAATAGCATCAGAAACAGTAGTAAATGTAGAAGATGTAACTTGTGGGAAATTTGGGCACTACAATCGTGTAAAGATTTGCTTTAAAGGAAGACGTACAATTTGTGTTCCAACTTGGGCAGTGAAGTATTACTTAAAAAGAGGAAGTACTTTAGGCGATTGTGACGGTACTACTAATCAACCAGTTCGAATTACTAGATTAAATGTATTTCCTAACCCTTTTAGAAATAATTTGAATGTTCAATTTAATAGTACAGCTGATACAGATGCTACAATAGCTATTTATAGCTTTAGAGGTAGAAAAGTATTTGAAAAAACTATTTCTGTTACTGAAGGACAAACAAAGAACAAATTACAATTATCTAATTTAAGAAGAGGTTTTTATTATTTAAAAGTAATTGTTGATGGAAAAGTTAAGAAGGTTAGATGTATTATGAAACGTTAATCACTTAATAAATAAAATCAAAATATTTTGATCATAGTAAAGGCAACTAATTTATTAGTTGCCTTTTTATTTAAAATAAATAGAAGGTTTTATACCTAACTATTCAAAAATTTTAAGCATATTAATTTGACTTTTTTGTAAAGACACTAATCCCATTTAGAATTTGTTGATATGGCATATTTTCCTGCACCTAAAAACACTATAACTAATGCTCCAAATAAATATAATGCTTGTAATTCTATAGCCCAGCCACCATATTGGTTAATGGAAAATATTTCAGAAGCATGTGCCATTAAAATGGCAATGAACATGTTTAAGGTTAAAAACAAACTAGCTAATTTAGCTCTGTAACCTATAATTATAAGTACAGGGGCAACTACCTCTCCAATGAAAACACCATAAGAAAAGAATTCAGGTAAGCTCAAGCCATTCAATAAACTTTTAATAAATGAATAATTAGAATTCATGTTTGCAATACCGTGAAATAATATAAGTAAGCCTATACTAACTCTTTGAATTAATGTTCCAATTTCTGTGTTTTGAATTTTTTCTAAAATGCTCATGTCTTTTCAATTTTTAATGAATTATTGTGATACAAAATTCAAGGTATTAAAAGACATTAAACAGGACTAAAGTCACTATTAATTTGTGATTAATATCACATTTTATAAAAGAAGTTTAGTTAAGAGTTTAACCTACTTAATGTTTCCCTAGAAACACCAAGGTAAGCCGCAATTAGTTTTTTAGGTACTCGTTGAAATAATGTGGGGTGTTGCTCTAAGAGTAATTCGTATCGTTCTTTAGATGAGTTTTTTAACAATGATAGAATTCTATTTTGTAAGGCAATTCTACCATATTTGCTTTTTTTAGCCCAAAAGCGTTCCATTTTATGCATTTCTGCAGTTAGTTTTTCTCTATTTTCATAGGTAATATATAATAACTGACTATCTTCTATGCAATCGATATAAATTTTAGAGGAGGTTTGTTTTACAAATGATTCATAATCTGTAATCCACCAATTTTCCATACCAAATTGAACTATATGTTCTTTCCCTTTTTCATCAAAAAAATAACTTTTTAAACAACCTCTAATTATCCAATATTCTTTATTCGCAACCTCACCTTCTTGTAAAATATATTGATGTTTACGTTTTTTTACTTGCTCAAAATGACTTAAAATAAAATCAAATTCGTCATCTGTAAGTGAAATTATTTCTTCTATATGCTTTCTAAGTATATGCATTGTTTAGTAGTATTTTGACAAAAAAGAGTATACAAATATGCTTCTTTATTTTTAAAGAAATAAGAAGTGGTAAAATTAGTTATTAGGTTTTTAAAAATGAAAAGTTGTGTTAAAAACATCAAGTTTTTTTAATTTTAAAATCAGTAGTTTTAGCATTTATTATTTTTCTAGAATAAAATGAGTAGTAATTATATTCATAATTTATTTGACTTTTATAGGAAACATTAAATTCAAAAAATATTCATTTTAAATGAGTTACTCAAATTCACGCTTTTTTTACTTATTATTATTTCTTTTTATAGGAAGTATACAAGCTCAAAATTTTAAAAAAGATAGTTTAAAAAAGGAACTAAATAATAATATTAAAAAAGATTCTAACCGTGTTAAAACATTAAACGATTTAGCTTTTTATTATTATAAAAAGAATCCAACTCAAGCATTAATATATGTTAAAGAGGCAAAAAAAATAGCTACTGAAATAGAATTTATTAAAGGTCAGGCACGTAGTTTTTTTATTAATGGGCTAATAGAATCAAAAAAGTTAAATTATAATGAATCTATCAATTATTATAGTGAAGCACTTTTATTGTATGAAAAAATAAATCGTAAGAATAAAGTCTCTGAATGTTATGCAAAAATTGGGTTTATGTTTTTTTATAATTATGATTTTAATAATGCAATCTTAAATTTTAAAAGATCTATAGCTATAGATAATCAAACAAGAAACACTAATAAAACTGCAATTAAATTAAAATATGTAGGACATTCTTTTTTTGATACTGGAAAATATAATGAAGCACTTTTATACTATAATAAAGCGAAAAGTTTAAATATTAAACTTAATAATGAATTAGAATTATCTAATTGTTATTTAAGTATAGGAAGTATCTTTTTAAAAAAAGCAAATTATCCTTTTGCTTTAAAAAATTACAACAAGTCACTTGAAACTTCAGAAAAAATTAAAGATTCGCTAGGGGTCTCAAAAGCGTTAAATAATTTAGGGTTAGTTTATAAGAATTACGAAAATTATGACAAAGCGATTGAGAATTATAAGAAATCATTAGAATACCAAAGAAAGATTGGAAACAAAAAAAATATTTCAAAAGCTTTAAATAATATAGGGGTTATTTATATAAATAAAAAAGATTATAAAACTGCACTTAATTATCATAAAGAAGCATTACTAATTAGTGAAGAAATTAATGATAAAATTGGACAAACTAGATATTTAAATAACATTGGTAGAGTTTATGGAGAATTAAAAAATGAAATTAAAGCTATTAGGTGTTTTGAAAAAGCTGAAGTAATTAGTTTAAAATTTGGTTATCAGTTAGGTTTATGTAATTCGTATTATAGAATGACAATTTCATATATAAATCAAAAAAAATATAAGAAAGCGTTGTTTTATGCTTTAAAAGGTAAGAATATTTCAAACAAATTAAGAATACTTTATTTTCAAAAAGATATTTACGAATTACTTTCAGTGATTTATAATAATATTGGTGATTATAAAAGAGCTTTTAAAAGTCATAAAAAATTCAAAATATTTAATGACAGTCTTTTTAACAAAGAAAATATTCAGAAAATTACTCAATTAGAATATGAGTATAAATATAAAGACGAATTAGCATCTGCAGAAAAAAGAGAATTAAAATTAACAAAAAGAGTAAGATCTACTTCTCAAGATTTAGAAAACTCTAAACATAATTTATTACTTGGAGTAATAGCTTTTTTAGTAACAATTCTAACTTTAGGAGGCGTAATTTTCTTTTTAAGAATTAGAAATGAAAAATCTAAAATTCAAAATATAGTTATAGAACAAAAATTATTACGTTCACAAATGACACCACATTTTATTTTTAATTCGCTTTCTGTATTGCAAGGAATGATATTGAATAAAGAACAGAAAAAATCAATTTCTTATTTGTCAAAGTTTTCAAAACTACTTCGAATTATTTTAGAAAATTCAAGAGACAAAACAGTTTTATTATCTCAAGAGCTAACTGCAATAGAAAACTATTTAATACTTCAGAATTTAGAAAATGAAACCTATAATTATACCATTTCTATAAATGATACTTTAAATACTTCTGAGTTTAAAATACCGCCCATGTTAATTCAACCGTTCATTGAAAACGCCATAGAACATGCGTTTATAAATCAAAGTGAAAATAAAACTATTACTATTAATCTTGAATTTTTAAATAAAGAATTAATATGTAAAATTATAGATAATGGTATTGGAATAAGTTCACAAACGGAAAATAATAATCAATATAAAAAGTCATTATCTACAGCGATTACTTCTGAAAGATTAAAAATATTATCTAAATATTTTAAAATGAAAGGAACAGTAACTTTAGAAGATAGAAGTAAATATAATAAGAAGGGAACCCAAGTTATTTTAAAAATACCATATATAAAAGAAAGAGTTAGTAATTAAAGAAAAGGTTTATTGTATAAAGAATAAGTTTTTTAATATATAAGTTTGAGTTAATCATTTTTGATTAATTATATAGAACCAAATAAAGACTAGCTACTTTTAAAAATGATTCGTAAATATTAAATATTTTTAAGAGGAATAACATTAATATTTCAATTTTACGCATATTACTTCTAGTATTACATATATTTATTTAGAGTTAACCGAAATAGTTTTTCTGTTTTTCTCTTCATTGGTTTGATATAGTTTTATGATAAATAATAACTAAAACAAATCTTATGAAAAAAACATTACTTATTGTCACCTTACTGTTTATATCTATAGTAGGGCATTCACAAACTTTTATTTCAGGAAAATTAACTTATGAAGTAATATCTACTCAACCCAATAAAGTAAAAGTTATAGATTATAATACAACTGGTGGAACAACAGTTGTAATTCCTAGTTCAGTTACTAGGCATATATTGGGCACCGGAGGTATTGGTATAACTTATAGTGTTACAGAAATTGGAGCAAATGCTTTTAAATACAATTCATTAGTAAATGTAACAATTCCTAATAGCGTAATTAGTATTAGAAATGGAGCTTTTGAAGATAATTATTTAACAAATGTACTAATTCCTGATAGTGTAATTAGTATTGGTTATAAGGCTTTTAAGGATAATTTATTAACGGACATTTCTTTCTCTTCTGCTCTTACAATTATTGGTTATGAAGCTTTTAAAAATAACCAAATTGCAAGTGTAATACTTCCAAATAATATTATAACTGTTGGAAACGGAGCTTTTGAAAATAATGAAATTACGAGTGCAACTATCTCTAGTGGAATGACAAGTATTTCAAGTACACTTTTTAAGTATAACGAATTAACAAGTATCACTATTCCTAACACTATAACGAGTATAGGTGCTAATTCTTTTAATAGTAATAATTTATCAAGTATTTTTATTCCTAATAGTGTAACGTATATAGGTAATGGGGCATTTCAAAGTAACCAACTTACTAGTGTAACTCTTCCAAATACCATTACATTTATAGGTGGTGCTACTTTTCAAAGTAATAATCTTTCTAGTATTGTAATTCCTAGTTCTGTAACACAAATAAGGATGTGGGCATTTAGTGGTAATGAATTAACAAATATAACCATACCAAGTAATGTAGATACCATCCAAGGTGGAGCATTTGCTTCAAACCCTTTAGCAAGTGTGACCTCATTAGCTACAGTACCACCAACAATAGTTACAGGTTTAGGAGATTCTTTTGGTTACAATCGTAATACAATAAATTTGCACATACCATCGGGTACTATAGGAGCATATGTTACAGACCCTGGGGCTTTGTGGACTGGGTTTAATTCCGTTACAGAAAATTTTGTAGCAGGTGGTGACATATCAAATGCTGTAAAAGTAATTACTACAGCAGAAGAGATTACAGTAAAATACCCAAAAAACAGCAAATTACTTGGATACACTATGTATGATATTTACGGTATTATTGTTACAAAAGGCAGAGGCAATAAAATAGCTACAAATATTATTACTAGTGGTGTATATATTTTAAAACTAAATTTTAAAGAAGGCACTTGTACAAAGAGAGTACTTGTTCAATAATATTAAAAAAAGAAAACACAAGTAACTTATTTAAGTTACTTGTGTTTTTTAATTATTGCTAAATTTAGAAGAAAGCTATTCTATAATTATTTTTTTAGTCGCTTTGTTATTGTTTTCATCAGTAATAGTAATTAGGTATATTCCAGCCACAAGTTTAGAAGTATTTAGTGTGGTTTTTTTATTAATGAAAGAAATTTCTTTTTTATGAATCACTCTTTTTCCTTGAAGGGTAAAAACTTCAATGGTTACTTTATTGATTAATAAAGATTCTAAATTGATTGTTACAAAATCCTTAGCAGGGTTAGGGAAAAGTGTCAATGTATTTAAAGTATGATCATTTACACCTAATGATTTCGCTTCAATTTTAAAATCTAAAATTCCTGATCCCCATGAAGCAAAACGAACCGTATTTATAGCGGGAATGTAATCAACATCCATTGCATTGAAAAAACCAATACCTTCCGCTAAAGAATACCATTTTTCATTAGTAACATCAAAAACATAAGGACCAATATCTGTACCTGCAAATACAAATTTACCATTAGGTGTAGCTACCATTCCTCCAGTTTGTGCATCAATTCCACTAGGAAAATCTCCTGTAACATCAATCCAAGTTTGTCCTCCATCTTTTGATAAAATAGCACCAACATTATTGGTACTTGGGCCACAAAATAAAATCCAATTATCGTTAGTAGGTAATACAACTCCACTACCTATATCACCTTTTCCCCAAGATTCATTTGTTAAAGAAAAAGGAGTGTCGGCTGAGGTATTAAATGAAGTCCCCCTATCTGTTGAAATAAATACTTTGCTATCTTGAAGCATGTATAATTTATTTGGATTTCCTGTAGCTTGAGCAAGTGCAGCTACGTGGTTATTACCTTTATTAATTATGTGTGAAGTAATATTTGTACCATCCCAAGTAACTCTATTTAAATCTTGAGCTAAAATCCACATGTTTTTATCTGAATCAGCATGGTCTATATATGTTTGTACCCAACCCATTTCTGATTTTTTGGTAAAACTAACAGAATTCTCTTCTTTAAAAAGGGAGTTGATTTTTCCTATAGATTGAAAACTTCCAGTATTACTATATATCTTTACCGGAGCATATACTTTTTTACCTTCTCGTTGCCATTTCCAAGCATGTTTACCATCATAACTATCTATTGGAGGTCCATCACCTCCAATACTTTGGTAAAAATCTAGTGTTTCATTGTTCGTATCACTTATAATACTTCCACTTCCTTGATCTTGAGTGCTATAGTAAATGTGATTTGGATTGTTAGCGCCTGTAAAAATATTTTCTCTATAAATTAAAGGATTTATGGTATTTAATACATTTAAATTAATGTAGTGAGCATTGGCATATCCTGAATTATCAAATGCTGTACCTTCATTAGGAAAGCTTTTCCATTCTTTATAAGAAATAAAAATACCGCCATCTGAACATCTAGCAGAAAACAAATCGCCAGAGCTATTGTAAAAAAAGTGCGAAGCTTGAAAATCTGGATGATAATTAAATCGAATCCTATTATAATAGTCTTCAGCCTTTAAATGTGTTCCATTTTGATATCTTCCCCAGCCACTGGTTGTTGACAAATCGGTATCTAGTTTATCTAAAGAAATTACTGGTTGTGCATATCCTGCAATAGAAATATTTGGATTTTCTGGGTGTACAGCAAAGAATTTACCTGGTGACATTTTTCCAGTTCTATCTCCGTACCAATTTCCTTTCGGTGATTTACTAGTCCAAGTTTTACCATGATCAGTAGATACCCAATAGTTTTTGTTTTCAGTAATATAAAGAACTCTACTATCACCTCCAATACTAAATTGACGATTACCATGACTATTTATATAAGTTCCTGATAATGTAAAATCAGTTTTAGCGTTGTTTAATTGATAAAAAGAACCATTTCTAGCTAAATAAACTGTATTAGAATTTGGTTGTGCTGAAAACCTTGGAGTATATAAAAAACTACTTTTTTTAGGAGAACCGTAATCTTTTAGTAGAGTAAAGTTAATTCCTTTATCGGTAGATATGTATATTTTTTGACCATTAGTTACATATATAGTATGATTGTCTTGTCTGTTAATAGCAGAACTTGTATTAGCATCAGGTAATCCATTAGAGCGAGCCCAAGTGGTTCCTTCATCATCTGAATAGTATAAAGGACCATTTTCAATGTGTGCTATTAATCGGGTAGTAGCTCCAATTTTAAAAGCAAATAAGTTTTGATACCTGTTTGGCCAATTAGCAGTAAGTAATGTAAAATCGTCACCGCCTTTCCCTGTTTTTGGGTTGTATACAGTTCCTTTAAAAATATAAGCTTTTGAATTAAACTCACCAGCGTAGTGATTGTGAGTTACTCCATAAATAATATCGGTACCTTCTAACATCTCAGCAAATTTAAAGGCGCCAGGCATATTTTTAGGACCTCTATTTATCCAAGAACCGTTTAAATTACCATTCGCATAACTAGTAGAACTTCCTTTTTTATGGTTAAATTTTTTAGCAGAAGTAGTTAGCTTTTGTAATATCTTTTGATGCCTAGCAGCTTGAGCCTCTGTCCAGATGGCATATTTATCAGGGTTCTCTTCTTTTTTTTCTTTTTTATGCTTTTGAGGAATACTTACGGAGTCTTTTTTCTCAAGTTTACAAGAGAAAATAATCATCAAAGTAAGTAAGTAAATACTTAATTGTCTCATAATAAAAGGGGATAGGGGTTAAAGCAATAAAGGTAATTTATTTTTTAATAACTATTTTAATAAATTGTTTATCGAATAATATGTATTGATATAAATAACTTCTTTATTCAGTGATAGCATCTGATTTTTTATAAATTTCCTTTAATTCATGTACGATTTCTTCTGAAGGATTTTCCCACATTCCTCTTTGAACAGCTTCTAACATTCGTTCAGACATATCTTTTAAAGCCCAAGGATTATGTTCTTCTATAAAAGCTTTATTTTCATCATTAAACAAATAATTTTCAGTAATTTGTTCATACATAAAATCTTCTATTAAATTGGTAGTAGCATCATAAGCAAAAAGATAATCCATAGTAGCTGCCATTTCAAAAGCACCTTTATAGCCATGTTCTCGCATACCTTGCATCCATTTTGGATTGACTACTCGAGATCTAAAGACTTTTAATAATTCTTCTTTTAAAGATTTTACCTTCGGATTATCAGGTCGGGAATGATCTCCAAAATAAGTTTCAGGTTGTGATCCTTTTATGGTGTTAACAGCAGCTGTCATTCCTCCTTGAAATTGATAATAATCATCAGAGTCTAAAATATCATGTTCTCTATTATCTTGGTTCTGCATAACCACTTCAATAGAGGATAATCGTTTTTTAAAAGTTTCATGAGCAGACTTACCACTGTTGTTTTTACCAAAGTAAGCATAACCACTCCAATTGATATAAGCCTGGGCTAAATCATCTGAAGTCGTCCAGTTTTTTCCATCAATTAAGCCTTGTAATCCAGCGCCATATGCACCAGGTTTTGAACCAAACACACGATATAAAGCTCGTTCATTGGCTTGCTTGTCATCTAATCCTTGGTTTTGCCATTCTTTCCTTTCAGCAGCTACACGTTTTTTTATAGGGTTTTGTTCATCAGTTTCATCTAATTCTGCCACTTTTTCAATAGCAGCATTAAATAGGGAAATTATATCAGGAAAAGCATCTCTAAAAAAGCCAGAAATACGTAACATTACATCTATTCTTGGTCTTTTAAGTTCTAGAATTGAAAGCACCTTGAAGTCTTTAACCCGTCGGTTACTTCCTTGCCAAATAGGTTTAACTCCTATTAAAGCTAGTGCTTGTGCAATATCATCACCGCTAGTTCGCATGGTAGACGTTCCCCAAACAGATAAACCAATAGAAGTAGGGTATTCTCCGTTTTCTTGTAAGTAACGATCAATAATATTCTGAGCACTTTTTTGACCTAATTGATACGCGGTTTCAGAAGGAATAGTACGTACATCAACTGAATAAAAATTTCTTCCAGTAGGTAAAATATCTAATCTACCTCTGGTTGGCGCACCAGAGCCACCTGCAGGAACATACTGTCCATTTAACCCTTTAATTAAATTTCCAATTTCATTACTTGTTTTCTGTAATACTGGTAGAGTATGTAATTTTATATAATTAATCAATTCATGAGTAGATTCTCCAATTTTAGGAATGGTATTTCCACATATTAATTGACTAATGATGTTTTTAGATTTATTTTCTAAAAGTTCAACAGCTTGCCCGAAGGTTCTACAAGAAATACCAAAAATCTCTTTTTTAAATATATCAGAATAGGTAACGTTAATTGGGTCGAAATTAAGTTGTAAATCTTCAGATAAACATTGTGTAATTCCTTTTAAGCCTCCTTGAGGTAAACGATGTAAGGCAACAATTAAATCGACTAATTTTTCTTGTCGGGGTAATTTTCCTAAAATATGTAAACCACCTCTAATTTGTGATTCTTTTAATTCACACAAATAACCATCTATAACCTCTAATAAAGCGTCAATATCTTTTCCATCTTGATTTAAATCAGTTTTTAGATGGGTTTCATTTACAAGGTTTTCAATCTTAGTTTTAATCAATGTAGCACGCTTTCTATCAACTAAGGCCGATTCGTAAAACTCATCAATTAAAAGCTCTAACTTTAGTAAATCACCATAATTCTCAGCTCGTGTCATTGGCGGAATTAAATGGTCTAATATTATAGCTTGATTTCTTCTTTTAGCCTGTGTTCCTTCTCCTGGATCATTAATTATAAAAGGATAAAAATGAGGAATCGGCCCTAAAATAGCAGCTGGAAAACACGTTTCTTTACTCAAGGCAACGCTTTTTCCAGGAAGCCACTCTAAGTTTCCGTGCTTACCAATATGCACTAAAGCATCTGCTTTAAAATGGTGTTGTAACCAAATGTAATACGCCAAATAAGCTGGAGGAGGAGGTAAGTCTGGTGAATGATAACTTGCTTGTAAATCTAAATTATAACCTCTACTAGGTTGAATACTAACAAAAATATTTTTAGATAAAAACCCAGGAATTAAAAAAGCGCCTTCTTTGTAATTAGGAGATTCATTTGGTTGTCCCCATTGTGCTTCTACAGTATTTCGAAGTGTTGGAGATAATTGATTGTAATATTCATAAAAAACACTTTCTTCTAAACGAATTGTTTTACGCTCATTTAAAGTATTTATAGTCTCTACATCATTGGTAACAGCATCGGTTAATTTATTTATAAGTTCGTTAGTTGTTGTGGGGTAATTAGCAGCTAATTCGTAATGTTCATTAGCTAATTGCGCTAATATTTGCAAAGTACTTTGTGGAGTATCTAAACCAACACCATTTGCTAAACGGCTATTTTTATTAGGATAATTTGGTAAAACTAAAGCGATTTTCTTTTCTGAATTATTTTTATTCTGAAGATTTATCCAAGCTTTTGCCATTTTAGCAACAAATTGGCAGCCTTCAATATGTGGTACATAAGAAACAACTTCAGAATCGGTTAAAGTGTCTTTTTCTATGGATTCTTTAAATGAAATAACTTTAGAGATAATTTTACCATCCACTTCTGGTAGGGCAATATTCATTGCAATATCAGTAGGAGGTAAGCCGAAATTTCCTTCTAACCAACTTTCACGATTACAACTTCCCATGATTGCTTGGATAACAGGAACATTAAAAATAGCAAACAAACTTTGTGTGGTGTCATGAAATCCTTGTACGCTAAACCCAGTAGTATTTATAATAACCTGAGGGTTTTTTAGGTGATTTTTTTTAAGTAAGTCGAATATTTGTTGCTGAATATCATGCTCACGATAGCCAGCAGCCATTAAAACAACAGCTGAAATGCCTTGTGTTTCTAATGCATTAATAAGACTGTGTATAGGTGCTAAATTATTAGATAAATAGTAGCTTCGGTATCCAAAAATAATGACTTGTTTTTGGTTACTTTTTGATTTTATTGTAGTATAAATTCCTTCTTTAGGGTGATATAAAAATAAATCAGGAATCGTTTTAATAGCATTAGGTATTATTTCTACATCACTAATTCTATTACTAATTAATTGTAAAGCGGATTGACAATTTTCTATACCACCTGACTGGATGTATTTCCAAATTAAATCAACATTTTTTAACGGAATGTTAGAAGATTGCATTAACTCTAAATCTGGTTTGTTATCACCAGGTAAGAATATTAATTTGATGTTATTTTCTTGACAACAATCAGTTACAGCTTCACATAAATAATTATAATAGGCTTTTCCTCCTAAAAGTTTAAGTACAACAATTTTAGCGGAAGAAATTACCTCATCAACATACGTATCTATAGTTAATTCTTGTTTAAAGTAACTAAGATTAGCAAACCGAAATGAAGGTGCATTTTCTACAGAATTATGTACTAATTTGTAGGCATTATTCATCATAAATAAATCAGAATCTGCTGAAGATAAAAAAACAATATCTCCAGGAGATTGATCGATGTAAAATACTCCTTCATCGTTAGGATTCCAGCCGCCCGGTATGGTAGAAATTAAATGCACGCTTTATATTTTTTATGAAACCTAAATACTATTTATTGATATAATAGAAAAGCAAATTATTTATTAATGAGAATGCCCGTGACTGTGACTATGACTATCCGAATGAACATGAGTAATCACTTCATTTTTTTCAGTCAATTCTATATTTTTACCAATAACAACGATACTTGTTTTACGCTCTTCATTAGCTCCCCAAGGTCTTTCAAAATAATAATCGAAACGAGAACCTACACCTTGTAAAACCATGCGCATAGGTTTGTTAGGAATGTTAACAAAACCTTTAATTCTATAAATTTCATGTTTTTCTACCAATGCTTTTAAATCATTTACTAAAGCTTTAATATCTGCTGTTTCAGAATACTCTAACAAAATAGTTTTAATATCATCATTATGATGGTGGTGATTTCCTGACTTATGATGCTCTTCGTGAATAGAATGACGATTATCTACATCATCTTCAGCAGAAGCTTCAATACCTAACAATAAACTATTATCTAACGTTCCATTTTCTACAGGTATAATTTTAGTATTTGGTCTTGCTTTAGCGGTTACTATTTTAGTTATCTCTTCAAATTTTTTATCGTCAACTAAATCTCTTTTGCTTACTAAAACTAAATCAGCACATGATAATTGATCTAAAAATAACTCCTCAATAGGTGTTTCATGATCTAAAGAATCATCTGCTAAACGTTGTGCTTGCACACGTTCTCTGTCACAAATTTCACCTGTTGCAATTCCTACAGCATCTACTACTGTAATCACTGAATCTATAGTTATATGAGGTTTTAAATCTGGCCAATTAACAGCTTTTACTAAAGGTTTAGGCATTGATAAACCTGAAGTTTCAATAACGATGTGGTCAATTTCTTCTTTACGTTCTAATAATTGTAACATAGAAGGTAAAAACTCTTCTTGTACAGTACAGCAAATGCAACCGTTTGGTAGTTGTACTAAATTACAATCGTCATCACCACATTCTGAGGATGCAATTAATTGCCCATCTACATCTACTTCTCCAAATTCATTAACCAACACAGCAATACGCTTTCCATTGGCATTTCTTAACATGTTATGTACTAAGGTAGTTTTTCCTACACCTAAAAATCCGGTAACGATGGTAATTGGTATTTTCTTATTCATTTTTAAAAATATAAATTGTTACTATTGAATTGTTTTTTTATTTGATTCTGAAATAAGTTCAGAACTATTTTTTAACTGCTTTTTTCTTTCTTTTGTATAAGAAAAGATTCCATTTTTCTTCAGCTACACCATGCTTGTCCATTTCAGCTCTTGCCATGGTAAAGAATAAATCAGACATTCTGTTTACATAACTCATAATATAATCATGTACACATTCAGGATCTTCTTGCATTAAAGTAACCAATTGTCGTTCTCCTCTTCTTACTTGCGTTCTACAAACATGGCAAAGTGCAGATATTTCATTTCCTCCAGGTAGTAAAAAATAGTCAGAAGGAGAACTGATACTGTC
This sequence comes from Tenacibaculum halocynthiae, assembly GCF_964512825.1. NCBI lineage: Bacteria > Pseudomonadati > Bacteroidota > Flavobacteriia > Flavobacteriales > Flavobacteriaceae > Tenacibaculum > Tenacibaculum halocynthiae. The sequence continues at coordinate 260,820 of NZ_CAZELG010000021.1, read as the reverse complement.
TTCCATTTCATCTAACCATTGTTCACAAAATTCAGCACCGTCTTTAGGCTCAGGATTTGGATTTACTTTTTTAGAATCCGACGGGCGTGCTAAATGCGACATCATATTCATCATATCTTTTTGAATACGATGTAAATTTGGTTGCCATTCATGGTCATTTCCTAGTTTAGAGCGTAATAAACCTATGGTAGAATTTACCTCATCCAAGGTTCCAATACATTCAATTCGAGCAGAGTTTTTAAATTCTCTTTTTCCTCCAAAAACGCCGGTACTTCCTTTGTCTCCTTTTCTTGTGTAAATTTTCATATGTCGTTATTTAGTTGGTTAATTAATTGTAATAGTATTTCAGGTGTACCAAAATAATGATGTATGTATGAACCTATTACTTTATTTTTCTTATGAATTTTAGTATCAGTTTTACTATCTCTAGCGTTCAAAACTGTTGCATTTATAGTAGTTTCATTATCGTTTTGTAAACTAGAATAATGAAACTCGTGTCCTTTAAAAATGTGGTTATTTGTTATGGTTGTTCTATAGCCTAAATGCAATTTTTTATTTGCTATGGTCGATTCAAAATCAAAATAATTAACCATTTTAAAAGATTTGTTTTCTTCAGAAATAACAGCTTTCCCTAAATACATCATTCCACCACATTCTGCATAAACTTGGCCATTATTCTCAGCGAATGTTTTGATGCTTTTTAACATCGAAGTATTAGAAGAAAGTTCTTTTAAGTAAGATTCAGGGTAGCCCCCTGGAAGAAATATAAAATCACATTTTGGAATTTCAGAATCATGAATAGGGCTAAAAAAAATAACTTCGCCCAATTGTTTCATAGCATTTATATTATGGGGATAAATAAAATTGAAAGCTTCATCTTTAGCAATAGCAAATGTTATATTTTTAGAAGCTACTGTTTTATGCGTTGAAGTAAGAATAGGTTCCACTTTTTTAGAAATTTCCAAAATAGCATTCCAGTCTAGTGTTTTTTCTAGCTCGGTAGCAATCTCATCAATAATAACGTCAAATTTTTCTATTTGTTGAATATTTAACCCTAAATGCCTTGATGGAATTTCAATATTTTTAAGATTAGCTAAATAACCAAAGCAATTTACATTGATGTCATCACAAGCTTCTTTTAGCATTCTATAATGTCTTTCTGAACCTACACGATTAAAAATAACTCCAATTATTTTAACATCGGTATCAAAATTTATAAAACCTTGAATGAGAGGAGCAACAGAATACGCAACAGCTTTTGCGTCTACAACAAGTATTACTGGTGTTTTGAGTTTTTTTGCTAATTCGGCAGTGCTACCGCTATCCTTTTTAGCCCCATCAAATAACCCCATTACACCTTCAATACAGTTAATATCAGCTTTTTTCCCGTAATGAGATAAGTTATTATTGATATCTTGTTGAGACATCATAAATAAATCTAAATTAACACCAACTTTACCACAAGCTAATTCATGGAATTTTGGGTCAATATAATCAGGACCAACTTTAAAAGGTTGTATTTCTATGTTTTTACGTTTAATTAAACGTAATAAACCTAACGTAATAGTTGTTTTTCCTGCGTTACTATTGGGTGCTGATATGATGAATTGTTTGGTCAAAAAATATAAATTATAAGGTTTCAGTAATTAAAATTTCATAGTTTGCATTAATTCTATTTGAAAATTCTAAAGCTTCTCCAATTTTAACAAATCCTTTTTCTGCATCTATTACTTGTGTGTTCTTTATTCCTTTACAAAATGTTTGAAAAGCCAATACTGTAGCTTCAAGATCGTCTCCAGTATTTAGTTTACCATCAGTAATTATATGAAGATTGTGGTTGTAATCTATGTCAGTAGAAATTGATTTAACTTGTTTAAAACCGGCTTTTAAACTTGTTTTACCTCCAGTTTTAAGTGTTGTTAACACGTTTTCTAATTCTTGTAAAATGCTAGTATAACTTAAAATTAATTGAGCTCCTCCATTAAATAGAGACACAATAGAAAACTGTGTGTTTTGAGTTTTCGAGTTTTCAGCGATTTTATTGACTGCTCCTTTAGCATAAGCTATGATTTGCTCTTTTAACATTGAACCACTAGAATCTATTAAAAAGATATGATGTTGCTTTAAAAGGCTATTTTTTCGTTTCGTTTTCAATTCGAATTTATCAGTTGCTAAATATTGACTTACCGTTTTTTTTGTATCGGTTTCTAGTATAGTACCTTCCTTGTTTAAACCAGCTTTAACTCCTTGCTCAATTGTATTGGTTGTAGTTTCTTTTTGTTTTTGAAACGTGTTTTTAGGAATACGAATATGTATATTTTCTTCTTTTGAAGGATTGTTTTCAGAAGATTGTTCTTGAGATTTATTTTCTTGTTTTTGAGAATCGTTTTGTTGATTAGGGGGTGTTTGTGATTTTCGATGATTTAATACGAAATCAGCAATAGTATCGACAGCCTCTTTAGTTATTTCAGAAATGTTTTGATATGCAGCAAAAGCTCTAGCTGTTTTTACTAATAAAATATCAGCACGTAGCCCTTCTACTTGATGTTTGATCGCTAATTCACTACAATACTCAATAATAGCATCTTCTATTTTTATAGATTTCAATTTTATTTTAGCATTGCTAATTCGCGTAGCTATTTTTTCATTTTGCTCTTTGTATGAATCAATAAATTGCGAAGGATTATCATCAAATTGAAAACGTTGCTTTATGATTTGTTGACGTATTTTTGAGTCGGTTGGTGTTTCTATTAAAACACTCAAGCCAAAACGATCTTTTAGTTGTGGTCTTAGATTTCCTTCTTCTGGGTTCATAGAGCCTACTAAACAAAACCTACTTTTAAAATAATGTGATACACCTTCTCTTTCTAAATAATAATTACCAGAAGCAGCAGCATCTAGTAATATATCAGTAAGGTAATCTTGTAATAAATTAACCTCATCAACATATAAAATTCCTTGGTGTGCTTTTGCCATTAAACCAGGGTTAATGATTTCCTTTTTAGCATTTATCAATTGCTCTAGATCGATGTTTCCAATAAGTCGGTCTTCAGAAACACCAATAGGTAAGTTAATAAAAGGATAATTTTGTTGTTCTCCCATTAAATTGGTTAACGAACGAATTAATGTAGTCTTTCCAGTTCCTTTATCTCCAATAGCTAGTACTCCGCCAATAAGAGGGTCAACTAAATTTAAAATAAGGGCTAGTTTAAAATTATCTTGACCAACAATAGCTGAAAAAGGAAAATTAGTATGTTTTTGATCTTTTATCATAATCCAGAAATACTATTATACAACCATATAACTCCAATAATAGCAGAAGCAACTCCTGCAATACCATTCATCCATTTAAAAATAGCTAAGTTTCGTTCTAAAAAACGACTCATTACTGCTATTAATACATAGCTGTAAACTCCCATTGCTATAATAATACCTAATGATTCAACTACTAGAATTAGAATAGCGTCTGTTACTGTTGTACTACTTAGAACTAATGCAGATGTTAATGCACCTCCAGTACCTGCAAGACCGTGTAACATACCAATCCAGAATGATTTATTCATTGGGTTAACAGCTATTTCTTCTCCTTTAGTACCATGTAAATGTATAGGGTTAGACAGTTCATGCTCATGTGGCTCAATCTTTTTATGATCATTTACCATTTCATTAATAGCATGATTTCTTTTAATGGCTACAACTCCCAACCAAATCATAATAGGCCCAACTGCTAACTCAGCATAGAAAGAAATATCATTTACAAAAAGGGTTGCCATGCTTTTAAATAGTAAGGCAATTCCTCCAAAAAGTAATAAGGTTACAGAATGACCAAAAGCCCATTGTGATGCTTTAAATACAGTTTTGAAGCTGACCTTTTTTTTGTTAATAGCGTTTTCAGTTGCTAGTACTGAAACAGCTGTAACATGATCTGGTTCAAATGAATGTAAAATACCAGCCATTAAAGGCCTAATTAAAGAAGTTAAAGTCATTTTTTAATATGTTTAATAAGGGTTCCGTTTTTATGTATAAGGTAAATAGTTAACTCTACCTGTTTAATTTTTGTATGTGTATGTTGGTAACAATGTTCTAGTAATAATTGAAAGAAAGGGGAGTTTTGTTCAAAATCAAATAATTCAATTAACCTCCCAGCCATGTTTAATTCTTTGATTTTATCAGCTTCATAAAAACCAACTTGACGAGCTAAATCAACGACAAAATCTTTATTCCAGCTGGAAACACAACTATGCGTATCTGTAACTCCTCCAGCTAGTTTTACAGCTTTTCCTAGCATAATACCAATGCTAACTTTTTTAATGGGAGATTTATTTATTTTAGTGAGTGTTTCACCAATCCAATTTCCGTAATGGATAAAAGCATATTCAGGTAAATGATTGAATTTATTAGATAAATACTTTTCACTTCTTGCGCCTGAATTAATAACTAACTCTGAAATGTTATTAGCAATTGCAACATCAATACCTTGTTCTATACTTGCTATATATGAAGAGGAAGAGTAGGGTTTTACGATACCACTTGTACCTAAAATAGACAAACCATTCATGATTCCTACACGTTCATTAAGTGTACGTTTTGCTAACTTTTTGCCATCCGTAACATATACGGTTACCGATACACCACATTCTAAATCATAATCGTGCAATAACTTTTGAATAGCACTAGTAATCATTTTTCTAGGTACAGGATTAATAGCAGGCTCTCCTATAGCAAGTTCCAAACCTTTAAGCGTAACAGTACCAACACCTTCACCTGCGATAAACTGAATTTCTTTTTCTTGCGTTAACTTTAAAATACATCCAATTTCGGCTCCATTTGTTACATCAGGATCGTCACCAGCGTCTTTAATAACTGAACATTTAGCGGTGTTTTCAGTAAACTCACAATGATGAATTGGTATTTCAAGAACTTTATCAATAGGTAAATGAACACTAACTGTATTAATCTTTTTTTGATGAATAATAGCCATCAATCCTGATTTAGCAGCTGCAGTTGCAGAAGTTCCGGTTGTAAAACCTTCTCTTAAGGGACCTTCAGGTACTTTTCTTAATCCCATTTTACAGTAGTGTTATTAGTTAGCGATAATGAACGTTGCGTACTAGTAAGTAAGTTTTCTAACTCAACTACATTAAATACTTGTTGAAAGTAAGGTGGGATTTCTGGTTGTGTGATGATGATGATTTGTGTATCCGTTTTTAAAGCAGCATTAATTTTTGTGCTTAAAAAACCACTGTTTCCTGTTTCTTTTGTTAAGATTAAATCGATAGACTTTGTGTTAATTAAGTCTATTTCTTTTTCCAAATTATCTGAAGGCAAACCTAAGATCAATTGTTTTTCAGGGAAGTTGCTTTCAGCAGCAATAGCTAAGGATTCTGGTCTGTTCAGTATTCTAAAAAAGATAGATTGTTTTTGCCACCAAGGTTTTAATTTTTTAATAGATTGAACACCTGTTAAAGCCAGTATTACCTGATGTTTTTCTAATAACTCACAAGCATCATCATAAGTATTTACATACGATACTAATGGGTTTATTGTTCTTGGAAGTAGTTTTCTACCAAATCGAATAACTGGTATTTGTAAACTTTCTGCTACGTTAGCAATTGTATTATGGAGCAGTTCAGCAAAAGGATGAGAAGCATTAATAATAATTTTCACATCGTTTTCTAGCAGATATTTTTCTAACTGTTTTTGATCTAAAGCTCCATATCTATAATTTGCAATATCATTTTCTTGAAAAGGAATATTTGTTTTTGTTGAGTACACAAAAGGCATCGATTTCTCTTGAAGCAATGTTGCTACTTTTTTACCTTCTGTTGTTCCTCCAAATACTAATATCATTTTCTTCTTATTTATGAATTATTCTGTAACTACAAATTTCTTATTAGTTCTAAAAATATGTTTCCATTCAGGGCTGTATAACTGCGATCTGTTTTTACGAGCTCCAATAGCATGACCTACTACAATTAATACAGTTCTAGTTTTTTTACTCTCTTTTACAATTTGTGCCAGGTTTTCTAATTTTCCTTGAAATATTTCTTCATCTTTCCAAGAAATTCGATACATAACTGCCACGGGTGTATCGGCATCAAAATGTTCTAATAGTTGTGCTTCTACTTTTTTAGCAATACCAACACTTAAAAAGATACACATGGTTGAATTTGTTGCTGCAAATGCTGAAATACTTTCTTTTGATGGCATAGGAGTTTTTCCTTCACCACGAGTTAATACAATAGATTGTACTACTTCGGGTATGGTGAATTCCGATTTTAATACTGCTGCTGCTGCACTAAAAGAAGAAATACCAGGTACAATAAAGTAATCCATTTCCAATTCATCAAAAATGGTCATTTGTTCTTGAATAGCACCATATAAAGAAGGGTCACCACATTGTAAACGAACAATAGCGTTTCCTTTTTTATAATGTTCTTGCATTAAAGATACTTGCTCCTCTAAAGTCATCATTGCAGAGTTTCTAACTACCGCTCCTGGTTTACACCAATTGGTCATTTCTTCAGGAATCAAACTTCCAGCATATAACACACAGTCTGCTTCTTCTAAATATTGTTTTCCTTTTACGGTTATTAATTCCTCATCACCAGGTCCTGCACCAATAATAGCAACCGCTGTTTTACGAGCTACTTCAGCGCTTAAAGCAACCGAAAAAGTGAATTTTTCACTGTTCTCTAAATGAATTTTCTGTTTTTCAACAAGTAAATCATTATTTCCAGAAAGTAACATCGCGCAAGATTCTGAAACACCATTAACACCAATTTTTGATTGTACCATTGCACTTGGGTTAGGTATCGTAACAGTGTTTATTCTATCAGAAGTAAATGTGCTGAAAGGAATATTGTTAGACTCACTAAAATCTAAATAAGCTTGCTGTTCCGCTTTAATATCAATAGAACCAAAGTTTTTGATGGCAGAAAAGTATAATCCTTCAGCGGCTAGTTTTGATTTTAAGGTTTCTTGAAATAACTCGAAATCTAATTGTTTAGAACATCCAGAACCAACAGATAATACTTTCGGAATTAAAAATAAACTAGGAATTTTTGCTTCGTAAACTTTATAACTTACCGCAATAAATAATTCGAACTGTGTATAATCAATATCTTTTTCATTATAAAAAATAGTCACAAAACTAGGAACTGTTTTTTCTAAATGCTGTGTGCCTTTATCTTTAATATCTAAAAGTAATGCAGTAGGTTTGTTATTAGCAAACAATGCCATTATTTTATTTGTAGCTATTGAACTTTCTGTTTGCCAATTAAATTGACTTCCAAGAGTATCTAAAGCCCAAATATTTTGTACATCACTTGAGGTCGATATTACAGCATTTGCTCCTAATACACTCGCTGTTTTTGATGCAAAATCATTCGCTCCACCTTTATGTCCGCTTAATACAGATTGCACATGTAACCCTAAATCATCAACAGAAATTACTGCTGGATCGGTGTTTTTATCTTGAATATACGGAGCAATTAAGCGTACGCAAATACCCAAGGCTGTTACAAAACAAATACCATCTAGTTTCATAAAATTATCAGCTAAATAGTCAGAAATAGACGTAATAGTTGATACACTTTCATTACTAGACTGTAAAGTAGTTATGACTAATGATTTTGGAAATTCTTTCTGAATAATAAGGGCTTTTTCTATTCCTTTTTCAGTGACTGCTATGATGGCTATTTTTCTCATTTATTTTAGTTCAGCTGTGTGAATGCTAATTTTATTATGTTGGTTTACTTGAATAACACTAGTATTTACGATGTAATTCAATTTTGTAAGTTCTTCTGTAAATATTTTAGTGCTGCTTTCTCTTACAGCGTTAGTAACGAATCGTACTGCCGGGTTTTGTTTATGGATTAAATGGAGTAGTTCTTTTAAGCGTCCACCATGACCACCAATAAAAACAACATCAGGAATTTCAAAATCATTTAAGTTGAGATTAAAAAAATCATCAATAATAATAGCAATTCCAGGTGTTGAAAAACGTTCTGTATTTTGTTGAATTATAGATGCGCATTCAGTTCGTTTTTCAAAGGCAACGACTTGTAAATGCGGAAAATGTTGTTTCGCTTCAATAGCAACAGATCCAGTACAAGCTCCTACATCCCAAAACACCGTTTTATTTTGTAATTCTAACGCATTAATTGTACTTAAACGAATAGGCATTTTAGTAATCATGTTAGCTCTATTCGTTAATGGAACAAAGGATGCATCAGGAATACCAAAAGGTTTGTGTTTAGGTGCTGTTTGTTTTAATAATGCACAGTTTAAATTATCATGTGTTTTGTTAGAACAAGAAACTAAATCTAGTTGTTCAATATGTTCATTATCTCCGTCTAAAGCTTCTCCAATGGTTATTGAGTAATTATCAAAACCATATTGCAGCATACGTTTCGCAATTTCGGCAGGTGTTTTTTTGTTATCGGTTAATACGCCGATTAATTCGTTTCTATGAATTAGTGCTTCATCTAGTGCTGACCAATCTCTACCGTGTATAGATACCGATTTTAATGTATTGTAGTTCGTTTGTGTTTTATGACATAACAATTGAATACTATTAAAATAAGGAGTAGCGCTTAATTTAGCATTGGGTAATAAGCGTTGTAACGTATTTCCGAAGCCATAGAAAAAAGGATCACCAGAGGCAAAAACCACAATCGTTGTCGTAATTTTTTTATACTGATTCATCAGCGCATCTATTTTACCTGAAATTTCAATCCAAGTATGGTTTTCGGGTAGGAACGATTTTACTAATTGATAATGTCGTTTTCCACCAGAAAAAACAGATGCTTCTTTAATTAATTTCAAGACATCATCATTCAATTTCGGACTAGGATGATTGCTAATTCCAATTAAATAAAAATCGATATGTGAATGTATTTGCTTCATTTATTGATAACATTCTTTAATAACAACATCGTTAATATTTTTACGTTTTTCCCATTGTAAACGTTCTAATTCAGGGTTTTCATAAAATTTATCTACGTGTCCTAAACATAAATAGCCTATTAATTGTCTGTTTTCAGGAGCATTTAAAATGGTTTTAATCTTGTTTGGGTCTAAAATACTTACCCAACCTAAACCAACGTTTAAAGCTCTTGCCATTAACCACATATTTTGAATAGCGCATACTACTGAGTAAACACCGGCTTCTTTCATAGTAGTTTGCCCTAAAACAGGGTGTTCACTTGGTTTATAAAAAACAGCGATATTTAATGCCGATTCTACAATTCCTTCTAATTTTAATTGCGTGTAGGCATCGGCTTTTTTTCCTTCAAAAAGAGTTTTTGCTTTTTCGTTCTCTTCAAAAAAACTGTCTTTTATTTTATTTCTAATGTCTAAATCTTTAATAACTACAAATTCCCATGGTTGAGAAAATCCAACAGAAGGTGCATTTACTCCAGCAAATAGAATTTTATCTAAATCCTTTTGAAGAATAGGTGTGTTTATAAAACGATTACCTCTAACATCTCTACGAGCAAGTATTATTTGCTCTAAGGTTTCTATATTTTCTGGAGTGAATTTGCTCATTTTTAAGATTTAAAATAAGTTGAAGCTTCCGGTAACGTAAAAACTGCATTTGTAATAGCTGCTGCAACATTACTACCACCTCTGTTTCCTTCAATAATAACCCAATCGGTAGTTGCAATTTGTGATAATTGTTCTTTTGATTCTAAAACATTCACAAAACCAACAGGCACTCCAATTATACCAACAGGTTTAAAAGTATCATTGTCTCTTAATTGTTCAACAATTTCGAATAAAGCCGTTGGAGCATTTCCTACTACATACAAAGCATTTGGGTGTTTTTCAATGGCTTTTCGAATTCCAGCTTGTGAGCGCGTAATATTTGCCGATTTAGCTAGCGCTTGTGCATCTTCATCATTTAATAAACAGTGAATTTGATTTCCGTATTCTTTTATAAAAGCTTTTGTGATTCCTGCTTTTACCATGGTAACATCAGTAACAATTTCTCCACCATTTTTAAGATGCGTATGCCAATTTTCAATAGCATTCGGTGTTGCTGAATAATGATTAAAATCTTCTAAAATTCCTGTAGTATGAATAACTCTCGTTACTGCCCATTTATCAGCAATAGAAAAAGGGATTCCTTTAATATGATCGGTAACAATTCTAAAACTTTCTTGTTGAATTTCTTTACCTGTATGTGGTTTTCTATTTAAATAACCTCTTGGAGTAACCAAATAATCTTTAAAACGATAGGTTTGCGAGTTTCCAATCATTACCAAGCAAAACATATCTACATCTTCAGGGTTAAATTCTCCTAAAGTGGTAATTTTAAGTTCTTCTTCTGGTCGTGTTACATGTCTTATAATTGCAACTGGGGTAGCAGGTGAGCGTTCTGTTAAAAATATTTTCTGCAATCTACCTAACTGCCAATGTCTTTTTTTACTTTTTGGGTTGTATAAACTGGTTACAAAATCTCCCATTGCAGCAGCTTTAATTCTCTGCTCAATTTTGTTCCAAGGTGTCATTAAATCAGACAATGAAATACAACAAAAATCATGACCTAGCGGCGCACCTAATTTACTACCAGCAGCTAAAAATGCCGAAACACCAGGAAGTGTTTCTAATTCAATGGCATCATCATTTCCTTTAGATACCACTTCATAAACAATGGCAGCCATGGCGTAAATACTGGCATCTCCAGAACCAATAACTACTACATATTTATCTTCTTTTGCTTTTTCAATAGCTTTATGAGCTCTTGCTTCTTCTTTACCTAAGGGCATTGAAATAAGTTCAGCATTTTCTTTAAAAAGAGATGCTCCAAATTGAAAATAATAATCGTAACCAATAACTACGTCTGCTTTTTCTAAAGCATTTTTAACTACGGGTAACATATAATTGATATCTCCAGGACCTAAGCCTGCTATAGTTATTTTCATTTGTTTATTTTTTTAATAATCATAAGAGAAAAATAAGGTGTTTCTCTTGTACTGGCAGTACTCCAGTTATTAGTTATAAATTGTTGATTCGTTCCTAAGCGTTCGGCATAAGTAACGCTATGTTTTTTAGTGTCGATTACAGCAGTAATTATATCAACAACCGATATAATTTTCATTAATACTACAGTGTCGAAATTAGCAATAGCCTCTTGTAGTTCTTCTTTGGTTTGTATGCGAGGAATTACTACTACTTTTTCGTTTTGTAAGCATAAAGGAGTTTTACTTTCAGATGCTAAATGCAAGTAAGAGCTAATACCCGGAATTAAATTAATAGGTAAATTATGCGCTTGTATTTTTTCTAACAGATAAGAAAAAGAGCTAAAAGTACTAATATCTCCTTCGCTAACAATTGCTATAGATAATCCTTTATTATACTCAGAAAGTATTTGTTGAAAGGTTGTTTCATAAATAACTTTTGCTTGCGCTCTCTCTAAATCCATTTTTAAATAAAATCCTTCGAGTTTTTGTGAATCTAAATTATAGTTATTTAAAATAGAATGTGAATAGCTAGCTTTTCTGCCATTTTTAAATAAAGAGCCAGGGTAATATATTTTATCTACTTTCTGTAAGGTTTTTAATCCTTTTAAAGTAATTAATTCAGGATCACCAGGACCTAAAGAGACACCGTATATTGTACCTTTTATCATATTCCTAAACCTTTTTTAATTTTAGTAAATACGCTGTTTTTTTGACCAACTTTTTCATCTTCTTCAAACAAAACACCTTTTACACCTAAATGATGTCCTACTTGTTCTTTTCCTACTTCCGATTCTAAACCAACAATTTGTTTTCTGTATTTACACAATTGACAATTCATGTTTGCCGTACCATTGATAGCTTCGTCTAGTCGTTCATCAAAAGCTTTTAAAATAAGCTCATCGCTACCAAAAGCTTTGGTGTACACATATTCATAAGGAGAAGTTTCACTAAATGTTCGAATTTGATTATAAATACGCTCTAATAGTATACCTGTAAAAAAGAAAAAAGGGATCGCAATAGTACGTTTAAAGCCCATTTTACTTGTTAATTCTAAGCTTTTAGTAACATTAGGGTAGGCGGTACCACTATAGGATACTGTTGTAAAACCAAATCCCATTCCTTCTCCCAACATACAAGCCAGTTTGTGAACATCAGAGTTTGCGTCAGTATCGGTTGTTCCTCTACCTACAACCATTAAGCACACCTCTTTTCTATCCATCGGTGTATGTTTGCTTTCTTCTTCCAAAACTCTTTTTTGAGCTAATTCTAATAAAAATGAATTTACACCAAGGTGTTTTCCCATTTTTATAGTTAAATCGCTATAATAGCTTTGTATGGTATTCATTTCATAAGGAATATCATTCTTAGCATGCGAACCCGCAAAAAGTATAATTGGTAGCGCATAAATTTCACGAATACCCTTTTGATACATACGTTCAATAGAAGCTTCATAAACTGGGTGATTAAACTCTAAAAAGCCATAATCAACCTCATAATCTGTATAACGGGCTTTTAAAATGGAAACTAATTCTTTAAAAGCATCGGTTCCAGTTTTGGTTCTACTGCCGTGTCCGCAAAGTAAAATTCCTTTTTTCATTCTTTTAATTAATTGGTTTTACTCCTATTAAAAATACTACAGGCATTTGTAGTTCTTGTTTTTTTATATCGTTTTCTATCTCACCTAATGTTGAAGAAAGTAGCACTTCATTTTCTCTTGATACATTTGAAACCGCATTAATAGGAATATCAGGGTTCTTACATACTTCCATTAATTTAGGAACAATTTTATCCATACTTTTCAAGCCCATATACAAAGCTAGTGTGTTACCAGCATTTAGCATTTCAGCAATTCCTTTAAGCTGCGCGGTAGAATAATCTGCCGTATGTGCGGTACAAATTAAAATAGCGTTCGACTGTCTTCTTTCCGTAATAGGTATGTTTACAGAACTAGCAGCGGCTAACGCAGCAGAAATTCCTGGAACCACAGTAAAAGGTAAATTATGCTGTTTTAAAAACCGAACCTCTTCGGCTGCTCTTCCGTAGATGTATGGATCTCCAGATTTTATGCGAACTACATTATCTCCTTGCTCACAGTGTTTTTTCATCAATACATTGATGTTGTTCTGACGCGTTTCTTGATCTCCTTTATCACCATATTTTCTACCTACGTAAATATGTTCAGCCTGCGTATTTATGGCTAATATTTCATCAGAAATTAAATTATCGTGTAAAATAATTTCAGCATTTTCAATGGCTTCAAAAGCTTTTAAAGTCAACAAGTTTTTGTTACCTGGACCACAACCTACTATAGAAACTTCAGGTAAATATTCTTTTGTGAAAATCCACTCAGGATTTGAAAATTGGTATTCAAAATTTAATACTGATTTTGATTTTGAATTATCAACTATTTTATAATTTTCTTTAATTGGTATCTCAAAAATTGGAGGAGACATGTTTAATTTAATTGCTGCATTTTCATAAAAATCTTTTCTTTTAGGATGAATATCTGCACAGCCATTAATAGTTTCACCGAAACAATCTTGTTCTAAAATTTTTTTAATCAGGTTAATTACATCTTTTTGATGAATTAAATTAACTGGAACATTCGGGTTTTTTAATTGTTTTTTATTAGCAAGGAATCTTCCTGGATGACGTTTTGGACCTATTAATCCCGCTAAACGAAGAATCGTTAAGTTATTTCCAAAATGTTGTTGTAATAATTTTTCAGCTTCTATGAGAGCTTTACCAGAAGCTTTTTCAGGAATGCAATGTAGAGATTCATTTACAAGAGTATTGGTGTTTTGATATACCGATGTGGAACTAACAAATATAATTTTTGTTGTTTTCGGTGTATGTTTTATAATTTGTTTAATTTGAAGCGGATGAATGGTTTCAATATTTTCAATTCGCTTGGGAGGAAAATTTATAATTAACGTAGATGTATCATGGATAAAAGATTCCCAGTCGCCAATAATGGTATCAGCCTCAACTTTTATTCTACAGGTGTGAAAAGAATATGTAGCTAATGATTTTAAGTTACTGAGGCTTGAAGTACTTCCATTAACAGCATAACCACTTTTTTGAAGTTGTAAAGCTAATGGTAAACCTAACCAACCTAAACCTAGTATTGAAACACCTTTTTTCATTGTTATGTTAAATTTAAAATTGCGTTTTTTAACTGTATTTTTCTACAATATTCCCAGCCTTTATTAGCTATGGAATCGAATGCTATTTTTCCTAAAACGTCACCAAATTTATTTTTAAAACGTATACCAACTTGTTGCGATTCCTTTTGATAAAAATATTCCGTGCTAGAAATTTTAGCTTGTTGTAACTCTTTATTATCTTTTGGTACAGCTGCAATAGTTAATGGAATGCAAGTTGTTTTAGTAAATAATTCAAGTGTATGTGTTTTAGAATATTCTAACGTTTCAATATCATTAAAATCAATAGAATTTTGATTTGTCATAGAAAGAGTTACACCATCTGGGTTTTCTCTAAGAAATAAGAATAACGGATACAAATACTGATCTGAACTAAATCCTTTGGTAATAAAACACTCACCTAATTCTGTATCATTTTTTAGTTCAAAAGGCTTTGGTGTTATTGGGGCTCTTTCGTTGTTAGAAATTTGCTTATCCCATCCTTTTTTATATAATAATTCAGTTTCTATAGGACATTCATTATTTAAATGTCCTTTTACGATATGCGTTATTTTTTCGGGAGTTAATTCTTTATACCAAAATTCTCCCGGACTTACAATACAAGTAGGGGCATCTTCACATCTACCATTACATCTAGTTTTTATAGTATGAGTACTATCCCAAAGCTCATTGTTTCTCAAATAAGCTCTAGCTTCTCTAACAACTTTTTCGCTACCTGCTTTTTGGCATGACCCTCCGTCGCAAAAGAAAAAAGTGTGTGTGGTATTGGCGATGTTTTTTCCCATGATTTAAAAGAAATATGTTATACTTAATTTTGTTGAAAAAGGAGTTCCAGGTGTAAAATGAATATCATCAACAGGCTGAGGTTCTCCTTGTAGTTGAGAGGAGTCGTAAAAAACAGCTTCTCTCCAGCTAGTATCAAATAGGTTTTCAATAGACAACCCTATTTGATATTTAGGTTTGGTATAATTAATAACTAAATCTGTAATAAAGTATTCTTGAGCAAGTACTGATTCATCTTCAATCAGAGGACGCTCTCCTAAATAACGATAGCGTAATGAAGTATTAATCCCGTTTTGTAAGCGTAAAGTAGCACCTCCTGTTGAAGTAAATCTTGGAGCACTTGGTATTTTATTCTCACTTTTAGGAGCGTCTAACAAGGTACCGAAACTATAATTTAAATCGGTATCTAACCAAAAGTTAGGTAAGGGTTGGTATCTAAAAGAAGCTTCACTACCAATTCGTTTTGATCTACCTTTATTTTCAAATTCAAAACCATCAGGACTAAAAACAAACTCTGCATCACTTTGTAAATAAAAAGCAGCAAGATTTCCTACAAACTTTTTTCCTATTTTAAATTCTGTTCCAACATCATATCCAATTGCTTTTGGTAATGGATTTACATCACTGTTTTTTACTGCAGCATTCGCATAGTTTGAATGAAATCCAACACTAGCTTTAGCATATAACTGAATGTTATTTGTAGCATCATAAAATAAACTAACTTTAGGGCTAACTCTAAAGGCTGTAGTGTTTCCTTGTTGAGGTGTTGGTACTAATTCATTTACATTAAAATTGAAGTAATCAGCTCTAAGACCACCTAAAGCTGTTAGTTTAGGGGTTATTTGAATTCTTTCTTTTAAAAATAAAGCAATATTTGTTTCTTCAATATCAAATTTATTTATTGCCTTTAAAAATGTTCGTCCAATAGCATTGTTTAATCCAATCGTATTGTTATTATGTTCAAAAGACCAACCAATAGAAGTTGTGCTATTTGGTATTTGTAATAGATTTTTTATTGATAAGTTTCCTTTGTAAGCATATGCGTTACGATTCTCGTATTGGTGAATCATATCACCGTTAACAGGATCGTTTTGGAAAAAAGAAAAATTAGAAAATAAGTTATATTTGTTAGAAACATAATACAATTGATTGGTAAGTTGAGTGTTTTCTGAAAGGCGAGAACTTAATTGTACATTAAAATGAATTCTTTTAGTATCACCACCTTCCTTATCATCAATAGCACCAAATCTAGTTATAAGTCCACTTTTAATTGCTCGTAAAGGTATTTGTCCAGAAGCATTCCAATCACTATGAAATGTAGAAAAAGAAGTTTTTAGTTCGTGAGCATCAGAAAGAGGAAGGGTGTATTTAGCAAAAGTATTTAATCGTCTTAGTTTTTGATCACTTTCAAAAAAACTAGTGTTGTAGGTTCCTTCTATAGCAACATAAGCATTCTCATTATTATTCGTTAAAAAACTACTCTCATTTAAAAGAGAAACCATTGCTAAAGCTCTAACAAAGTTATATTGCCCATATTCTAGTTTAGCTACGTTACGATGTAGTTTGTTTTTTGAAGAAAATTTAGCTGCACCAGAAACCGCAAAATTACCTAGTGAAACCTCATGAGGCCCTTTATAATAATCTGCAGTTTGAACAGTTTCAGGAATTAAAAAATGTAAATCGGCATACCCTTGTCCGTGAGCATGAGAACTTAAATTAATACCGATATCATCTACAAGAACAGCAAAGTCAGTACCATGATCATTATCAAATCCTCTAAGGAATATCTGTTCAGCTTTTCCACCTCCAGCATGTTGCGCTATAAATAAACCAGGTACTGTTTTTAAAAAATCATGAGCACTGTTTATAGGTCTTAATTGTAATGAAATTTTAGAAACCTTTTGAATTCCTAATTTTTTTTGGTTTTTAGAATTGATGACAATTTCTGAAAGTTGAATAACTTCCTTTTCTAGTGTAATATTTAAATTTGAGGTTTCTTTTTTTAGTAGAATTGTTTTCTGTAAATAGCCATCCGAAGTGAAGGTTAATTTTACAGGGAAATTTTCTATTCTTATAGAAAAATTACCTGTTTCACTAGTTGTTCCTTTGGAAACTTTGTTCGCTGTAATACGTACTTGTGAAATTGTTAACTGAGTTTCTTGATCAGTTACTTTACCTTGAACGGTATTGTTTTGTGCGAATATGGATAGTGAAAAACACAGTGTCCATAGACTGCATAAAATCAATTTTTGCATTTAAAAAAGAAATTAAGCAGGTAGGGAAAGAAAATATGAATAACATAATTTTCTAACTCTTTACCCGAGAGTTATTATTATAAATTGGTTTGATTTAGGCAGGTCTCCTGACTTAGCTTAGCGTTCATTTACCTTCCCATAGTTTTACCCACAGTGGTTTTTGTTAATGAAGCCTTTAATAAGCTTTACAGTTGCGGGAACAGTTTTGGATTTGCACCAAATTCCCTTTTAATTCTTATTCAAAAATTTTATGAAAGAATAAGAAACCAAAAATCGAAGCGAATATATAGATTTTTTATTACAGGATTGAGTCTATAATTAGTTTTTCTTCTTTTTAACTCAATACTTTGATACTTTTTTAGCTTTTCTTTTTTTTGAATATTTTTTGATTTTACGCTTAATGAATTTAATTCCCAAACCAGTAGCAGTTACGCAAGTAATAGTTCCTCCAATGAGTAAGAAAATCAGTATTATGTCCCAAAGTGGTCGATTTTTTGTAAGAAATGAAAAATCTAAACTATGTAGGCCATGATATAACCATCTTTCTGTTCTGTTTTTAGGAGCAGATTTAAGAAGTACCCTATTTGTTTTTGGATTGATGTAATAATAGTTATCCTGGTTGGTGAAAATTTTAACAACAGGAAGTGTTTTTATATTTTTCCGATCATAATAATAGGCGTCATATTTATTAAGTACTACTAATTCAGTTACTTTTTCTTTGATGTTAAATTCGTTTATTTTATCAATATATTGCTGGTTTGTTGCCTTGTAATTACTATTTGTAATGCAATAATTTTTAACAGTGTTTTTGTTGAATTTTTCAATAAAGACATTATCATTAAATAAAGAAAAATGTATTTCTTTAAAACTTGATTTGGAAGCAACTTTTTTAAAATTATCCCAATCTTTATTAGTAATACTTTTTAAGGTGAAGTTTTGTCCTTGCCAAACGTTTTTGTCGTGTTGGTTTAAAGAGGAGCTAGGCACCCAATTAAAAGGAGTCATACTCATGAAGCCACTAAATACCCATGTGCAAATAAATAAGCCAAAACCTAAACCAAAATAATAATGTAGGTTATACCATTTATTTTTAAACCTTTTAAAGTTTGCTTTGGGTTTCTTTTTATAGCGAATTAACCCCGTAACTATTCCGGTAAGTGTCATTAGTAAACCTAATCCAGCCAACCATAAAATAAGTTGTTGCCAAAAATAACTATGTATGCGTATGTCTTTAAAATAAATCCAATGTGGTATGGCACCAACCCATGCCCAAAAACGATCATGAGAGGTGGTAATATTTAAAACCTCACCAGTAAGAGAAGATACATGAACCCATGTGTTTTCTCGGTTTGTAAACGTTACTTTATAAATAGGTAAATGTTTAATGTATTTGGGTCTAGGAATCCATTGATCTACTTCTTTAAGAACGTTGACTTGAGCTGTACTTTTTAAATTAGTAGCATTTTGTGCAATACCTAACGCTTTATTTTTAGTAAGTTTTACAAGTTCTCCATTTTTAGCATATCTTGAAATAAGATTTCCCGAGCCAGTTTCTATATGGTAAACGATATTGTTAAGAATCGAGTTAACTCTTAGTTTGTGTATCGTTTTGATGGTGTCTTGCTCGAATATAGCAGTAGGAGGTAGAATTTTTTTAGAAGCTAAGCTAGTTTCTTTTTTACGATGTATTTTCTCTTCTTTACCTAAAAAAGGAAAACTTTTATACATCATTACAAACCCTGAAAGAAACCAAACAAGGAATAGCATAAAAAATAAAGTGCCTAAATAATGATGTATAGTTATAAGTTTTTTCAAGAGGGTTAAAATTTATAGCTTAGATTAAGTCTAAAGTTTCTTTCTGCTCCAGAGAAGAATTGATACTCATAAATAGCATCAGTAAAATATAATTTGTTGGTAATGTTATTTATATTTAAGCCTATTCTAACATTGTTTTTTTGATAATAAATGGCACCATCAAGAAGAGCATATGAAGGCAGTTTGTATAAATTATTAGAGTTTGTAAAATTATCACTCGTATAATTACCACCAATACCAAAGCCTAGCCCATTTTTTAGCTCATAGTTAAGCCACATATTTGCTAAATGTTTTGGTGCAAAAGGTAGTGCATTACCTTCTTTTTTTGTTTGTGAATCACTTGCATCATAAGCACGTATTTTAGCTTCTGTAAAAGCGTATCCAGCTTTAATGTATATGTTTTTAAGTGGTGTATATTCTATATCTAATTCTATTCCTTTAGAATCAGCCTCTCCAATTTGACGGTATTCATTAACTTTATTTCGTTCTACTATATTATGCTTTAAAATGTAAAAACTAGAAAGGGTAATGTTTAGCTTATTCAGTTTTTCAAATTTAATACCTCCTTCTAATTGATAGCCTTCTTCCGGATCAAAAATTTGACTACTTGGTGATATTGTTCTAGAAGGTTTAAAGTAGTTAGAATATGAAGAGAAAATACTAAAGTTTTTAGAAGGTTGGTACACTAAACCAGCTCTATAACTTAAAGCAGTTGAAGGAATTTTTGTTTCTTTACCAGCTTCAATAAGTGATCTATCTGCATTAATTTTATCAGTAGCATAGCTTCCTTCAAAAATATCATAACGTATACCAATTAAAACTTTAAGTTGATTAGAGATATCTGACCAGTTTTGCCAATAAAATCCACTATTAAATTCATCTCTTATTTGTACTCTTTCATCAACAGCTTCTATGTGTCCTTGGTTTAAAATCGGATCTATTACTGAAATAGTAGTTTTTACACCAGGACCAATTACGCTTCCTCTAAATGATTTTCTGTCTAAAAAAGTTATAGAATTACCAAAAATAGATTTGTGCTTTATTTTACCTGTGTTAAATTGATAACTTACATCTAATTGATTCTGAATTGTATTTGTTGTATGGTTAAAGTAAAAAGGAAACCCTCTAGTTATCGAATCTTTAGCAGTATTAAAATAAAGCCATTCTGTAGATAGGTAATTGATATCATCATCAGACCACGATAAATTATTACTTAATTTTACCTTATCATTAAATTTATGCTTGTATTTAATCTGTAAATCAAAACGTTTGTGCTTTAAATAATCTTGAGGATCGTTATACCTTGTTTTCGGATCCATTCCTGCAACAATATCTCCATTTTCATCAACTGGAATACCTGTGTCGGTATCATATATATCATTATTGGTTTGGAACGATACTTCTAAAATATCTTTTTTAGTAGGCGTATAGTTAAGTGAAAAAGAAGCATTATTAGTGTTCACCCGATAATCTCTCCAGCCATTTGACTTAGTAAGCCCAAAATCTACCCTATATTTTAATTTTTTATTTATTGGACCTCCGATACCTGCAGACATTTCATAGGTGTCAAAAGAACCATAAGTAGCACTAAACTCGCCAGTAAAAGTAGAGGTAGGTTTTTTTCGCACTATATTTATAATACCACCCAAAGCAGAATGTCCAAACATAACACCAGCAGGGCCTTTAAGTACTTCAATATGGCTAACATTTGCTAAGTTGGTACTAGGCGCACTTGTTGAAAGGTTATGACGCTCGTCTCTTACTCCATCATTTAAGAGTACGAAATTATTAAATCCTCTAATTCTAAATGTTTGAAAACCACCATACCTGTTTATTGGTCTAACTCCTGTAGCACTTTTAACAGCACTCCCTAAATCATTTGAATTTCTAAGTTTTAATATTTTCGAACTTACATTATTTGTAGTTAGTGGTGCATCTAAGTTTTTTATCTGAAGTTTATTTAACTCAACACTTTTTCTGCTGTTAGCAGAAATATCTATTGCTTTTAATTCAAAAGATGTTGGTTGTAAATAAATGATAGTAGGTAAGTCTTTAAACAGAAAATTAACTGATTTATACCCTATGTACGAAATGTTAATAGTATCGTTCGGTTTCCCAACAATATTAAAAAAACCTTTATTATTTGATGTTGTTCCTTTTTTAGTATTATTATTTACAATAGAAGAAAATTGAATAGGATGCTTGTTTACTTTATTTAAAAGTTGAACAGATTTTGTTTTTTGAGCAATCAATAAATTGCTGCTAAGTAGAAAAAAGAAAACTAATTTTAATTTCATTAAGTTTTATTTGCTCAGAAATTAAAATATAAGAGTAAGAAGCCTACAAAAAATAGGCCATCGAACACGTTAACTTTTATTCCCGAAAGTTTAAATTATGTTTTGATTTAGGCAGGTCTCCTGACTTAGCTTAGCGTTCATTTACCTTCCCATAGTTTTACCTACAGTGGTTTTTGTTAATGAAGCCTTTAATAAGCTTTACAGTTGCGGGAACAGTTTTGGATTTGCACCAAATTCCCTTTTAATTCTTATTCAAAAATTTTATGAAAGAATAAGAAACCAAAAATCGAAGCGAATATATAGTATTTTATTATACGATAGTTTCTAAAACCAGTTTTTTTCTTGTAGTAACAGAAGTTTTAGGAAGCATTATAATTTCAAATCCTTTTTTGGTATACTGTTCTAGTAGTGCTTTTTCTAGGGTTAAACAATACTCAAATTCTTGTAATCTTTGTGCATCTTTACAGTAAATATCAAACCAAGTTGGTGCAAAAAAAACAGTTGTGTGGTAGTTTTTTTTATAAGGAAAATTTCGTAAGTAATTAGGAATTGGTTTATTTGCTACCGTTAAATAGGCTTCTAAATCTAATAAAGACCGATCACAAATTAGCGTGTTTGAATTTAATAATTCTTTAGTTGTTAATTCGAAAACAAGATCAGTAAATCGGTGGATGTCTTCCCATGGCATTCCGTTTCTATTATTTTTTTGCTCATCAATAATAACTCTTCTAGAAACTTCATCCATGCAAGGAACTGTATCTTTTAAAAGATTTATTAAAGTGGTTTTTCCAGTGCCTGGAGCCCCAGTAATGATATGTTTTTTAGGTAGGTTATACATGTTGAAAAAATACGAGTAATCCTATTATAATTGCAATAAAAAGAATACTTGAGCTATAGTTAATGGTAGCAACTCTTTTAATTTCATCATGTTCTATATTCCTGTTATTGTTTCCTATAAAAGGTTTATCAACTAATTTTCCATGATAATAATTAGGACCACCAAATTGACAATTTAAAATAAATGCTAAAGAGGCTTCTGGGTATCCAGCATTAGGACTACTATGTTTTTTTCCTTCTTTGAAAACAAAAGAAATTCCATGTATTTTAAACTGAACAAGTAACATTAATAGTGCAGTAATTCTTGATGGAATATAGTTAGCAACATCATCTAGTTTTGCAGCAAACCGACCAAATAATAGATATCGATCATTTTTATACCCAATCATAGAGTCGAAGGTGTTAATCATTTTATACGCCATAGCACCAGGAACTCCTAATACTAAAAAATAAAAAAGTGGAGCAATGACACCGTCACTTAAATTTTCAGACATGGTTTCAAAAGTAGCGATTCTAATTTGCTGTTCATTTAAATTATTTGTTTCACGACCAACAATCCACGATAAACGTTTACGCCCAGCTTCTAATCCTTCGTTTTTAAGTGTATTAAAAACAGCATAGCCTTCTTTTACCAATGTTTTGTTGGCTAGGCAGTAAAACAACATTACAACCGAAAACACAGTGGCTATACTTTTAAAATTACATGCATGCAGCCACTTTATAATTAAATACGGTACCGTAAAAGAAATACTAACTAAAGTGATGGTTAAAAAGGCTCCTTTTAAAAGTTGGTGCTTATTTTTATTAAGCCATTTCTCACCCAAAGAAATACTATTACCAAATAGTATAATAAGGTGCGGTAGTTTTTTAGGATCTCCTAAAAGTAAATCCAAACCAAATGCAATAACTAGTATGTAAATTGAAGTTAAATCCATTCTTTTAATGCTTGAATAAGTAGCTGATTAGCGGCTTTATTTTGTGTTGAAAGACGAATGTGTTCTCCTTCTAAATTGTTGAAGTTTGTGGCGTCTCTAATCAAAATTTGATGCTTTTCTATTAAATACTCTTTTAACTCTTTTGCCGGTCTATTCAGTAATTCAACTAAAAAATAAGAAGTATTACTTTCACAAACTTTTATACCTTTTATTCGTTTAAGCTCTTTCTTAAAAACAGTAGTTTCTTCTAACAATTCAGAGGCATTGAATTGAAGTGTTTTATAATTGTTAAAAATGAATTCCCCCGCTTTTATAGCTAACGTATTTACACTCCAAGGCATCTTTAGTGCTAATAGTGTACTAATGTTTGAGGGGTTTGAAATGATATAGCCTAATCGTAATCCAGGAATCGTAAATGTTTTTGTTAATGACCGAACGACAATTAAATTTGCATGCTTAGTAGTTAATGAAGAAACAGACTCTAAGTTATCTGTAAATTCAATATACGCTTCATCAATTACAAATGTAGTTGCTGGTTTTTGCTTAAAAAGAAGTTCCAGTTCCTTTTTAGAAAAAGAAGTTCCAGTTGGGTTGTTAGGATTGCATATAAACAGTAGATCTACGTTCGTATCTTTTATTGCTGCTCTAGAAATTAACTGGTAGTCCAACTTAAAAATACTACAAGCATCTTCGTATTCAGCAAAAGTAGGTGCTACAATAGCTGCTTTTTTTGCTGAAAATAACTGCGCTATTAAATAAAAGGCTTCTGTTGCTCCGTTGGTAAACAAAAATTGATTGCTATGAAGTTGAAACTTTTTTGCTGCTAAGTCATTCAACTCATTGGCAATAGGAGAGGGGTAGCTTTGAATCTCTTTAATATTTTTTGAAATTTCATCAAGTAACGATTCTGGGCATCCTTTATAATACACATTTGAACTAAAGTTGTGCTTAATTTCTCCTTCTATCAAATGAAGGTCATCACCATGGCCGTTTAACATTCTTGTGCGCTATTTTTTACGATGGTTTCCATGTCTAAATTTTCATCAATCCAATCAGCTAATTTATCAAATTGTGCCGATTTAAAAACTTTATAATTGATAGCCTCAGCATTTGGGTATTTTACTTGTAGTAGTTCTGTTACAATTTCTTGATTGTCAAAAATACCGTGCAAGTAGGTTCCCCAACTTTTATTTCCATCAAAATAGCCCTCTTCTTTATTATTAATACGATTTAAATGCTTGTTTTTAGGTACAATCGTTTCTCCCATATGAATTTCATAACCTTCACAAAGTTGTTTAAAGTTTTTAAACTGAAAATTACGCTGTATCGTTTGTTTCGTTTTTGTTAGGGTGGTTTCAATATCAAACAATCCTAATCCTTCTTCTTGTAAATTATTACTTTCTACTGAAAAAGGATCTTTTACAGTGTTTCCTAACATTTGATAGCCTCCACAAATCCCAATAACAGGAATGTGTGCATATTGCTTTTTGATAATGGTATCCAAACCGTCTTTTTTTAAGGCTATTAAATCTTCAATCGTATTTTTTGTACCCGGAATAATCAGTACATCTGCTTTGTTTAGTTCTTCCGAATTTCTAGTGAAATATAAATTGATTAACGGTTCTTGTTCTAACGATTGAAAATCGGTGTAGTTAGACATGTAATGTAGTTTCACTACGGCTACGTTTAATTTGTTTTCAATCGCCGTTGTTGCTCTTTGGTTTAAAGCAACTGAATCTTCTTCTTCAATTACAATATCTTTTGCATAGGGTAAAACACCCAAAACAGGAATCTTAGTGAGCTCCTCTAGTTTCTTTTTTCCATCAATAAATAAAGCAGTATCTCCTCTAAATTTATTAATAATAATACCTTTTACTAATTTACGTTCCCACTCTTCTAACAATTCAATAGTACCATACACGCTACCAAATACGCCTCCTTTATCAATATCTGCTACTAAATATACGCAGGCATTAGCTGCAGCAGCCATTCGCATGTTTACAATGTCTCTATGTTTTAAGTTTAGTTCACTAATACTTCCAGCACCTTCCATTACAATAGGATTCTGTTTTGAAGCTAGTTGATGAAACGATTTTTTAGCTTCTTCAAATAGGTGTTTTTTATTGTCTCCTAAAAAATATTCCTTGGCAGTTTGGTCGCCAATTGGTTTTCCATGTAATACAATTTGCGATTTATTTACCGATGAGGGTTTTAATAAAATAGGGTTCATTGCTACCGTTGGCGGAATACCACATGCTTCTGCTTGCACGGCCTGCGCTCTTCCAATTTCTAAATTATCAGGGGTAGAAAAACTATTTAATGACATGTTCTGGGCTTTAAACGGAGCAGGTGTATATCCTTTTTGTTTAAGCCATCTACAAATACCTGTTGTTATCCAGCTCTTTCCAACATCTGATCCAGTGCCAACCAACATGATAGGTTGTAGTTTTTGCATTTTAATTTTATTTTTTAGAAAAACAAAAATATTGAATTATATAGTTTGTCTAGGGGAATTGCTGTTTTTTATTATTGGTGGTGGATAGTCTTGTGGAGACGTTGCACTGCAACGTCTGTACTTAATGCAGATATTATTTTCTAAGCTATTCAAAAAATGTATCCTCATCCCATTTTGAAGGATTATTGGCTATATAATTTTGAATGTTGTCAAATGCTTTTGCATTTCTAATAATATGATCATGAAATAGTGATTGCCATGCAAAATTGGTGTCTATTTTTCGGGCATTTTTGGTTACTACAGATTTATAGGATCTTATAATGGTTGAAATTGAGCCTGCTTTCGGGGCAATTTTTGACATCTGTTGGTTTTTAGTGGAGATCTTGTCCTGCATTGTGGAGACGTTGCATTGCAGTCTCTTTGCTTTGTCATTGGTTGTGGAGCTGTTGTCCTGTATTGTGGAGACGTTGCACTGCAACGTCTTTACTTGTGAAGTAGGCTTATCTATTATCAAGATACCATGCACATGATTGGGCATTATTACAAAGTTGCCTAAAGTAACAAAGGGAAAGTGTTCGGGTATTTCCATCCAATAGGTTTCTGCTAGTTTTCCTGTTTCGGTAAGCTGCATCTCTTTGTTTTTTATTTCACCAAAATAATGTTCTCGGTTTTTGGTACAAATGGTTATAAAATAAGCACCATTGCTAGCATAATCCCAATTTTGTAATCGGGTAGAGGAGATGCGGTATTTATTTTTGAATT
This sequence comes from Tenacibaculum halocynthiae, assembly GCF_964512825.1. Classification (NCBI taxonomy): domain Bacteria; kingdom Pseudomonadati; phylum Bacteroidota; class Flavobacteriia; order Flavobacteriales; family Flavobacteriaceae; genus Tenacibaculum; species Tenacibaculum halocynthiae. The sequence goes on along the minus strand of NZ_CAZELG010000021.1, from coordinate 234,547 downwards.
TGTCCATTTTTATGGTTGTTGTTTTGGATGGTATTGGTGGAGACTGATATTGGTGGAGAGGCGATTAATCGCCTCTCTACCACCAAATCATTTTCTCTTTAATTCATCTAATGTTTTATTATTTTATCTTTCCATTTATTCGTAATTTTCTCTTTGTATTTTTTCTTGCTCTATGTTTTTAACCAAAACTTCTTTCATATTAAATGCAAATTCTTGTACTTCCTTTATTTTGTGCTTTTCAAGCTCCTCAATTAATTGTTTTCTTTTTTTATATAAATTTTCAGCTGAAATACCAATTATGCTATAGTTTATAAACTTACTATGTAAATTTTCAAGAAACTTATTTGTATTTCCTTTTTCATCTATTAGCTTTTTAGCATAAATATCCCATGATAAACTTCCGTTTTCGCTCTCATCAAATACTTCCATGTATTTTATCGCTATTGAAGTATGCTTATCATCTTTTAGAGCCCAAAGATAAAGTTGTTCATTCTTAAAAGTTATCCTATCAAGAAAAGTTCGTAATCCAAAGCTAGTTATAGAGTTATCAATCAAAAACTCTCCTATAATTGGCCAAGTTATGTTCCAATATTTATCTAAGAGTGAATAAAGTAGATTATTCAGAAACCCTTCATCATTAAACGAATAATCCTGGTACTTTTCTAATACCTTTTTAGTAATGAAGTCTATTTTATCTTCATCTGCATTATCGTTTAAAGATTTTAAAATTAAATCTTCAATATGTAAACTAGAGTTTATAGATGATTTAAAATCAAATATGTTATCCTGATATAATAAATTATTAATTATATCTTTTAAATCATTCCACCTATCTTCTTTTCTTAAAAGCTCCCAAATCAACTGTAGAGCAAAAGATTGGTTTATTTCCTTTACCCAGTTTATGAACTCTTTAAATTCTCCATTAGTTAAATTTGAATAGTCCAAATATTCAATGTTAAACAAATATCTATCGCTTTTATGTAATATTGGTTTTATTTTTTCTAAATCAGAATACGTAAGTATTTTGATATATTTAGTAGCTAATAGACTAAAAAAACTGGTTGTATCGTATTTTAATAATAAATCAATAGCTAATCTTGTAATTTCATCATTATTACAACCACTTATAATTCCATTAAGAAAAATTCCGTTTTGCTGTTCACTTTTAATTTTACTTAAAGTAATTACTATTCTAACTATATTTAATTTAATAAATGGTTTGACGTACAACTTTGCTAGCTCTTCGGCAAAAAGGAAAGTTTGCTTTTGCTCTCCACTTAATAATAAATCTAAATGTTTTAACCAAGTGTGGTTTTTATCTTCAAAATACTTCCTTGCTAATTCCTTTGCTTTTTCGCCAGAAAGATTGATATATCTACCTTTCTCATTTTTTTCATTAACCCAAGGAGCATTTATTACTATGGTTTCAAGCTCTTCTTTTATTGTATTAGGGATATACTTCTCTAAAATTTCATTGATAGTCGTATTTTTCTCAACACTAAGGTCAAACTTCTTAGATTTTAATTCTAACAAAGGTGTTCTTATTTCTTGAGACAAAGCACTTTCTTTTTCAGAAATTTCTTTTACAAAAGCCATTATGCCATTAAAATCACCATATAAAGCTTGATCCATTAGCCTAAAAACTAAAGCCTTTTTTGCTAACTCAGAATAATCATTTTCATAGTCTAGAGCTATTGCTTTTAGTTTAGTTATTACTTTCTTAAAATAATCTAATTCCTCTTTTTTTGAAGGTTTAAATTGTTTTTCTATATAATCAATATCTCCTGAATGAATATTACCAGAATAGGCATGACTTTTTAATGCTCTTTGATATGCTGAAATTACTAGCAGGTTTATTCCTGTAAAGTCTTCAATATCTTGTAATATTTGTAATCTATAGTTATAATTCAAACAGGTCTCTCCTAATCTAGATTGAAAAACATGATTAAAAGCATTGTACGCTTTTTGCTTTAGTTGATTTTCTTTATTTGCAATTTTAAAAAGTAACTTTATCGCAGAAGTTGCTGTTGTTTCATAGTAACATAATTTTTGAAGAGTTTCGATAGTATACCAATCAAATTCCTCAATGTTAAATACCTCTGTCATTACTTTCTACTTTTTTAGTTAATTTATCTAATGCTATATCGTGGTATTCATCTGCTAATAAGTTTAAAAAATGACCTCCTTTTTCTGAGTCTATAAAATCATGTTGATTTAACAAGCCCTCGTCGTTATTTAGGTTTTCTATCAATTGAGGATGTTGTCTCAAAATTTTAAGAAAAGTTTGTTTAAAGCGAGGCCATAAATTGTTTTTTCCTACACCAATAACAACAGCTTCTATATTATCTATTGACTGTTCTATCCCATATTCCTTTAGCTCATCTTCATACCTATTCAGTGTTATAAAATTTCCTTTAGGTTTTATAAACCTTTTCAATTCTAAAAACTCTTTTAACTTAATAACTTCATTCACTACAATCAATAAAAACTTCTCTAATAAAATTTATTTCCTTTTTATAGATTCCTGTAACTCCAATTTGTTTAAAAAACGCTAGAGCAAATAAAAATTTCAGCGCACCTTTTTCTATCCAATATTCCCCTAATAACAATTTCAAATATTCAATATTAGATACATCAATATTTTCTTTACCAATACCATCAAATATTCGATCTATAAACTCATCTAAATTAGAATCAAAATATTCTATTATTTCTGATACTTTCTCTGTTCCAAATTTTTCCTTTATTATTTCCTCAAATACTTCAATAGTAATCTTTTCTTCAATAAATATATTCGCATTGTCAGTTTGTTGTACATCTTCAACTGAGGCAATAGTAATAATTTTAACATTTGTTCTTTTAAATTTATCTATTAGTTTTGAATGATTTAAATAAGAGCAATTGTCTGCTATGAATATTTTATGTTGATTTAAATTTTTCAACTCGGTCAGTTGTATTGATATATCTCCTGCGGTAGCTCCTTCATAATCATGATAAATTATTTGTTCAGCTAAAGAATCATAGCGCATTTCTTCATGCTCTTGTAAAGCTTCAAGAACAAACCTTGTTTTTCCGCTACCTTTTTTCCCGGTTAATCTTATTTTATTTTTAGTCTTTAATAATTCTCTAAACTCCTTAATTTTCGTTTTTAACGAGACCGTTATTTTATAAGGATATATATGATCTTTTCTCCATTGAGAATAGATTATAAAAGGTCTCCAATATTTTATTTGATATTTTATATTAGAATTTATAGCTTCTCTAATAGCCACTTCTAATGCATTAACCAATCCGTCAGTTTCTTTATTTAGTTTAGTTTGATTACTAAAACGATCTTCGCAAAGATTATATTCTATTGGCCATCGTAAACTTCCCATATCAACTGGTAGATCTGCAGATGAACCAAAAGCTGTATTTAATATAAGAATTGTTCTTTCATAATCTTTTAAAGCCCATGAATATCCTGTTTCTAGTAATACATTTGGATTAGGAGCTGGTTTTAAATCTAATCCTTTAGGTATTTCTATTAGTATTGATTTATCATCTTCGAATTTATAAGATGGATTGTGCCATACTTTAGACATTGTAAATGTCATATCTCCAATAAAAATATCAGCTCCTTTAGATTGTTCTAGCATTGTTTCTGCTAATGGAGGATTACCCGATATACCATAAAATCCTTCGATTAAAGGTTCTATTTCAAATTCAGTAATTTTATAAATAGCGGCGTTAATAGCATTTCTTATAAAATATCTATTTAATTTGTTTTTTAAATCTGATTGGTACGAATAAAATATACGGTATCCCATTATTTCAATGCATAAATTAAATCGATACCAGAAAAAATACAAAGCCCTATGTTTTTGGTTTCTTCCTGTACATCTAACTCATGACTTTCTTTATTTCTTATTTCTTTTAACGCTAAAGCATTTTCATATTGTTGTGATGTAATCCAATTACTACTTTTTCCAAATTCTAGTAAATTATGTAACATAGGTCTACCTTTGAAAGTTTCTTCTTTTTCAGCTTTTTCTTTTAATTTCTTTTCAATTACTTTAGCTAATAATCTAACAGCTTCTGTAGATTTTCCATTGCTCAAATTATTAACAACTTCCTCTAATTCAATATGAACTTCAAAATCTAAAATATCTGTTGCTTTTTTCAATTTATGTATTTCTTCTATAATACCAAGATCAATGTTTTGTTTAGATTTTATGTATTTTTCTAGCAAGTTTAAATAAGTAGTTTTTGTTTCGTAATTTTCTTTTCGTAGTTTTTTAATTATACGATCGGTTTTAACTGCCCTCTTTTTTTTATTATCAAAAAGCCACCAAATTAATAAACCTAAAATACCTATTGTAGCTCCAAACAAACTTAACAAAATAGGTTGCTTTTTTTTCGTTAAATAAGGTATTTCTTCTTTTATAAACAAACTAAAATCAAATCCTGCACCACCAGATTTTACATCGCATAAATACTTAGTATTATTATTATCTGCTGAAATTTCTAAATCGACAGCATCTCTATCTTTTCTTATTCGAAAAGGCATGTCATGAACCACTCCTTTTGGTAAAACGACCCAAATCATATGGCTTTTTTTATTGAGTAAAAGGTTTACGTCTTCTTCAAACTTCGACACAGGAACATTAAACCACCAAACATTTTTAGATGTATTAATATTAGAATAACTCGTATTATGGTTATTTAATGCTGTATTATATTTATTGTTAATATGTTCAATTAATTCTTTCTTTTTCATGTTTTAAATTTAATTAACTCCAATTTTATTTTTAATGTATGGTATTGATAAACCCAGGCGATGAAATCCAACATATTTATCTATAGGTTGCATATGGTTTATATCAAATAATTTATTGTTTTGATTATCTTTATCTCGTATAGGATATATAATAAGACAGTCAATCGTTTCGTTTGTTGCTTTTTCCAATTCCTTATACACTTTATTCATACGTGCATAACCAGCCAATTGTCTTATATCTTCTTTTTTTGATTTCCCTTTACAGTATACTGTTTTATACTTTGTATCAATTATCAATTGTTTATATTTAGTATTCAATAAGAAATCTAACTCTTGGTAATTTGATTTATATTGATAATGAATATTGTTTCCATAAGTTTTTCGTAAAAAAGTAAAAGCATACAACTCAAATAATAAAGGCATATTAATCCAAAAAGGTTGCGTTTTAATTTTTGTAGCTTCTACGTTTCTTACATTGTGTCCAAAACGCTTTAATATTAATTTAGCAATATTTACAGTTTCTTTATAACTGTTGAAAAAAGGCGACGATTTAAAATGTTTTAGAGAGGATATGTTTGTTGGAATTGAAACTTCTTCAAACGCAGGCAAACAATATTGTAGTAAATTACAGGTTAAACCAGTATATTCTGGAAACTTACTTAAATACGTTTGTATAAATAACAACGCTGTTTTTAATATTTGATTTTCTGGATGATCTAAGCCAAAAGTATCAAATGCGCATATAGTTTTTAATGGTTCACTCCTGAAGGTGTGATGCTTTATTGTTTGTGAAACTAACAATTTTCCTTTTACTCGTGCATTTAAGTGTTTTTCCTCACGGTAGTAAGATTTCTTTAATCCTTTTTTTATTAATTGCTTTACTAAGTTTAAAAATTGGATAATTAATAATGGTGATAACAAGTCCAATTGCTGATCTATTTCTATTAGCGATGCTTCGTTTTTGATATCATAAATACTGTTGATATGTTTTGATGCTTCAGTGTCATTTAAGCAAATTAATAACATTTTTAAGTAATCCGTTTCAAAACCATCTTCGTTAAGTTTTGGAGAAATATAAACGGCACGATTACTAGTTTTACATACCCAATCTACACCTATGTAATAATGAGATTTAATAACATTGTTTTGTATCGTAAAACAAGGTTTGTTTTTAGAACCATACTTCCCAATTTTTTTGTTTTTAAAATAATATACTTCCAAAGAAATACTGCCTTCAATGTCACGCTTATTCTTATGTTCTCCTAACCTTATTATTTTAGTTGTATTATTCACGAGCTAATTCTTCTATTAATTTTTCAGCTTTTTCATTTAGTAGACCATCTTTTACATATTCTTTTAAAATAGGAACAACTTCGTGTTTTATCTTAATATCTAACTCTTCTTTATTCTCGGACATAAAATAGCTGTGTCCAATTTGCACATCTTCTTTTTTAAAATCTGAAGATAAAATATCTTTAGAAAATAAATCACTAACATTTTTAAATATGTCTTTTGCAATATCTGGAACATACATTTCATTAGGTAATACATCTATAAATGAAAAACGACGTCTTATAGCATAATCTATGTGACCAACAGAACGATCTGCTGTATTCATAGTACCAATAATATAAAGATTCGTTGGTAGTTTTATCGCACGTTCATTTTCATATTCATATAATGAATTAACAGGTTTGCCTCTATATTCCAAAGCATATATCAACTCTCCTAAAACAGCAGGTAAATTTGCTCTATTTATTTCGTCAATAATAAGTACAAATTTTGCTTTTGGGTTATTTAATGCACGTTCAGCAAACTCTGCTAATATTTTATTTTTCACAACAAAATTCGGATTTTTTTCTTCAACTTCAGCAACAATACCACGTACAAAATCTTCATATGAGTAAGCTGGGTGAAACTGAACCAATTCAAATGCACCTTTCGTGACTACCTTATTATTGGATAGTTTCTCACCGTCTTTCAAGTTGAAGTTATCAACTAAAAAAATCATAAATTCATGTGGTTTTACATCTGATTTAAATTCTATGTTTTTTTCTTGATGTAATGTTAATAAACGTTGATTTAGTTCAATAAAATCTAGATTAGTATAGTCAATACTAAAAAGTGCTAAAGCATTTTTAATATAATTTATAGCATTTACAGGGGCATAGTCTTCTGGGTAATAAGTGTTCAGTAATTTTAGAATGAAACTTTGACCAAAAGAATTTTCAAGATTTTTATACTTCCTTGTATTTATTATTTCATGTATAGACTTAGCAACCATTTTCATAGCATTATTATCATCTTCTACTTCCTTAGCCCAAGAACTTTTAACATACTCATGCTTAGATTTAGACCAATAAATACGGTACGATAAAGAGCTACCAGGAAAATAATAACCTAAAGGTTGTAAACCACGCTCAATCCACCAACAAAAATTTTCTTTACCTCCAGTACCAATGCAATACTCTTCTAAGGATAAGTTTTTTATGTTATTTTCAGGGAATTTGGTTAAAAATAGATTTCTTAAATTTTCACGATCTTGACGTTCTTTAATTACTTCAGGGGCTTTAGTATTAAAATTTTGATAGAACTCATTTAATAAATCATTTGGATTACTAATAGTTTCAACTTCAGTTAACTGTTTAGCAATAGCTTCTGCTGTATACGTTTTACCTGTTCCTGGAGGACCTTGTAAAATTATTTGTTTTTTATATTCTAAAACTTTAATTATATTTTCTTTTTCCATTTTTGTTTTTATTAAATTATACCATGAGGTAATAAAATTATAAACTGGTTTATTGGGGTTAGTATTCCAAAGAGTGTAAGTGCCATTGTGACCTACATTTTTACCTTGTTTTTGAAAAGTGAATGAATCAGGTAAATCTTTATAATGTTGAAGTATTTCTATTCTAAAATCATGACCAAAAGAAGTACCAACAATATCTTTAGGATTAGTTATTTTGTATAGTACCTTAACTAAGCAAACAGTATAACTTCCTTTGTGTACTATACCTATATCACCAGGTATTAAAGTCTCAATTAATTCTTTTGCATAATCAATATGAGTAGTTATACGATTGTCTTTTAAACATTCATCAACATGGTTTACTTTGGTGTCATCATCTAAAATTTGTATTTTAAATACGTTCATTTCTTTTTATTTTAATACACATTCAAAAATTCCAACTACTTTAAAAGAATCCAATTCTACATCGGCTAAAACAATGCTCTTGTATTTTTCGTCAGTTGATAAAGGTTTAAGAGTAATAGATTGATGTTTCCATCCGTTCTCATCTTCATATTTTTTACTTTCATACTCTTTAATTGTATAGCAAGAACCAAAATCAGAATCTTGAATAGTAGTATGTTCTACCAATACAATTTGTCCGTTTCTTGAACCACCAGTATATTTTTTAAAAAGACAATAAGAGCCGTTAGGAATAATTTTATTCATTGATTCACCAATTATCTGACAAGCAAATAAATCTTTATTTGAGCGAATTGTTTCAGGAATATTAATCCATTTAACATCATCATATTGTTGTAACTCTCCAAAGTTACCTGCGGCAACTTTTAAATCGTAAAGAGGAACAGTATTTTCAAAAGGTTTGATATTTTCAGTTCTAAAAAGGTTGTTTTTAGAAATTAGTTCATTTTGAAATGTAGGAATAAAAGATTCAAAATAAGCTCTTAGGTTAGGGTCACATATATAAATATACGTTCCTTTTATACCTCTAAGCATAATTGTTTTATAAATATTTATGATGAAGTTTTTTAATTCCTTTGGGTCATTAATAGATTGCTTTCCATTTTTGTCAAAATAGTTTTCCTTTTTAATAATTATTTCCTGAGTATCAGGATCAAAAGAAATTTCGTTTCCGAAAATTATCCCAGAGTAATTTAAATCATATCCTTGCGTAGTATGAATACAACCAACTTCATTAACTGAGTTTTCAGAGTTTATCCAATCATTAGCAGTGCCATTCCATTTTAATTGCACATTATCAATATGTATATCAAATACCTCTTTATTTTTGTTCGATTTCCATTCCCATGAATATCCTGCAATTAATCTAGAAAGCCCGCTTTCGTCATTTCTTAATTTAATTTGTTCAACCATTGCTTCCAAAGAATTGAATAAAGTAAATTCATATTCTTTTGAATTAAAAGCTTCCGTATTTTTATCAAGTTTACAGTTAAGAAGCGAATCAATAAATTCAATATATGCATTTCCCCCTTTAACTCTAAATTGAGACTTTAATTTAAGTATAGAAGTTTTGTTAGAATCTTTGAGGGCATCGAAATCTTCTTTCTTGGCATCTGATGGTTTAATAGATTGGTTTTCATCATAAAACAAAATGGTATGTTTAGACTGCATAACTGCCCAATCTAATTCACTACAATTATGTTTATCAAGATTAAGAAGTTTACAAGCTTTGTCAAAAGCTCCGAAATATGCACCTAAATTTACTCTTCTTCTTAAACGATGTGATTCATCTACTACTAAAATATCATAGGTGTTTTTACTCACTTCAGCAGGACCAATTACCATATTTGCACTAAGTCCTTTTATATTTTTAAACACCTTTTTTAAAGTAGTTCTAAAAGAAGACATAGGAACTACAAGTGCCATTTTAGGTTTAGGTAAAGTGGTTTTAATCTCTCTGACTAAATCAATAAATGTTTTTTCTTCTGTTCCGAATTCTTTAAAACTGAAATCTTCCAAATGACTTGAAAGAATTTTGAATAAAAATATAGCAAGTATTGTTTTTCCTGTACCAGCACCGCCTTCTACAATAGTGTTTTCATGTTTACCAGTTACTAAACTATTTAATATTTGAAGGAGACCTTGACTTTGTTCGTTCGTTAAGCTTTTGTATGGTGAATATTTAAAAAGGTCAGTATTACCAATATATTCAATAGAATGTTTTGTTATTCCTTCCGCTCTAAGTTGGTTCCATACTGAGTTAAAAACATCCCAGTAAACTTCTTTTTTCTGATAATAATTATGATTTGCTAAACCTATGTTTGCATTTAATAAATTGAATACATTATCACCCGACATATATTTAATCAAGTTTGATTCTATATCTAATGTTGCAGACTTATTAAATATTTCACTGGTTATAAAGTGAACTGATGTAAGCTTCCCTTTTGTTTGGTTTTTTAAATGGGAATTCATTCTTTTATAAGTATCAGTTGTTTCTCCTATATAAGCAGTTTTGGTTTTATCATCACTCAAAATATATACAAGAGGCCAAAGGTCTTTTGCAAAATGATTTGTATTAAAATTTTCAAATAGATTATTCTCGAAATCGTAATGGTTTACTTTTACTAGAGGTGAAATCATTTAAAGTTCAGTATATTTTGTTGCATTCCCTTTTGATTTTTCAACAGGGTATTTTTCTCCATTCTTTTTTATTTTATCTAACAAGATTTCCTTTACATCAAATCCATGTTTTTCAGCTAAAAGAAATGCATAAGCGAAGACATCTGCTAGCTCCTCTTTTACTTTCTCTTCGTTAGCTTCTTTAGGTGATTTCCATAAGTAATTCTCTAAGAGTTCACCTGCTTCTATATTTAAGGCAATAGCTAAATCTTTTGGGTTATGAAATTGTTCCCAATCTCTTTCGTTTCTGAATTTTACTAGTGTTTCTATTATTTCTTTTATATCGCTCATATATAATATTAGATAATAATTTATTCCTGTATTTAGGAAGGCAATTTTCTCGAGGTTTAAAAATAATAAAACCCAAACAATAAACACTACGGAAAGCCATAAGAAGTAGTAAAAAAGTTTTTGGTGTAATTTAATTGAGTTTGAATGTGGTTTTGTTTATAACATTCTCTATTTATACGTGAAATAGAAAAAAGTTAGTTTTTAGTATTTTGTTAGTTGTGTTGTCATTGCGATGGAGGTTACGACTGAAGCAATCTGTTTAATGAGAGTTTTTGATTTGTTTTGAGTTAGCGATGATGAGATTACTTCATTCCACTTTGTTTCATTCGTAATGACGGTTTGGTTTGTCATTGCGACGAGGTAGGAGGAAGTAGTCTGTTTAATCGAATTTACTTTTTCTTTTTCCATTGATGAAAAAGAAACAAAAAATCTAGTCTTTCGAAATCTTCACTCGAAAATTAACATCCTCAACACTAAATGAAAAGAACTCATTCCATTCAAACAGCTTTTCATTTTTTACGTTTATTCGGTGTAATTTTCGGATTGATTTCTGAGGACGGTTTGGGTTCGTCATTGCGACGACATAGGAGGAAGCAATCTGTTTAATGAGAGTTTTTGATTTGTTTAGAGTTAGCGATAGAGAGATTACTTCATTCCACTAGGTTTCATTCGTAATAATGGTTTGGCTTGGTCATTTCGACGAGGTAGGAGGAAGCAATCTGTTTAATGAGAGTTTTTGATTTGTTTAGAGTTAGCGATAGAGAGATTACTTCATACCACTTTGTTTCATTCGTAATGACGGTTTGGTTTGTCATTGCGACGAGGTAGGAGGAAGCAATCTGTTTAATGAGAGTTTGTGATTTGTTTAGAGTAAGTGTTGGTGAGATTACTTCATTGCACTTTGTTTTATTCGTAATGACGGTTTGGGTTTGTCATTGCGACGAGGCACGAGGAAGTAGTCTGTTTAATGAGAGTTTGTGATTTGTTTTGAGTTAGCGATGGTGAGATTACTTCATTCCACTTTGTTTCATTCGTAATGACGGTTTGGGTTGGTCATTGCGATGGAGGTTACGACTGAAGCAATCTGTTTGTTGAGTGTTTTTGATTTGTTTTGAGTTAGCGATGGTGAGATTACTTCATTTCACTTTGTTTCATTCCTAATGACGGTTTGATAAAAAATCTTTCAGCTAGAAGTATTAATCTATAAAAAAGGCTTATTATTACGGGATTCCTATTATTTTACAATTGGAATTTAAAAAAACATCAAATTACTTTCAATAATGAAGAAACCAACTATTAATATAGGTGTCTTAGCCCATGTAGATGCAGGTAAAACCACACTTACCGAGCATTTTTTATACAATTCAGGTGCTATTAGAACGTTGGGTAGTGTGGATAAAGGGTCAACAAGTACTGATAGTTTAGCGTTAGAGAAAGAACGTGGAATTTCTATAAAAGCAGCCACCACTTCCTTTGAATGGAAAGACACAAAGATTAATTTAATTGATACGCCTGGTCACGTTGATTTTTCAAGCGAGGTAGAGCGTGCATTGTGTGTTGTTGATGCGGTAGTGTTAGTAGTTTCTGCTGTAGAAGGGGTGCAAGCACATACCCTAAATATTTGGGATTCTTTACAAGAGTTACATATACCAACTCTTATTTTTATTAATAAAATTGATCGTCAAGGTGCAGATGCTGAAGGAACAATTACCCAGATAGAAAGTGATTTAAAAACTAAAACAGTAGTGTTGTACGCCTCAGAAAATGATGGATTAACGGATGCTACCATAATGCCAGTTTTTAATAGTGAAGTTGATAGTGAAATTAAAGAAAAGTCAATTGAGCATATTTTAGAGGGTGATGAGCTTTTATTAGAACGTTTTTTAAACTCAGAATCAATTAAAGATGAAGAGTATGTAAAGAGTATTCGCAAGTTAACAATCGATACTAAAATAACTCCTGTATATACTGGTATTGCTAAGAATAATATAGGGGTAACTGAACTTTTAGATGGAATAGTAGCCTATTGTCCAACTTCTAAAATAACCACGACCAAAGAGCTTTCAGCATTTGTGTTTAAGTTAGAACATTATAAGGTTTTTGGTACGATGGCACATGTAAAAGTTTTTTCAGGAGAATTATCTTCTAAATCTACCATATACAATGATACACAACAGTTAGAAACTAAAATTAATCAGACAAAACAATTACATAACACAAAGTACATTGATAATATTATTTTACAATCGGGAGATATTGGGGTAATAACGGGTGTTTTAGGTACAAAAGCTGGTGATGTTTTAGGAAGTCCAGAAGGAATTCCAAAATTACCTCAGTTGCATATTCCAGTATTGAGTGTTCAGGTGATTCCTGATAACAATGCTGATTATAACGTACTAGCAGATGCTTTACAGCAATTAGATAGAGAAGATCCTTCTTTAAGTTTTAAATGGTTCAAAGCTGAGAAGGAGTTACAATTGTTGTTAATGGGACAGATGCAAGTTGAAATTTTAGAACATGTTTTAAAAGAACGTTTTTCAATCAACGCAAGTTTTACGGATCCCCAAGTGGTCTATAAAGAAACGATTAGCACTAAAGCAGAAGGGTATATTCGTTATTGGATGCCAAAACCTTGTTGGGCAATTATGACTTTTTTAATTGAGCCTGCTCCGTTAAATTCAGGAGTTAGTTATCATTCAATTGTTTCACAGAATGATGTACATATTAAATATCAAAATGAAATAGAACGAACCATTCCGAAAGCTTTAGCTCAAGGAATTTTAGGGTGGGAGGTAACCGATGTAAAAATTACCTTGATTAAAGGAGAAGACCATAATGTACATTCTAGACCTGGTGATTTTAACCTAGCAACTCCTATGGGAATTATGCAAGGATTAAAAATTGGTGGTACACATTTGTTAGAACCTATATTAAGCTTTGAAATAAAAGCCAATGAATCGTTATTAGGAAAAATAACTTCTGAGTTAAGTACAAGAAGAGCCACCTTTGATACTCCGGTATTTATTGATGAGGTGTTTCATTTAAAAGGAAGAATTCCTGTAGCTACATCCTTAGATTTTAGCAGAAAATTAAATTCAATAACGAGTGGTAAATCGCGTCTTAGAGTACAATTCCATGGATATGATACCTGTCCTAAAGGAGAGGGTGTTGTTCGAGAGTATAAAGGGGTAAATCCTTTAGACGAAGCCCAATGGATATTACACCGTCGTGGTGCGTATAAAGCGGACGAACGAGTAATTTAATAATAATACAATTAATTATATACTGTTTTTTAGATGAAACAAACAACCTTATTCATTTTAAACGAATAAGGCTGTTTTTAAATTCTTAAAAGAAATATCAGTTAAAATTAATATTTGATTAATTTTTTGCTTACTATAGAATTAGAATTAAAGTCTTTTAGTTTTAATATATAAATTCCATTGTTTAGGTTGTTAATAGAAACTTCAGATTTTCCAAGAGTAGTTCCTTTAGCTACTAATAGCCCTTTTAAATCAAATAACTGATACTTTATTTTAGAAATATTGGAAGTATTAATAATTATACTTTTAGTGTTATAGTTATAGTAGCTAACTGTATTTAATAACGTATTATTTTTAATACTTAAAGTAGCTTGATATTCATAGCAACCAATATCAACAATATGTGAATCAAAATTTCTTTCAAATTCATTAATATCTAAGTTGTATTTACTAGATAAATAACTGTTGTTACCTGTATTAATTCCAGGAGATTTACTATCTAAAGAAAAGTCATAACCATCACTTGAAAAAGGAGCATCATCTTTAGAAGCAGGGTTTTTAAATTTAGGATCTGTAGTGATATTATCAGTACCAGAATCATGCCCATTTTCAATAATACAATTAGAAACTAATGGATCAACCAAAGTTTTAAATTTGTAAATATTACCTGCAGGAGCAAGATTATCCCAAAATATACAGTTTGCTACTTTAGTATTATCGTTAAAAATAAGAGTGCAAGATCTACTAGATTTTTCAGTACTTTTATTTCCTGAAAAGGTAGTATTAATAATTTTATGAGTTTCACTGTTAAAGGTAGTATGCATAGATATAATTCCTTTTTTTGCTGTATTACCTAATATTAATGAATTATAAATAGTTACACTAGTATCATCACCTACAACAATAGCTCCTGCAAAATCTTGTACAGTGTTTCCAGAAATTTCGGTTCTATCAATTGTTAACGAAGAAAAACCGTTACCAGAAGAAATAGCACCTCCGCTACCATAAATAGATTTATTTAAACTAATTTTTGAGTTAGAAATGGTTGCTGTACCTCTTTGTGATAAATGTATACCAGCACCAAAGCCTTCAACAGTATTATTGGTAATAGTACAGTTTTCTATTTTTATGTAGCCACTTTCAGAGCAAATGCCACCTCCGTAATTTTCAGAAAAATTATCAGAAAAAAAGCAATTTGCAATAGTTGGACGACCTCCTAGATTGTATAAGCCTCCACCTTTTGAATCATTACTGAGGTTATTTGAATGACCATTAATAATTTTGAATCCATCCAGCCTGGTTTGGTTACTAACATTCTTCATGTACACAACATGTGTAGCATTATCTGTAGATTTTGATAAATCACCAATATTACCATCTAAGATAGTTTCAAAATTAGTTAAATTTCTTTCATTTAGGGTGTTTTCATTTCCTGAAAAACCTCCGTATAAACGAACACCGCTTAAAATAATAAAGCCATCTTTAGATGGTTTATAAGTACCTTTTGCTACCCATATTTCATCGCCACTAGAGGCATTAGCTAGTGCGGTTGATAAAGAAGTAAAAGCATTTGTCCAGCTACTTCCATCATTTGTTCCGGAAGCTTTAAGATTTACAAAGTATTTTGTTGCATAGCTCGTTTGAAAACTTAAGAGCACAACAAAAAATAGAAAAAGATAGTTTTTTTTCATAGTTATAACAATTTTTAGGTTAATTTGAAAACAAATTTATTTACTAAAAAAATAAACTACAATATTTTTAACACTATTTTTTTAAAATTTTTAGAAAACGTTTATTTCTTTAAACGCATCACTTATTTCTTCTAAAGACTCTAAAATAGATTCTCTATTTTTTGATGTTTATGTATCCAATACTTTTATTCCGAACTTAAAAATAAAACTTTATGGAAACTATTAAATCAAAATTAGGAAAAGGAGGATTGGTTCTTGCTGCTATGGGAATTATGTCTATCGTGCTTTCAATTTTTAATTACAATATAAGGTTATTAGCATGGGTAGATGTTTGGGGAAATACTATGGGATGGGTTGTTAGATTTCTATTAATACTAGTTGGGGGATTGTTATATTTCTTTTTTGGAAATTATGAAGATGAATAGAGTGAAAAAGTAGCGGGGAAATGAATCAAATTGACTATGAAAAGGAAGAAATAAAAAGAATGTTTGATGTAAAACGCAGTCAGAAAAAAGTAATATCTAGTATTAGGTATCAAGTTCAACTTCTAGTATTAATTGTTATACTAACTATAATAATTTTTTGTAGTGTTATGATAATATGGTCTTAAAATTGAACTTAAGTAATTAAATTAGGTACTAATAAATATGAAACATGAATATAAAAACCATTAAAAAAAGTGTTTTTTTTGTTTTTTCAATTGGAGTTTCAATACTACTTATCTGGCTGGGTTTTTCTACCTTAAAAGAAAATTATTCAAGAGATCTAAAAAGTATTCATCAGCAAAAAGGGATTATAGAGCATGCAAAGGTTGTTTTAAAAAGAACGAAGGCTACGGGTAAATATTCAATTTATTTTAATTTAAAAATTCTAAAAATAAAGTTGAATACTACGAATGAAGCTTTTTATAGTTATAATAACAATCAAAATTATGCCGAGTTAACAAGGAAGTTAAAAGAAGGTACAACGGTTTTGGTGTATTATAAAAAATTAAACCAGGATGAGGTAGCAAATAATGTATTGAAGTTGATATCTGAAGATGAAGTATTATTAACTCATGAAAGCTATAAATCAAAAGAATATTTTGCTGGTGTTATTATGATGTTACTTGGCTTTTTATTACTACTATTGAGTGTTTTTTTACTAAAAAACTAAGAATTATAAATTGTAGTATTCATAGTCAAAACCTTTTTGTTACTCCGTTTAAAAAAGATACATCCAACCTATGAAATATAAAATAATCATTATTGCGTTTATTTATAGTTTTGTTTCTCATTCTCAAACAAATATTCCTTTTAAAAAAAGGAGTGTTCATAAAATTAAGGGGTTAATTAGAGATAACACTACGAATGATATTTTAACAGGAGTCGTTGTTGAGTTTATGAATGAGCATAAAAAATGGATTGATACCAGGGTATCGGATTTTGATGGTCAGTTTTTCTTTAAAATTTGTTCAAACAAATTGATAAATAACACTCTTTTTATTAAAACTACTCAAGCTTTTTATAAGCAAGAAATTTTTAAATATGAAATAACTTCAGACACGGTGCTGAAGATTAATATGACCATAGATAAAAAGAAGGTGTTTTCGAAAAAAGAGTTTGAAAAGTATAAAAACAACAAACTTTATTTTGAATGTAGTATCAATGATGATTTTAATGAAATTGAATATTGGACGAATAAAAAAGTGTACCAACATTATTGTACAGGTGAGCAAAAAAAATATAAGAACTTAATAGATGATAAAGAAGATTTTTCAGAATGGAATCTTATAAATAAATCAATTATATCCTATCCTCCTGAGCAATTAAAATCCTTTAAGGTTAGTCGCCATACATTTATTGATAATATTCAAGTTACCCTTGATCCTGCTGAGTATATTTCAAACTATAAAGAATATACAAAAGTAGTTCGAGAAATGTTATTAAAAGCTGGCTGGAATGGTACAGGAAAAGTTAGATTACTTTGGATTCCAGCTTTTGTATTAAAAAGAAAACTTCAAAATAAGCATACAAAAGGTGTTTTTATTTGGTATGTAAAACAAAAATCAGAAGATATGTTTTGGATGCTATCTCCAGTTAAAATTGAAACAATTAGTGTTGATTAATTTTAACTTTTGTATAGCATTTCTTAAATTAGCTTTATGCAAGATTTTATTCAATTTATTAAACAATATGTTTTTCTTTCTGAAGAGGCAGAAAAGGCTATTACAAATGTTATTGTTAAAAAGAAATATAGCAAGAATGAGTTATTAGTAGAAGAAGGCAAAACATGTAAACATTTATATTTTTTATCTGAAGGAACTGTAAGAACATACTTGTTTCAAAAGGGTAAAGATATTACACATTGGATTTATCCGGAGCAATCAATATTTACTTCGTGGCATAGTTATATTTTAAAAAAACCTTCATTGGAGTATATTGAAGCTACTAGTGATATACTAGTTTTTGCAATTTCATATAATGATTGGCAAGAATTATATCAAAATTATCCAACTTTAGAGCGATTTGGGCGTTTAATGATGGAGGAGCAGATAGCTATAATTGATGATTTTTATAAAGGGTATTATTTTTTAACAGCTAAAGAAAAGTATGAATTGTTAATTAATGTGTTTCCAAAAATTACTCAAATAGCAAATTTAGGCCATATTGCTTCTATGTTGGGAATTAGCCAAGAAACTCTTAGTAGAGTTAGGGGGAAATAAAAAAATCTTTCTTAATTATAAGAAAGATTTTATCTTGAAAAGAAGGTTTTATGCGTTAAAAAACTCTTACAACATTAAAACCAAATGAAATATCCCCAGTGCTCCAATCACCTTGTGCTTTAGTTAAAAAAGCACCATCATTACTACCTCTAGCATTTGAAAATAATAATTGAAACACATGTCCTCCTGTTTCAATATCAATTCCTAAAGTCAACGGATTGTTATATTTTGAATTTTCATGTTTACTGAAATTATAAGCATACTCTAGGTTAATACTCATGCGTTTGCTAACTTTCATTCGACCTCCCAACCCCATTAATATCTGGTTATGTGTTCTAGCCCCAGTGAAGTTTAGGTCTTGTAAATTTTGACGAATAAATGAAGGAGCGATTTCTAAAGAAAGTTTTTTAGAAATTCTTCGAGAAACCAACAATTGAGTAGTATAAGTCATACGATCACCAAATTTTAAACTAGGGTAGTTAGCTTTTTTAATTTCTGAATTAATATCAGCATTTGCATATCCAACTATATTCAAAGGAAATTGATTTGATTGCTTTGTTAAACGAACTTTAGCAGTACCTGAATATGTTTTTTCAAAACTATCTCTACTGAAACTTAACTGAATTCCTTCCCAAAAACTATAGGCTAATTGTATTTTAGTATTTGCTTGATCTAATCCGAAAAAGTCATCAATTCCGTTTTTAAAAGTACCAAAACGATGTGATACAATTAAGTATAAATCTCCTTTATCGGCAATTTTAGTAGATTGTAAATTACCTATTTGCATGGCTTTAAATGCAGGTAAATCAAATTGTTTTGTGTTTTTAGTTTCGTTATTTAGTTCATTTAATAAATCATCTTGTGCTTGAGTTGTAATTGATAATAACGATAAAGTAATGATGATGATATATGTTATTTTAGTATGCATTGATTTAGTTTTAATTCGTCTAATAAATTATCGTATCCTATAACATGACCTTTGATTCGTACAACTTGATTTTCTTTTATAAGAGTAGCTTCTTTTGGGTTTTTAAATTGACAATATATTTTGTCATTTAATGTAATACCTTCTTTATCAATAGAACTTACTTTACCAGTTAATACAACTATTTTTGAATTCCAGTGGTTAAAATTTTTGTTAGCTTTTTGTAAAAAAAATAATGAGCTTCCTGTGAAATTTGGTGGCAAACTTTCAATAGTTTTATGTGGTTTATAAATGTATTTATAAGAAGTAAATCCACACAAAGCAATAAAGAATAGTACTACTATTAATTTATTTTTTTTCAACCAACTCATAATTAATTATAATGTTTATTTGTTGGGCAATTTTTTTTCTAACAACACTAGGTATTTTAATTTCAAAATCTTGAGGGGTAATAGAAAAGTTACCTTTTATTAAAATTTTATGTTCCTTATAAATGGCGGTTACAAGTGTGTTAATTTCTTTTTTAATTCCACGGATTTCTATTGTTCCATTTAACAAAAATTCTTTTTTTGTACTTAATTTATTTAAAGAGAATTTTTCTATTTTTCCTCTAAATATAGCTTTCGGATACGTGTCACTATCCATATAATTTTCATTAAAATGCTCTTGCATTAAGGCAACTTTAAAATTAAAAGCATTAATAAATAGCTGAGCGGCAAAGTCTCCTGTGTTTATTTTTAAAATTGCTGTAGTACTATTGTTCGAAGCTTCTACAGGTTCAAAAGCATCAACTGAAGCCTTAAAATCTGTTTTTCCAGTTCTTGTAAAGTACTTTTGAGCATTAATAGTTTGACTTATTAATACAATTGTAAGTATGATTAGGTTTCTCATTTTAGAGTATGTTTTAGGGATGTTTTTATTATTTTAAATAACCATCGGTTCTCCATTTATCAATTAGTGCTCTTTTATCTGCTGTTAAAAGACCACTTTGGGGCATAGGATTAGCAGCATCGTTCATTCGTGCTATTAAAGTTCCATTTTGAGCTGAATTTTTTACTTGAATAAAGGTTTCTAAGATTAATCCGTTTCTTGGATTTACTGAACTATGACAGGTTAAACAGTTATTAAATATAATGGGTTGGATATCTTGTGTATAAGTTATGTTTCTAGTAATAGGAACTTGTCCAGCTAAAGGAATTTCTGCAGTTGTACAACTAATCATCAATATAGTTATGATTAATAGGGATACTATTTTTTTCATATTTTTAATTTTGAATATCAATATTGGTTACGTTTTCAATTTTATTTTCTAAAGGAAGTATTGTAACTTTTTTACTAATACTTAAAATATCTCCTTGATTTGGACTTCCGTCATCATTTTTATCAGCAATAACAGTTAAGTAATACTCTCCAGGATGCAGGTATGTAAATAAAAAATCATTTTCTTTATTTTCTAAACTTGGAAAATGTAGTAATGTGTTATAAGCATTCATGTTGGTGGTTAAATAGCCGTTAACATCTGTTAAAGGGTCTCTAGATAGATACACTAACAAGTCAGTTTCACTAATTTGACTACTTCTTGTTAAATTCACAGTTAACGTACCTAATCTAGGATGGTTAGTTATTTGATATGGATCTCCAGATTGTGGTGCTAATTCATATACATTATTATTTGTTTGTTGCGCTAAGAATGTTGCCGATTTTGCACTTTCTCCTCCTTGTTCTACGTATAGATTTTCAGGTTTAAACCCGTTTTTAAAATCTAAACCAGTATCAATAACATTTTGAGGGAAGTTAGTAGTATTAGCCGCCGTTTGTGCTAATTCAATATGCATTTTCTTTCCTTTAAAAGTCATATGGCGAGATGGAATTCGATTCCCTAAATTGCTAGTATAAGAGTTAAAGTATAAGCTGTCGTTTTTAAAACGTAACTCAAAGTACATAATATTTTCACTACCAATAGCATCTACAAAACGATAGTATTTCCCTTCAGTATTTCTATTTTCAACCTTATCTAATACAAAATAACTTGTTCTATAAATACCACTTAATAGTCCTCCATTACGTGCCATTATTGTTCTAGTACCTTTATAGTTGGTTACAAAAAAAGAAGTAAATAAGTTACCTAATGAACCACCTTCATGAATACCGTGTATATGTGATTTAGAAATAGCTCTATAATCCCAGCCAAACCAGGGATAATCATCAGCAATAACTCGATTACTACCTACCCAATGGCCTTGTATTTTTTCAAGAAAGTCAAATCCATCGGTATTAATATTTGTAGGGATAACTTCTGTTAATGGATCTGGATTTGGTGTTGCTGTTCCTCCTCCAGTTATATCTCTAATTCCATCTTCACAATTTGTAAGAGAAAGTGTTATTAGTATCCCAAAAAGAATGTGTCTTTTTTTCATAATTTATTGTTTAGTATTATTTTCGTATCCAAATTTCAACTAGAGGCTTATTACTTATATAGCTAGTAACTTCTAGTGTATCCTTGTGTTTAACTTTAATTTTTAAATTTTTAGAATTAGTTTTTGTAGCACCAGAAATAGCATCAACATATACCTCATTTTTATATTCTAAGTTTTTAAAAAAAATATCTTTATCAGTGTTTGTTTTTTTAAGTATAGTAGTGTCATCATTATAGTAAAGAACTTTACCTATAAGTTTTGTATGCTGTTTTTCTATCTTATAAATAGCTTTATAAAAAGTACTTTGAACTTTCCAGGTACCTAAAACTCGATGATCAATTTGAGAAGAACAGCTAATTAAAAAAAGGAATACACCAACTAGAGATTTTTTCATTTTTAATACTTAATAATTACGAAGGCAAAATTGGGAAGCTTTCTAAACAATAATTTTGACTTATGTCAAAATCATCACAAAGAAGCGTTTTTGATATAAGTCAAAATAAAGTAAATGACTATTGTATAATTTTGAACCAAATTTATTTAAGATGAAAAAATTAATGGTATGTTGGAATGTAGAAACACCAAAATATTTAATGATAATATGTATAGTTTTTTCAATTACAGGCTCATCATCTATAGCCATTGGAAGACCAGTTTTAAAGTTATTAGGAATTACTTTAGATAATTTTAACCCGTTTATCTATTATCCACTTTTTGTGATTTCAAGCTTTGTGTTTTATCAAGTTTTTTTAGTGTTATTCGGTTGGGGTTTCGGGCAATTTAGTTTTTTTTGGAGTCTAGAAAAGAAGATGTTAAGAAGATTTGGTATCTCAATTTAAAATTTCTTTTTTATATTTAAGAATGAAACAATCTTTTAAATGGCGATCAATAGCAGCATTAATTTTAATGTACGTCGCTTTACTAATGAATTGGGAATGGGCATGGGGAATTTTATTCCTGTTTTGGGTGATTCCAGATCTGTTTACAGGAATAACTTATTTTATTGAGCCTATATCAAAAAAAGAAAATACAGTGCTCTATTGGGTAATTATTAGTAGTTGGGTGTTAATGTCAATATATTCATTATCTACTTTGTTTATAGATTATAGTGAGTATTACTAGCAAAAGTATTTTTAATAAGCAGAAAATATTTTATAGGGCTTATAAGGTGTAATTATTTTATAAAATTTAAAAAAATGAAACAGTTATTAATAATTCTAGTGTCCTTAATTGCTTGTGTTTCGTGTGCTCAAAGTAGTGATGAAATTATAGGCACTTGGAAAGTGAAAAATGACTATTACGAAGCGGTGTATGAAGTTGTTGAATATAAAGGAAAATTCTTTGGGAAAATTCATTACTACAATGACGGAAAAGAAACATATAAAGGAAATAATAAAAAAGAAGACTATTTTTTGACGGGAGTTGAAAGAAAAGGAAAAAAGTATATAAAAGGGAAAATGTATTTGCCTGGAGGAACTTATTATGAAGTTGTTATTACGTTAAAAAATAAAGATATACTAAAGGTATTAATGACGGTAGAAGGAGAGCCTTATGAAGAGGTTTGGAGAAGGATTATTAATAAATAATATGAGTAGAAGTATGGATTCACAACAAAAGAAAATGATGCATGTATTACCTGTAGAAGCTTATACATCTAAAGAGTGGTTTGATTTAGAAATGAAAACTTTATTTAGTACTACATGGCAATTTGCAGGTTTGGTAGAAGATGTGGCAAATCCGGGAGATTACATTGCTGTTCAAGCTGGATTAAATAATATTTTCATAGTTAAAGGTCGAGACCATCGACTAAGAGCTTTTCATAATATGTGTCGTCATAGAGGTACACAACTTTTACGTGCAGTAGGAAAAAATCAAAAAGCAATTACTTGTCCGTATCATGATTGGACATATGATTTAGAAGGGAAATTAATTAGTGTACCTAAAAAAGAAGAGGAGTTTCCAGATTTATGCTCTAAAAAGTTACATGAATGTGATTTGAATTTGCATGAAGCTTCAGTTGATATTTTTAAAGGAATGTTATTTGTGCATCCAGAAAAGAATGCTCAGAATATACTAGAGTTTTTTGGAGAAGTAACACCATATTTAGGGCCACATATACCTGAAGAATTAGTAGAGTACCAGGAAAAAGAAGGGGAGGCATTTTACACTAAAGAGATACATGCAAACTGGAAAATTATTGTTGAAAACTATATAGATCATTACCATTTAGCTCATTTACATGAAGGAACACTAAATATGTATGACCATGCAAAAGCAGAATTTGGTTGGAAAGGACCCCATTATTGGTTTTATGAACCTTTGGTTACAGAGTATTTAGCAGATGTAGATAATGCATCACCACAGCCGTTAATAAGTAGTGTGCCAAGAGAAAAAATTGGAGCTTATGTGCCTTGGTTGTTCCCTAATATAGGAATTACTGAAGGGGAAGCAGCATGGAATACTTTTCATGCAATACCATTAGCTGCAGATAAAACATTGGTTGTAATTAGATCTAAAATGGAAAATGCTAGTGAATGGGAGTTTACCAAACAATATACTAGGTCTTCCATGAGCAAAGTTTGGTTAAAATATGGAAATAAAGGGAAGTACGAAGGAGATCCAAGCGATCCAATGGCTTCTGGAGATTTTATGAAAGAAGACGTATATGCTTGTGAGCAACAGCAAAAATCTTTAAAATCGCCAATGTTTAGTGTAGGAGCAAGGGCCAAAAGAGGAGAATATGCAGTTATGCGTTTTCAAGAAGAGGTTAAGAAATGGATGAATAATCACGGAGCAAATATTTAAAAACGTATTATGGGTAAAGTGTATTCATTAAAAATTATCGACTTGAAAGAAGAAACTAAAAATTCAGTTTTAATTACTTTCAAAATACCAAATGAATTATATAGTGTGTTTAAATATGATCCAGGACAATATATTACGTTACAATTTAATCTAAAAGGACAGCAAATTCGTCGTTCATATTCATTATGTAGCTCGCCTCTTATTAGTGAGTATTTACAAATTTGTATAAAACGTGTTAAGGATGGTTTGGTTTCAAACCATATAAATGATACTCTTAAAAAAGGAGACTATGTAGAAGTTTTACCTCCTGAAGGATATTTTTTAGCAAAGGTGAATAAAGATAATTATAAAACATATTATTTATTTGCGGCAGGTAGTGGAATTACACCTATTATTTCTATTTTAAAAACGGTATTGCATACAGAAGAAAGGAGCTATGTATATATGATATATGGTAATACAAATCAAGAAACTATTATGTTTCGAGAAGAGTTAAAATTACTTGAAGAAAAATATAAAAATAGATTTGTATTAATACAAACATTAAGTAGACCAAAAAGTAGTTGGAGTGATTTATGGAAAGTATCTGATAAAACTTATAGAAAAGGAAGAGTCGATGCTGTATGTATAAATTGGTTTATAAATACATACCCACCTTATGCACAAAATGCTGAATATTATGTTTGTGGCCCTGGAAAAATGATAGATAATACTGTAAAAACGTTAGAAGGTATGGATGTTCCTTTCAATAGAATATTTATTGAAAGTTTTGGAGGAGCAATTATGAATAACGAAATAGAAACTACTACAGAAGCTAACTTAATAGTTAATTTAAAAGGTGAAAAAAATGAAATTATTATTCCTAAAGGAAAAACTGTTTTAAGAGCCTTGTTAGATGAAAATTATTCACCACCATACTCATGTGAAGGAGGGGTTTGTGCTACTTGTAAATGTAAAGTAATTAAAGGAAAAGTAGCTATGTTAAAAAATTTAGCATTAACAGAACAAGAAGTAGAAAATGGTTATGTACTAAGTTGTCAAAGTTATCCATTAACAAGTAATATTGAGATCATTTATAACTAGAATTGTTTTGTTTTAGTAGAGTAAATGTTTTACAAAGTAAAATAAGTAATAAAAAAAGCTGCGTCTTTTTTTAGTCTCCGCGTCTATAAATAAATCAAAGATTTATTTTTGTAATTATGAATACTGAAATTATACATGTTTGGAATACGATGAATGATCGATTAACTAATTTTGTTAATGGAAAAGTTAAAGATACCGAGCTTACAAAAGATATTGTTCAAGATGTTTTTTTAAAGGTGTTTACAAAGTTTGAAACCTTGAAAAATAAAGAAAAACTAATAGCTTGGATTTATCAAATTACACGTAATGAAATAGTTTCTCACTTTAGAAAGTTGAAGTACAATGAATCTTCTGATAATATAGATTCAGAAGATTTACATGAAGACACTCTTACTTCAGAGTTAACTAGTTGTTTAAGCCCATTCATAAATTCACTACCTGATAAATATAAGCAGGCTATTATTTTAGCAGATATTGAAAATATACCTCAGAAAGAAATTGCTAAACTATTAAATATCTCATATTCGGGAACAAAATCAAGAGTACAACGGGGAAGAGAAATGCTAAAGTCTGCTTATGAAGATTGCTGTATAATCTCTACAGATGTGTATGGAGATGTTATTGATTACAAGGAAAAAAAGTGTAAAAAAAAATGTGATTAACTATTTTTTGCGTCCTTTTTTCTAGCTGACGTCTATAGAGTGAAAATTAAATAAAAACACTTTAAATAAAATATAGTATGTCACAAGAAATTAAAGAACACGTAAAAGAAGCGTATACAAGGGTTGCAAATTCTGGAGCAGGTTGTGGTTGTGGACCAACATCATGTGGATCGCCAGCTCAAGATTGGACATTAAGTGAAAGTTATGAAACTGTTGAAGGGTATGAAGCTGATGCAGATTATGCATTAGGATGTGGAATTCCAACTGAGTATGCAAAAATAAAAGAAGGTGATACTGTTTTAGATTTAGGTTCTGGTGCAGGAAATGATGTTTTTGTAGCTAGAAGGCTTGTAGGAGATTCTGGATATGTAATAGGAGTTGATATGACGGAGGCAATGATCGAAAAAGCTAATGAGAATAAACAAAAACTTAAGTACACTAATATCGATTTTATATTAGGAGAAATTGAAAATTTACCTCTTAAAGATAATAGTATTGATGTTACAGTGAGTAACTGTGTATTAAACTTAGTTCCAGATAAAAAGAAAGCATATGAGGAAGTATATCGTGTTTTAAAACCAGGAAGTCATTTTAGCATGTCAGATATTGTTTTAAGAGGAACTTTGCCAAAAGGAATAATGGAAGCTGCTGAAATGTATGCGGGATGTATTTCTGGAGCATTAAAGGAAGAAGAGTATATACAAGCAATAAAGGACGCTGGCTTTAAAAATATTACTATAACAAAAGAACGAATTGTAGATATGCCAGATGAGGTGTTATTAAATTATGTATGCTGTCCTGAAGAACTCGAAAAATTTAAGGAAAGTGATAATGCCGTAATTAGCTTAGGTGTTTATGCTGAAAAATAGTTTTTAGAATCATTTTGATAAGAAAAATTGCTTCATAATTGTATGAAGCAATTTTTTTTGCGTCTTTTTTTTACTGTGACGTCTATAGGTAGAAAATAGCCTTAAAATTAAAAATAATGAACAAATCAAACAGAACAAATTGTTGTACACCAAACGAAGAATTAAAAGATAATACTGATTGTTGCACTTCCCAAAATAGAAACGTAAGTATGAAACAAAAAATAGGTTTGTTTATATTGGGTTTAGCATTAATTTTTGCTTTAAATACAGCTTTTAAAGAAGTAGTGACGGATAACGATGCATGTAAAACTACTGAAGGATTAGTAACAATTTCTATTAATGATTTTGCATGGATAAAAACAAATAAAAAGGTTGTTTATATTGTTCTAAAGGGAAACGATAGCAGTCAGAATAAGAAAATTATTTCTAAAGTAAGTAATACAGTTAACGAGTTAAATGAAACTGAAAGTTCTGCTGATTTATTAGTTTTAGAATCAAACACTTCCAATTACAATGATATTGTATCAAAATTAAAAATAGAAGAAATACCATCAATTGCTGTTGTAGGAAAAAGTACTTCAATTATAAAAGCAATAAATGTAAACTCTATAAAATTAATTAGAGCATATGATACAGCTATAGTTACTAGTGCGACTTGTTCAACTAGTGAAAAAAATAGTTGTATAGAATCAAGTAAAGTTTCGTGTGATAGTAATCAAAGAGCTACCTGTTCACCAAAACAAACAGCTACTTGTAATGGTTTAAAAAAATCAAATTAGAAAGTATGCTAGAAAATATACAACAATGGACTAGTGGTGTTATTGAAAATCAATTAACCTCACCATTTTTTTTTATAGCTGTTTTTATACTGGGACTTTTAGCAGCAGTTGGTTCTGCTTGTAATGTTGGTGTTTTGGCAGTAATTACAAGTTATGCAGGTTCAGAAACTAGTTCAAAAAGTAAAACCTCACATCTTAAAACAGGTTTTTCTTTTTTAGTAGGTAATATTATTTCTTTATCATTAGTAGGTGCTTTAACAGGTTTAATAAGTACATCTATAGGGAAAATGGTTGGTCAATATTGGACAATATTAGCAGGTGTTTTAATAGTGTATTTAGGATTAATGAGTTTAGGGATGCTTCCTTTTAGTTTAAAAATAGGATCAAAAGTATCGAATAGAGTTTCAAAACTAGCAAATAAAAGTTTTTTGTTTGGTTTACTTTTAGGTGGTTTTGCCACGGCATGTTCTGTTGGTTGTAGCCCAATATTTCCAATTATACTAGGAACATCCTATTTACAAGGTAGTTTGTTTCTAAGTTGGTTTACTTTATTTGTGTTTGCTATTGGTTATAGTATTCCTCTTGGAGCTTTATTAATTGGTTTCGGTTTTGGGTTCAATAAATTTTCAAATCAATTATTAAAAAATAAACATATTATAAGT
This sequence comes from Tenacibaculum halocynthiae, assembly GCF_964512825.1. Lineage (NCBI taxonomy): Bacteria > Pseudomonadati > Bacteroidota > Flavobacteriia > Flavobacteriales > Flavobacteriaceae > Tenacibaculum > Tenacibaculum halocynthiae. Next base: position 206,245 of record NZ_CAZELG010000021.1, on the reverse strand, counting down.
CAAATTTCCGGTATTTCAATGATTATACTAGGATTCGGGTTGTTAATAGGTTGGTTTTGAGGTAGTAATAATAAATAAAATAATTATGAGTATTTTTAAAATAGGTGTTATAATAATTTTTTCATTTGCTTTTTCTATAGGTGTTTATAGTCAGAACTCTATTTTGTCTACCATTCATAATATAGAGCCTGTAAAGAATCATTACAAAGAGTTAAAGAAATTAAGTAATAATAGGCGTACTAAATTCGCGTGGATGGATGCCATAGTGTATCCTACAGATAATTATTTAAATTTTATATTAGTTTATGCATTAAATAAACCATATTATTTAAGTTCGAGTCAAATAGATTTTATTATGAATTCTGTAAATTTTCCAGCAAATAGTTCGGAGCAAACTAGGGCAGAATTAGATTTTTTACTTGATTTACAAAAAAATAGAACTAATAAGCAAGTAGTACGAGTAATGAAACTTGCAAAAATTGGATATTGGCCTCATAAAAATTATACTAAAACAGATGATAGATATGAGAATAATTTAAAAGATTTATTTTTTATGATACGAGAAATTGCTGGTAAGAGATATGATGCTAAGAGTTTACCAAGTACCTCAAAATTATTAAAAGGAATAATGAATGATGCACGATTATTAGAATTTGTATTAAAGTTTAATAAAATTAGAGCTAGGCCATATCATCTTGATTCAAATATAAAACCATTACAAGAAATTCCAACGCCTTCATTTGCTAGCGGGCACACATTATGGGCATACATACAAGCATACGCATTAAGTGAATTGATACCAGAAAAAAGAGAAGAGTTTATATCTTTAGCTTATGAGGTTGGTTTATCTCGAGAAATAATGGGAGTACACTTTCCAAGTGATGATGAAACTGCTAGGCAAATAGCACATAGAATGTTATTGCTAATGTGGAATACAAGTACGTTTCAAAAAGATTTCAAAGCAGCTAAAGCTGAGTGGAGAAAATAATAAATTAAAAGAAAAAAATGAGTCAATTTGATAGTATACATTCGGTGAAAAATAATTTTGCAAAAAATAACCCTACTTATTTAAAGGGGATGTTTGGAACAACAGAAGTGATGCCTTTGTGGATAGCGGACATGGATTTTGAAATAGCAAAACCAATACAAGAAGCTCTTCAGAAGTTGGTAACAAGAAATATTTATGCTTATGAGTTTAATACAGGAGATGTTTTCAAAGCAATTTCCGATTGGAATTTTAAGCGTCATCAATTAGTTTTAAATCCAAAATCATTTGTTCAAGTTTCAGGTGTGCTAACTGGAATAGGTGTTTTAATAAGAGAATTATCTAAAAAAGGTGATAGTATTATGGTACAAACACCTGTTTATCATCAGTTTTTTAAAGTTATTGAATCTGCAGGTAGAAAAGTAGTAAGAAATAAGTTAAAGGTTATTGATGGTCGTTATGAAATGGATTTTGAAGATATAGAGCGTAAGTTTAAAACATTAAATATTAAGTCTATGATACTATGTAATCCTCATAATCCTGTAGGTAGAGTATGGAGTAAAGAAGAATTACAAAAGTTGGTAAATTTAGCAAATGAGTATAATGTAACTATTATTAGTGATGAAATTCATTCAGATATAGTGTATTTAGCATCAAAATTTAATAGTATAGCTTCTATAAATAATAATGAGAACCATATTGCAGTTATTGGTTCACCAGCTAAAACATTTGGTATGCAAAGTATTTCTAATGGTTATTTGTATATATCTAATGATAATTTCAAAAAACAAGTAAAAACAACAGTAGAATCTTTATACTTGGATCATGGAAATATACTTTCAGCAAATGCAACAATAGCAGCTTATACAAAAGGTGAAAAATGGTTAGATGATTTATTAGTTTATCTTGAAACAACTATGAATTGGATTGAAAACTATGTACAAAAGGAGTTGCCAGAAGTTGTTATGTATAAACCCGAGGGAACATATCAAGTATGGTTAGATTTTAGTAGGTTGAAATTATCAGATAAAGCTCTAAAACATGTAATTGTTAATCAAGCCAAATTAGCTTTAACACCTGGAGATTGGTTTGAAGGAAGTCATACACAATTTATGCGAATGAATATTGCTTCACCTTTGTCAAAAATTAAACAAGCATTTAATCAGTTAAAGCAAGCATTGAGTGACGGGATAGATTGTTCTTTCAATGAAGAAGAATCTACTGAGAATTGTTGTTCTTGCTAATAGATTAATTTAAGTTTTTTTAGATTTTACAAAAAGTAGTTAATTATTTAGTTAACTACTTTTTTCAGATATAATTTATTGGATATTATTACTAATACCTTAATAATGATTTTTGTTTTTAATATTAAAAAAAAGGAAAAATAAGATAATGCTATTAAAAAAAAGATATATTTAGGGTAAGTAATTTTTAAATTATAACAATAGCACCATGCAGAAAACTTTTTTATTAATATTGATATTTTTATTTTCAATAGGACAAAGTATTTCACAAAACTCAACAGAAGAGTTAATTCAAAAATTAGAAAATACTTCAGATAAAAAAAAGCAATTAGAAATTTTAGATGATATAACTAAAATATTAGTAAAGAAGAATTCTAAAAAGAAACTTACCTACCTGAATAAATATGTTTTTTTAGCAAAAGAATTGAAATTATATGATGCCGCTGCACAAAAATCTCGTTCAATTATTCAACATTATACAAATCAAGGAAAACTAGATTCAACAAAGTACATTGTTGATAAAATGCTTACGGATAAAGATAAGTTTACAAAAAAAATTACTGAAGCACATTTACTCTTAAAAAGGGCAAGTTATTTTTTTAATACAGATCAATATGAAAAGGCAATACTTGATTATAATACATCTGGTGACATTTTTTTTAAAGAAAAAGATACATTATACACAGCAGATGCAAGGTATTTTGCTGGTCAGGTTTATAATGAAATAGATGATTTTTTAAACGCAGTTAAGTATTATGAAAAAGCATATCAACTGTATGATATTGTTGGAGATAATGATTATAAAAATATAGTTATAAGTGAGTTATCAGCTTTATATTCAAAAAATGGATTTCATGATAAATCATTAATAGAACGAAAAAAGAACCTAAAAAATGCAAAAAAAGGGAGAAATTATAAATTTATAGGCTTTGCGTATGGAGATTTAGCTAAATCATATTCTGAAAATAAGAATTATGAATTGATGAATCGCTACATAGATTCAACTACTTTTTGTTTGGATAGTATGAAGTATAAATCAGAAAAAAACCTAGTAAAACTTTTTATTAATAATTTAAGAATAGACTATAGTTTAGAAAAGAAAGATGTTAAAAGCGCTGAAATATATTTAAAAAAATGTAAAGAAATAGCAAGAAAAACAAGTGCTCAAAATTATTTTTTAAATAATTTATTGCCTTATGAAGCAAAAATTTTCTTTTTAAAAAATCAATATGAAAAAGCGGAAACAGTTCTTAAAAAAGTATTAAGTCTAAAAGAAAATGAAGGTAAAGACAAACTAATTAAATTAGCTGAAAAAGAAATAGCTGAAGTGTATGCTGCAAAAAATAAGTATAAAAAAGCATTTACTCATTTAGGAGCATATTTAAAATTAGATGAAAAAAGTAATAACCTTGTAAAAAATAATACTTTTTTATATTATCAATCGCAATTTGAAACACAACGAAAAGATAATGAAATTTTAAAACAAGAAACAGCTATTAAGCTACTAGAAAAAGATAAAGAATTAGTAGCTAGTAAACGAAAAATGTTTTTAGTTATTTTTATATCAATAATTCTAGCGTTGGCTAGTATATTATATTTTGTTTGGAAAAGAGGAAAATTAAAAAGAAAAGCGCTAGCAAAGAAATTAGCCAAAAACAAAAAATCATTAGAAGAGTTTACAAATCAATTATTAGAGAAAAGAAGAGTTCAAGAATTGTTAACAAAAGAAATAGAACGATTGAATGAAGAAATAGGAGAAATAAATTCTTCAGAAGATATTCAAAACCTAACTTCTGTTAAAATTCTAACCAATGAAGATTGGTATACTTTTAAAGAAAAGTTTATTAATGTATACCCAAGTTTTTTTAGAGAAATTAAACAAAAAGGATATTCTTTAACAAAAGCAGAAGAACGTTTATTAGCATTAGAAAAACTGTTTTTAGATACAAATCAAATAGCAAGTATGTTAGCCATTTCTAATGATAGTGTGACTAAAAGTAGATCTAGATTAAGAAAAAAAATTAATGCGCCTAAAGGTATTTCTATCCTGAATTATTTAGAAGCATCATAATTTTTCACACAATATTTTTATTATCATAAAATTTATTGATCAAAAGTAATTTTATAGAGACCTGTTAAAGCCCTTGTAAATCAAGGGTTTTTTGTTTTTGTCCGTTTTTTGTCCTTTCGATTTTTTGAGTAATTAGAAGCAAATTCATTTTTTTGAATTCGATTTTAATTATCAATAAATTATGAAAATAAGATTACTTATAACTTTAATTTTTTGTAGTGCATTTATATCATTACATGCACAAATTATCAAAAAAAAACATAAAATAAGGTTTACTAAAGTTGATGAAAAGCAAGGAGAAAGTTCTCCTTTAAGTTTATTATCATCAAAACTAAAACCAGTATTTGGAACTGAATTTAGAAAAGTAAAAAGTAAAACAGATAAAAAGAATTTTAGACACACAACTTATCAGCAATACTATAATGGTGTTAAAGTAGAGTTTGGAAAAGTAAAGTTTCATGAACAAAACGGATTAATTAAATCTTATAGTGGTGCATATTATAATACAAATACTATAAGTACATCTCCTAAAATTTCTAAACGGTTAGCTGTTTCTAATGTAAAAAAATTTATAGGTAGTGAAAAAGTTTTTTGGTTAGATGAACAAGGAATTTCAAAAACTAATATCCCAAGTATTGAATTAATTATACTACCTAGAAGAAAAGATGGTGTATTACAATTAGCATATAAAATCGGTATTGGTAGTTCTGAAGGAGAACTAAAAATGGGGTATGTATATATAGACGCACAAACTGGGGGTATTTTGAAGTTTAAAAGCCAAGTGTTTTTTTGCTTTGAAGAAAATAAAAATATTATAACCCCTCATAAAGAAAATAAAACAAACTCAAAAGCTCCACTAGTTTCAGGGTCGGGAGTTACGGCATATTCTGGAACAAAAAATATAGAAACAACTTTTGATGGAACTAATTATACTCTATATGATCAAACACGTGCTAACACAGGTAGATCAAAAAATACTGGATCTGGTCAAAGAAATGGAATTATAACGGTAAATTTTAATAACCATGATAACTTAGCAGATCATAACTCAAACTATGTAACTGATTTTACTGATACAGATAATAATTGGACTGCAGCAGAAATGAGTTCAAATGAAGATCAGTATGCTTTAGATGCACATTGGGGAGCGCAAGTTGTTTATGATTACTGGAAAAATGAGCAAGGTAGGAATAGTTACGATGATGCAGATGGTGCTATAGCTTCTTATATACATTATGACACAAATTATACAAATGCTGGTTGGGTTGCACAAACCGATACTCAAGGTTTTATGGTTTATGGTGATGGAGGTGGCTCTTTTACGCCATTAACAACATTAGACGTAGTAGCTCATGAAATAGGGCATGGAGTGAATAATGCAACCTCTAATTTAGATTATGAATTAGAGTCGGGGGCTTTAAATGAAGGGTTATCAGACATTTGGGCTATGGTAATTGAAAATTATTCAAATACTAATTATGGTACATCAAAAGATATTTCATTAATAAACGAAGAGAATGGGGGTGGTGCTTTTCGTTCAATGTCTAATCCAAATACTTATGGTCAGCCAGATACTTATGGAGGAACTTATTGGTATGATGTAAGTTCTTGTACACCAGACGGTACAAATAATGATTATTGTGGTGTTCATACAAATAGTGGTGTATTAAACTATTGGTTTTGGTTATTATCTCAAGGTGGTTCAGGAACTAACGACATAGGAAATAGTTTTAATGTTTCAGGAATAGGAATAACCAAAGCAGCTGCAATTACTTATAGAATGCAAGAGGTTTATTTAACAGCTACTAGTGATTTTGAAGATGCAAGAGACGCAGCAATACAAGCAGCACAAGATTTATATGGGTATTGTGCTACAGAAGAAGAAGCGGTTACGAATGCTTTTTATGCAGTTGGAATAGGTACTGAATTTAGTGGTAATAATCCTGTAATAACAACAGATACCTCAGATCAAACAGTATGTGCTGATGAAATAGCAACATTTACAGCCGAAGCAGATGAAGCAGATAGCATGATTTGGCAAAACGATGCCAGTGGAAGTTGGGCAGATTTGAGTAATGATGATGCATATTCAGGAGTAGGAACGAATACGTTAACCATTACTAATCCAACAGAAGCATTAGATGGGGTGCGTTTTAGATTATTGTTTTCTAATAATTGTGGTACTACTTCAACAACTAATAATAGATATCTTAACGTAAAAACATTACCAAATGTAACAAGTGTAACTTCTAGTGGGGCTGGTTGTTCAAGTGATGCAGATGGTTCGTTAACTGTAAATTTTGATGAAGTTTCAGGATTAAATAATATTGAATTTAGTATTGATGGAGGTACTACTTATCCTTATAATTATGATAATACCTCAAAATCACAAACTATATCAGATTTAGCAGCAGGAAATTATAATGTATGGGTAAGAAGAGGAGGAGATGATTGTCCAAGAGAAGTAGGAACCTATACTGTAGCTAGAGTAGCTACAATTACTGCTACAGTAGATGGTATTATTGAACCAGATATCGCTGAAATTGATGGGATTATACAGGTTAGTTTTCCTAATGAAGCAGCACAAACCAGTATTAAATTTAGTGTAGATGGTGGAATTTCATATCCTTATGTATTTGACGACAGTATTGGTAGTGGTGAATTAACAGGATTGGCTGCTGATACTTATGAAGTTTGGGCAACATTTGGAGATGAATCTTGTGCTAAAAAAATAGGGAATTATACGCTAAATGAAATAGCTTATACACAAATACCAGATACTAATTTTGAGAATGCATTGTATAATTTGAGTTATGATAATTATTTAGGAGATAATAAAGTTCCAACATCGTTAATTAGTGGTGTTACTTCTTTAAATGTTCGTGTAGAAAATATTGAAGATTTAACAGGGATTGAAGATTTTACAGCGCTTGAAACTCTTTTTGCTGATAATAATGATTTAACAACTATAGATGTTAGTAGTAATACTGCGTTTAAAGAGTTAATCGTATATAACAATGCTGATTTAGTATCATTTAAAGTAGCAGATGCATCTATTATTACAAGACTAACACTTTCAAATTGTAATTTATCTGGAGATTATGATTTCTCAGCATATACTGCTTTAACAAATTTTACTGTTCAAGGAAACGACTTAACAGGTTTAAATATTAAAAACGGAAATAACGCTAATTTCACTTACTTCCATGCAGGAGGAAATTCAAATTTGGAGTGTATTATTGTAGATGAGGTAGATTTTAGTACAACTACTTGGACCAATAATGGTGGCGCTAGTTATAGTAGTACATATTGTAATTATACAAAGATATCAGATGCTAATTTTGAAGCAGCTTTAGAAACTTTAGGGCTTGATGATATTTCGAGTGATGGGCAAGTTCCAACTGCTTTAATAGAAGTGGTTACTAGTTTAGATGTCTCTAATGAAGGTATCACTGATTTAACAGGAATCCAGGATTTTGTAGCACTAGAATCATTAAAATTGAATAATAATAGCTTAACCTCCTTAGAGGTATCGAATCTTATAAATTTGAAAACGCTTTGGGCAGCTAGTGGAAATATTTTTAGTAGAATAGATGTGAGTAATAATATTGCACTAGAAGACTTTAGATTACGACAATATTCAGGAACTACAATAGATTTATCAGCAAATACTGCTTTAACCCGTTTTAACTGTACAAGTTGTGATTTGTTAACTGTAGATACAAGTGCCAATGTAAATTTAAGTGCTCTTGATTTATGGAATTCTGAGATTACATCATTAGATTTAAGTTTAAATATAAATCTCGCAACATTAGATGTATATTCAACTAACCTCACAGTATTAGATTTATCTAATAATACATTATTAACGAAGTTAATAGCTAATGATATAACAACTTTATCAAGTTTAAATATTCAAAATGGTGCAAATACTAGTATTACAGGTTTTAACACATCAGGAACTCCAGTAAGTTGTATACGTGTAGATGATCCTGAATGGAGTGCTATCAATTGGACTAATAAAGATGAAGCTTCTAGTTTTGGTTTATACTGTGATAATTATACACTTATACCAGATGCAAATTTTGAAGCCGCTCTAGAAGCTTTAGGTTATGATGATATTTCGAATGACGGACAAGTACCAACTGCTTTAATAGAAGTAGTAACAGATTTAGATATAAGTAGTCAGTCGATTTCGGATATAACAGGTATTGCAGATTTTACAGCCTTAATAGATTTAGATGTAAATGATAATACTTTAACAAGTTTAGATGTAAGTAATAACGAAAATTTAGAAACGGTAAATTTTGATAATAATGACGTAGCTACTTTATCCTTAGGAACAAATACAGTATTAAGTGAAGTATCAGGAAGGTATAATCAATTAACAAGTGTATCTGTAAGTGCAAATACAGGTTTAACAAATTTGAATTTAAGAAATAATAGCTTTAGTACTGTTGATGTATCAGCAAATACAATTCTTAGAACGCTTAATCTAAATCAAACCGGTATTACAAGTTTAGACGTAATTAATAATCCAGATTTAGCCTATTTATATATAAGCGGTAATTCACTATCAAGTTTGGATATTTCACAAAATCCGTTGTTAGAAAATATAAATTTAACGGATAGTAATTTAACAACGATAGATGTATTTAATCAAACAGTTTTAAGAATATTAAGACTTTCGGGAAATAATTTAACCGAATTAGACCTTACTACAAACGTTGCCTTAACCCAACTTGAATGTGCAGATAATAATTTAAGTTTATTAAACTTTAAAAACGGATTTAATCAAAATATAACAGATTTTGATGTTGCAGGTAATGCTAGTTTAACTTGTGTTTTGGTTGATGATTTAAACAAAGATTATACCTTTTGGACTAAAGATATTACAACAAATTTTAGCGATACCTATTGTGTTTATACAGCGATACCAGATGCTAATTTTGAAACAGCATTATATAATTTAGGGTATGATGATATTGCTGGTGATGGGCAAGTGCCAACAAAACTTATTGAAGTAGTAACCTTGTTAGATGTACGTAATAAAAGTATTTCAGATATAACAGGTATTGCAGATTTTACAGCTTTAGTAGAGTTAAATATTTCGGATAATAGTATTCTTAATGTTGATATCAGTAATAATATTTTATTAGAAGAATTGTTTATTGAAGACAATGAACTTTCTAGTATTGATGTTTCTAAAAATACGGCTTTAAAAGAATTAGATTTAGATGAGAATGCAATAACAACTCTTGATGTATCACAAAACACAGCATTAACATTATTAGATTTAAGCGATAATGAATTAACGAGTTTAGATGTTACTAATAATACAGCCTTAACCTTTCTTGCCTTTGAAAGAAATAATGTTACAGGGTTTATTGATTTAAGTAGTCATACACAATTGGTCGTACTAGCTTTTGAGGAAAATGATATTACAGGGTTAAATGTAAAAAACGGTAACAATACTAATGTTACGTATTATAATTCATCAGGAAATTCAAACTTAAGTTGTATTGTAGTAGATGATCTTGATAATGATTACAGTACATGGATAAAAGATTTCATAGCATCTTTTACAGATACCTATTGTCGTTATACAGCGATACCAGATGCTAATTTTGAAGCTGCTTTATCAAGTTATGATGATATATCAAATGACGGACAAGTACCAACAGCCTTAATTGAAAATGTAGCTAATTTGAATTTAACATTAAAATCTATTGCTGATTTAACAGGAATACAAGATTTTACCGCATTAAAAAAATTAAGCTGTGAATTTAATAATCTAACAAGTATAGATGTTTCAAACAACGTACTTTTAGAAGAATTATATGTTAGTGCCAACAATATATCAACTCTTGATATTTCAAATAACACAGCTTTAAAAAAACTAGGAGCAAATACGACTAATATTTCCAATCTAGACTTAACTAATAATGTAGTCTTAGAAGAGTTAAGTGCATTTACCAATGCTAACCTAAGCAGTTTAGATGTAAGTAATAATCCTTTGCTAAATCGATTAATTGTAAGTAGTACAAATATTAGTTCTTTAGATGTATCAAATAATCTATTACTAACTGAATTAGCGATACACGATACGGGGCTTACAAGTATTGATTTAAGTAACAATACAGCTATAGTACAACTACGCATCAATCAAACTCCAATAGAAGATTTAGATGTAAGCACACTTAGCAGTTTACGTATTTTAAATTGTGCTGAAACCAATTTATATAACTTAAACATTCAGAATGGTAGTAATACATTGATAAGCGAATTTGATGCCACTGAAAATCCTAATTTAACCTGTATTCTGGTAGACGATGTAGCTTATAGTAATAGCAATACTATTTGGGCAAATAATGTAGATGCAGGAGTGACATTTAACGAAGGAGCTTATTGTCGTTACACAAGTATACCAGACACTAATTTTGAAGCCGCTTTAGAAGCTTTAGGCTATGATGATATTTCTGGAGACAGGAAAGTACCCTCTTATTTAATTGAAGAATTAGAATCTTTAGATGTAGAAAGTAAAAGTATTTCAGACTTAACAGGTATAGAAGATTTCCGTGCCTTGAAAATTTTAGATGTAGGTTACAACTCACTTAGTACGATAGATTTTACAAATAATACTGAGTTAAGACAATTAATTGTAAGAAGTAATAATTTTACAACTATAGACCTTTCAAAAAATACATTATTGGTTGGGTTTAAAGCTGAAAGTTGCAGATTAACTAGTTTAGACATCACTAAAAATACAGATTTAAGAGTATTATGGGTTACTGGTAATGATTTAACAAGCCTAGATATAAGTAATAATATAGCATTAACCTCTTTTTGGGGAAGTGGCAATGACTTTACTACATTAGATTTAAGTAATAATCCAGCATTAACTTCCTTTAGAGCAAGTAGCAATAGTTTAAGTACTTTAAATCTTCAAAATGGAGCTAACACCAATATTACAGGTGGTACAAACTTTCAGTTAACCGGAAATGCACTTTTAGGTTGTGTTTTGGTAGATGATGCTGAGTATGCAGCATCCACTTGGTTAAACATAGACGGAGATGTAAACTTTAGCGATACAGATTGTAATTATACATTAATACCAGATGCTAATTTTGAAGCACGTTTAGAAGCCTTAGGATATGATGATATTTCTGGAGACGGAAAAGTACCAACACGATTCATTGAAGGAGTAACCAACTTAAATGTTTCAAACCAAGATATAACAGATTTAACAGGGTTAGAAGATTTTGAAGCTTTAGAAGTTTTAGTTAGTGCTAACAATGCTTCACTTACTTCTGTAGACCTTTCTAACAATACAAATTTATTATCGTTAAGCGCATTTAATTGCGGATTAATAAGCTTAGATATTTCAAATAATACTAGTTTACAAAGTTTACTTGTATACGGAAATAAATTAACGGCTTTAGATGTTTCACAAAATACACAGCTGTTAAGTGTAGATCTTTTAGCTAATGATTTAATAAGTTTAGATGTTACTAATAATTTGTTATTACACACATTATATGTTGATGAAAATGATGTTTCAAGTTTAGATTTGAGTAATAATACTGCATTAACAATATTCTCATGTCAGAATAATAGCAACTTAAGTTATCTAGATGTTAGAAACGGAAATAATAACAATATAACTTCGTTTAAAGCAGCTAATAATGAGAACTTAACATGTGTTTTAGTTGATGATGTAACCAATAACGATTATAGTTTATGGACTAAAGACATTACAACAAGTTTCTCGGATACGTATTGTCGTTATACAGCCATACCAGATACCAATTTTGAAGCGCGTTTAGAAGCTTTAGGTTTTGACGATGTTAATGGAGACGGACAAGTACCAACAGTATTAATTGAAGTGGTTACTAGTTTAGATATAAAAAATCAAGGAATTACTGATGTAACAGGAATAGCAGACTTTACTGCTTTAGAAACTTTTAATTGTAACTTAAACAATATAGCTGTTTTAGATGTTAGTAATAATGTAAATCTAGCAGCATTACAATGTACTGCAAATCCAATAACAAGTTTAAATTTAACGAATAATACACAGTTAATAGAGTTAAATTGTAGAGGTACAGATATTACATCTTTAGACGTGACCAATAATACGTTATTAAAAAGGTTAATATGTTTTGATACAGATATTACAACGCTAGACTTGTCAAAAAATCTATTATTAGAACAATTATATTGTTACAAAACTAACTTAACAAGTTTAAACCTTTCTTTAAATACAGCGTTAAGCTTATTAGACGTTAATGATAGTAATTTAGAAAGTTTAAATATCAAAAATGGTAACAATGCAAATGTTACAAGTTTTGATGCAACAGGAAACGCAAATTTAACCTGTATTTTGGTAGATGATTTAACCAATGATTATACCACATGGGCAAAAGACGATACTACAGTATTTTCAGATACTTATTGCCGTTATACAGCCATACCAGATGCTAATTTTGAAGCAAGGTTATATAGTTTAGGTTTTGATGATATTAGTAATGACGGACAAGTACCTACAGCACTTATTGAAACCATTATATCAATAAGTTTTCATGGACAATCGATTAGCAATTTAACAGGAATTGAAGATTTTACAGCCATAGAAAAATTATATGTGTCTAACAATTCACTATCCACATTAGATTTAAGTAGTAATCTTAATTTAAAAGTGTTAGATGTGTCAGATAATACAAATCTAACATCATTTAATGTAACAAATAATGTAGCTTTAGAAGAGGTTTTTGCAAATAATAGTGGATTAACAACTGTTGATTTTAGTAATAATAGAGTATTAAAAATCTTAACGATTTATAATAATAATCTAACAGCTTTAGATCTTGGTAATAATGTAAACCTTGAAAGCATACAATGTCAAAATAATTCCATAACGAGTTTAGATTTTAGTTTAAATATAGCATTAACATTTATAGAAGTATCTAATAATGCATTAACCAGTTTAAATGTTAAAAATGGTACTAATACTGATATTACTGTACTTAATGCCAGAAATAATTCTGAATTAACATGTATTCTAGTAGATAGTCAAACGTATAGTGATACCTATTGGAGTTTAGGAAAAGGTGATTCGGCAAGTTTTAACGAAGTATCATGTAGTGCTACTTTATTATTAGCAGCAAATGCCTATTTACAAGGTGCCTTTACAGATTCAAATTCAGGAGAAGAAACTTTAATGCGCGATGATTTAAGAATTTCAGATTTAATACCAACTACGAGTCCGTATTCAGATGCATTAACCTGTGAAAGCACTGTCTTTGATGTTACAGGAGAAAACGCCATAGTAGATTGGATTTGGGTTGAATTAAGAGATGCTACAGATACAAGTATTATTATAGATAAACAATCTGCATTATTACAACGAGATGGAGATATTGTAACTATAGATGGCGTTTCAAATGTATCATTTGAACAAACCGAAGGCGATTATTATATTGTAATAAATCATCGTAATCATTTAGCTATTCAAAGTGCTTCAGTTGTTAGCTTATCTACAACAATAACCAACATAAACTTTAGTAGCACAACAACTACAGTTTCTGGAGGAACAAATGCTTTAATAAGTATGGATGAAGGCATTTATGCAATACCATCAGGAGATTATGATAGTAATGGTCAAATACAAACGATTGATGCAAGTAATGTAATTTCAATTTTAGGGTCTTCAGGATATCATAAAGCTGATATGGATATGAATAGTCAGGTACAAACTACAGATGTTGATAATATTATAAATAAAAACGTAGGAAAAGGTCAACAATTTTAAAACAAGTCAGATGAAATTATTTTTAAAGAAAAACAAGAGATTCAAGGTACGAAAAGAGATAAATAAGTTTTTATACCTACCTATTTACCATCGTGGAAATTTGTTTTGGTTAACCAAAATAAAAATGGAAAAAACATTTAATGGAATAACGATGCGTATTGTAAATATTCAAAAAATTTAATATCAATAAAAATTCCCCTAAGTAATCTCATACTCTTGAAAATATTAAGATTAGCCATAATTTTAAGGGAAGTAGAGAGTATTTGATTGCTTAATTGTAATAAAAAATAAAGAATTATAAAATGAAAAAAAAATTACCATTAATAATACTATTGTTTATAAATACAATAATGTTAGGACAAGATTTAAGTTTTACATTTGTTAATGCACAAAATACTAATGATGGAACGTATGATTATTATGAAGCAGATGTTTATATATCATCAACAGTTGATTTTAAATTAGGTAAAGGTCAAATTTACTTTAATTATAATACTACAGCCTTCGGAAATAATGTAAAAGCAAATAATCGAGTAGAAATTACAGCTTTAAATACTGAAGGTTATATTTGTGGACAAGGAGTAGATGCTGCTAGTAGTGCGAAGATTTATTCAGATTTTATAGTAATTGATAATATTAGCTCTAGAGTTTCAGTTTCATTTGTACAAACTTTTTCTTCAAGTACTTTTGCAACTAATAACGTTACTTCCATACCTACAAAGCTATTTCATATTAAAATAAAATATGTAAATATAAATGAAAACCCGATGGTTAGTTTTGAAACAGGAATAAGTCAATCAACAAATTTGTTTTATACAGCTTGTGGATCAGCATCAAGTGGTCCATTTGATGGAGCAAATTGCGTAGACTATGAAGGAACTCAATTGTTAGGGGCTACTTTCAACTCAATAGGAGCCTCAAGAATAGATGAAATAGTGTGGGATGGAGACACCAGTATTTCATGGTTAAATAATAGTAATTGGGATAGTGGAACTGTGCCAACAATTACAAATGATATTATTATTCCTAATGTAGTTAATACTCCTGAAGTAAATTCTTCTGTGCAGATAAATGACTTAACAGTAGAATCACTTTCATCGTTTGATATTTCTGAAAATGGCTCAGTAACTATTGAAGGAAATTTAGTAAATAATGGTGCATTTACCATGTTATCTACAGCAAGTAATAGTTCAAGTTTATTAGTAAAAGGAACAACAAATGGTGAAGTAGTTTATAAGCGAGGAGGCTTGCTAGCAAATGCATGGAGTATAATTTCTGCACCTGTTCATGGTCAAAGTATAAAGGAGTTTGCTGAGAATTCAGAAAATGCTATCCGTAAAAATACTTCAACAACTCCAAACAGGTATGCAATTTCTTATTATGATGACAGTAAAGTTACAGGATCTAAATGGGTATATTATGATGTTGATTATTTAGCAGCTAATCCAAGTGAAACTTTTGAAAAAGGGAAGTCGTATGCTATTTCAAGAGCAGCAAATGGAACTGTAATTTTTAAAGGAACAATAGAAAAGTCAGATGTAACAAAATCAGTAACAGTTTCAGAATGGAATGCTGTTGGAAATCCCTACACAGCTTTTTTACCAATTAATGAAAATGGAGGAACAAACTTTATAAATAGTAATCTAAGTAAGTTTGATCCAGTAAATGTAGGTGTATACGTTTGGGATAACGCTCAGTCTAAATATGTAGGTAAATCATTAGCCAGTTCAGAGGCTTCTTTAGCACCTGGGCAAGGTTTTTTTGTGAAGACAACTACAGGAGTAACTGATATAATTTTTAATCAATCACAAAGAAAAATTCAGCCTACCACAGGTGGAATTTTTGCTAGAGGAGAAAAAACTATTCGACCAAGTATTCAATTATTGGTAACTTCAAAAAGTACAACAATAGATACGAATATCAAATATCTTAAGAATGCTACTTTAGGATTAGATCCAGGATATGATTTAGGAAACTATTCTAGATCAAACTTTGATGTATATACAAGGTTATTGAACAATGAAGAGGGTGATGATTTTACAATTCAATGTTTGCCAATTGAAAGTATTGAGACAACAATTTTGCCAATAGGTTTAAAGATATCATCAGAAGAAGAGGTAAGTTTTACTATCAAAACTCAAGGTTTACCACAAGGACTTGAAGTTTTTATAGAAGATAGAGAGTTAAAGACTTTTACAAAATTAGATACTTCAAAAAATGATATTTATACGATAGTTATTAAAGAAAAACTAAATGGAGTAGGTCGTTTTTATTTACACACCCAACAAAGTAAAAT
Organism: Tenacibaculum halocynthiae; assembly: GCF_964512825.1. Classification (NCBI taxonomy): domain Bacteria; kingdom Pseudomonadati; phylum Bacteroidota; class Flavobacteriia; order Flavobacteriales; family Flavobacteriaceae; genus Tenacibaculum; species Tenacibaculum halocynthiae. The sequence goes on along the minus strand of NZ_CAZELG010000021.1, from coordinate 189,838 downwards.
AGAAACAGTAAATACAAATATTGATGATGTTAAAATTTATACAGAATCTAAGAATACATTAATAGTTAATGGAATTTCGGATGAAGAATTTGAGGTTAATTTATATACTGTTAATGGAGTTTTATTACTAAATGAAAGTGTAAAAGGTTTGGGTAACAATTCAATAGCTCTTCCATCATTACAAATAGGAGTTTATGTTGTTGAGGTGAACTCTGAATTAGGAAAGAAAACTCAAAAAATCATAATTAAATAATTCCCTTAAGAAAGATGAAAAGAGATTTAAGTAATAAAGTAGAAGAAATTACAAGAAAGGAAGCTTTAAAAAAAATAGGAAAATATGGTAAATACACAGCATTAACAGCCTTAGGAACTTATATTCTTTTAAACCCCAAAAAAGCTCAAGCTCAGAGCCCTGAAGCTCCAGGATGGGATTAAATAAGAGAATAGATAAACTGAATGGGGATTTAGTTTAAATGAAGAAAAGACAGCAAGAAAGCTGTCTTTTTTTGTTTATTATTTATTTTATAGCTCTTGCTAATTGATGAAATATGTTATAAAATTTACTTTCCAGTTCAGAAAGTAAAATCTCTTAAAATACAGATGTTATAGCGGTATGAAGTGGAGTAGTGGTGGAAGGCTTTTCTTTCTATTGTTTTATTTTCATAATATGAAAAGATGTTACAAATAACAGATTAACTCTTACATTTATTGGTTTATAAGTATTGAAAATAAATTTTCACATAATAAATAGTTTTTTTAAAACTATCTTGGAGGTTTATTTTTAACTATTTCTGTTAAATTTTACACTATTATTTAAATATGAAAATTACCTGTAAATATTTTTTTTTACTCTTTTTCTTTTTTTTAGATGGAGTTACTTTTTCTCAAAATTCGAAAATAGATAGTCTTAAAATTAAATTACAAAAATATTCTAAAAAAGACACTACAAGAGTAAATTTATTGAATGATTTAAGTAATAAATTATACGGAAAAAGGAGTTTTGATAAAACCATAAAATACCTTAAAGAATCTGAAAAAATTTCAGATTCTTTAGGCTATACCAAAGGAAAAGCAAAAAGTTTAAGGTTAAAAGGTTTGGTATATAGAGATAAATCAAACTTTGAAAAAAGTTTTCAATTTATAAACGAAGCTCTACAATTAAATAAAACAATTAATTCAAAATCAGAAATTGCTAGATGTTATAATGGAATTGGTGTATTATTCTACTATAAAGGGGATAAAAATAAAGCCATCAACTATTACAAAAAATCAATATATTTTTTTGAAGAAATAGGTAATAAAAAGGCAGTTGCTATAATTACAAATAATATAGGTAGAGCCTATTCTGAATTAGGAAACTATCCTGATGCAACTATATATTACAAAAAATCAATGTCAATTCATAAAGAAGTTAATAATCAGATTGGAATAGCTTATTGTTATAACAATTTAGGATTGATATTTATGAATCAAGGAAATTATATTAAGGCATTAGAGCATTATAATAAATCTTATAAAACAGCAAAAAAGAATAGGGATGATTGGTTAGTGAATGCTACTCTAGGGAATATTGGGGCTATATATCATTATCAAGAAGATTATGAGAAGGCTTTATTTTATTATGAAAAAATATTAAAAACTACTGATAAAAAAGTCAAAGCTTTTACTTTAAATAATATAGGTTTAGTACATAAAGAGAGAAAAAACTTCCAGAGAGCTATTGAAAACCTCAAGAAATCTATAAAAATTCATCAAGAGATGAATAACAAATTCAACTTAACTTCTCCTTTAAATAATATTGGTGATGTTTATTTAGATTTAAAAGAATACAGTATTGCTTATCAATATTTTAAACAAGCAAAAAAAAAACGGATTAGAAGTTAAAAATCAACGTTCTTTATGTAATTCATATTTAGGGTTAGCTAAAGTTTACTTAAATCAAAAAGAACATTATAAAGCATTGAATAGTGTTGTTAAAAGTAAAGAAATTTCAGACAAGCTAGAGCTTCTTAACTATCAAAGAGATGCATATAATTTATTTACTAAAATTTATAAAGCTACAGGCAAGTACAAAAAAGCTTTAGAAAGTCATGAACAATTCAAAATATTGAATGATAGTCTTTTTAATAAAGAGAATATTGAAAAAGTTGCTCAATTAGAATATGAGTATAAATATAAGCAGGCAATAGATTCGGCAAATATTAGAGAATTACAATTAACTAAAACGGTAAAGACAACTAATGAAAATTTAGAGAAATCACAACGAAACTTATTACTAGGTGTTATTGCTTTTTTAATAACTACATTAATCTTAGTAGGAGTAATTTTCTTTTTAAAATTAAGAAACGAAAAATCTAAAACTCAAAATATAGTTATCGAACAAAAATTATTACGATCGCAAATGACACCTCATTTTATTTTTAATTCTCTCTCCGTTTTACAGGGGATGATTCTAAATAAAGAAGAAGAAAATACGATTTCTTATTTATCTAAATTCTCAAAATTATTGCGAACAATTTTAGAAAATTCAAGACATAAAATAGTAGTGTTGTCTGAAGAGTTATCAGCAATAGATAGCTATATGGCACTTCAAAATTTAGATGTATCCCCTCCTTTTGAATATAAATTAACTGTTGATTCTAAGATAGACACAATTAATTTTAAAATTCCACCAATGTTAATTCAGCCATTCATAGAAAATGTTATTGAACACGCTTTTCCTAATAAAATAGAAAATAAGCAAATTAAGGTAACTTTAATGATTAAAGAAGAAAAATTAATTTGTACTATTGAAGATAACGGAATTGGGATTGATGAAATTAATCAGAAATTAGAAAACAACAAAAATTCTTTGGCAACTACAATTACTTCTGAACGTTTAGCAATGCTATCTAAAGAATTTAAAAATGAAGGAGCAATAGAAGTACAAAATAGAAAAATATTTGGAGAAGAAGGAACATTAGTTACTTTAATGATTCCATATAAAATTGAATAAGTTTAATTGGAATCATTAAAGTAACTAAATTATCGATTTAAGATTCGTTTAAGTTAATAGAATTATATGATTTAATGTTTTGTGAGTTTTATAAACCTGTTATTATCCATTTAAATAATGGTAATAAAAGACAGTTTTTCAATCTGATTTTTTAGCTTAAATAAAGTTCATTAATTTAAATAAAAACGCTTTTTTATTTAAAACCATCACTTATTACTTCAAAATCATCAAAAATTTATTCCTTGTTTTAGAACTCGTAATTGCTCTATATTTTTATTCCTATAATTAAAAGGTTACATTTTATAGTTTCATATACTATTTAAGTTAAATCTTTTAAAATAAGAACCAAAAAAATATTAATAATATGAAAAAAAGAATACAATTAATAGGCATTTTTTTAATAATAACGAATTCAATTTTTGCTCAAGATTGTTATTTCGACCCAACAGAGAATGTTATAGACTATGTAGTTTCAGGTAATTTTTCTCAAAATGATTCTGGAGATAAAGTTATAAATGATATTGTGATGTTAAAACAAGATACCTCCTCAGGAACATTTACAATTAATACGTTGAGTAGTGAAGGTAATGGAGATAGAGTTTTAAATGTTGGAACTACTATGATTAATTATGATTTAGCCAATGTTAAAGGAAGAATGGTGAGAGGTGATTTTGATAATGATGGTCATATAGATGATTTCATATTAATAAATAAAACTGGTGCATCTAGTATGCGTTTTGATCTATTTAAAAGCAATGGAGCTACTCAGCCTTCGTTTACAAAAAGTACTATATATGAACTTAACGGATATGACCCTGATAAAATAACAGGAAGAGTAGTTTCTGGTGATTTTGATGGAGACGGAGATTGGGATGATATCGCAGCTTTTTATGATTATGGAAACGGAGAAACTAGAATTCATGTTTGGTTATTAACAGGATCAGGTTTTTCGTATCAGTATTCTACAGGTTGGTGGAATAGCACTGGATATTCTGCTGGTAGAGTAACTGATCGTGTAGTCTCTGGTGATTTTGATAAAGATGGTAAGGTAGATGATATAGCTGCTTTTTATGATTATGGTAATGGAGAAACACGAATTCATGTATGGTTATCAACAGGGTCAAATTTTTGGTATCAAAGTTCATATGGATGGTTTGTTTCCAGTCCAAATGAAAATTTTTATGCTGATAGGGTATCAAAACGTGTACTATCACTAAATATAGATCGTAAAGGGGAAAATTATGATGATATTGTTGCTCTTTATAGAAATAATTCAACAGGAACTGTATTAATGAGAATATGGAAGTCAGATGAAACTTCTTTTAATGAAGTCCCTCAATCTCAAATTGAGCATTCACATGCCTGGTATTATGGACTAAATCCTAGTCTTTTATCAGGTAGAATTGTTGATTATGATTCAAGAGAATCAAATTCAACTCAAGGAAAGCCATCAGATATAATAGCATTTGAGAATGAAGTGGATTCTAGGTGTCGTCTTTTAATATCTAAAAAAAGAATCAACAAGATTAAGATTAATGCTTATTACCCTCCGTACTGTCTTCCAAAAAATAATCCAAATAGCGAACTAGTAATTAGTGCATATCCAAACCCTACGGAATCAATTACAACTATAGAAATACCAAAATTATTAATTGATGACATTTCAAGAATAGAGGTTCATAATTTATATAACAGATTAGTTTTTTCTGATGATGTAAAATCTTCCTCAATAAAAATAGATTTATCTAAACAACAACCAGGAGTTTACATGGTAAAAGTAATAGGAAGAGAAAGTAGTAATGTGCTAAAAATAGTAAAAAATTAAAATGTAATCAGATTTATTGATAGGTTAGATTATACAGTTTCTAGCTTTAAAATGAAATACACTACCTTTTTTATAAAGGTGGTGTATTTTTTGAGTGTGATAGTTTTGTGAAGTTACTTCCCGATACAAAAAACACAATCTCTTTGTTTATAGGTGTTATGTGGTTCAAAGAGACAAATAGGGTACAAAAAATATGTTTTTAAAGTAAAATTAAATCGATTTAAGTAAAATTGAACTGGTATTTTGTTAATCTTTTATCTCCTGTTTTAATCAGGATTTCTTGCTCAACAGCCCACTTTAAATCTCTACTTGCTGTAGCTTGACTAATATCTTTAAAATTTTGTAAATAATCTTTACGGCTAAAATGGTTATTACCTATAATGTCTTTATATAGTTCAATTCTATCTTGTGGTGTAAGCGTTCTGTTTTGCGTTTTTAAGAGACTTTCCAAAGATTGGAGTATAATGTCAAGCATAAACTCAATAAATGGTGTAGAATGTCCTGATTTGTCTGATAGACTTAAAACGTTGTAGTATTCTTGTTGGTTTTTCTTAATTAAACTTTCTACAGGTAGAAATTCAAATACTGGGTATTGTTGCATTAATATCAAAGTTTGCCATAACCTACCCATACGACCATTGCCATCTAAAAACGGGTGTATGAATTCAAACTCGTAGTGAAATACACAACTTTTTATCAATAATACATCTTCATCGGTTTTAAGATAGCTGAATAAATCATTCATAAGTCCTTTTACTAAAGAACCAGTAGGGGCAAGGTGCTCTACCTTAGAGCCTTTTACGATACCTACATTTTTTATTCTTAGCTTACCAGCATCTTCTATTAAACCTTGCATTAAAATAGCGTGAGCTTTTTCTAAGTCAGTTAGATTATTAGGGTTAAAGTTTTGTAATTGTTCATAGACTTTTATAGCGTTTTGTACCTCTACAATATCCTTTTGTGGTGCAATTACTCGTTTATCGTTTAAAAGTGCCGTAATTTGCTCCTCTGTGAGTGTGTTACCCTCAATCTCTAATGATGATTGAATAGTTTTAATACGATTCTTTTTTCTTAGCTCAGTAGGAGGTTTGTAAAGGTGTGTAGCTTTTACCTCTCCAAGTTTTTCAGAAATAGAAACTACTAACTTTAAAATTTTATCTGTTATCTGATATGGTGGTTTCATTTGTGATAGTATCATTTGATAGTATCACAAAGATATATAAATGTTTTAATGCTTTCCTAAGATAGGTTTTAATTTTATAGCATGTAACTTCTCAATTATGTATAGAAATTGATTTGTTGATTCTTGAAACTCTATAACATTGAGCGTTACTTCTATATTACAGTCTTTTGCCCAATGTACAAACTGTACTCCTTGTGTAGTCCCTTTTTTATAGTATCCTAAATGTTGAATTATTCTTCCTTCAATATGAGTTAATCTATCTTCAACACGTTTGTTGTTAATTCTTGTAAAACTTCTTGCACCTCCTTTTCTAACTCCTACATAAATAACAGAACTATTAAGATTAGTATTTTTAGCAGGAACAACCCTTATATCTTTTCTATTTTTTAAAGCTTCTCTATATACTTCTATTTCTTTTTTTAAGAAGGTAGTGTCTTTTTCATTATCAGTAGAAAACCAATATAAACAGTCATTAGCCTTCTCATTCAAAGAGCTAAAAATTTTTGTAAACTCTTTATGTTTCCTTATATCTAATTTGTAGTCACTATAATTAGGAAGGTCTTTTAGGTTAAAGGTATAGCTTTCTAACTTTCCTATATTTATAATATTCTTAAGTTCGGTTATAACATTTTCCATATCATTTATTTCCTAAAAACTTGATCTAAAGTTTTATTGTTTTTAGTTTTCCATACTAGCCAACCGTTTCTACTTCCTCCGTATACAAATCGAGCGGCAGTGCTTGGGCTATTAAATTCTATATTTTTTGTAAGAACAGTTTTACCGTTTACTGACTCTGTATATTTCTCAATTAAACTTTCCCGTTTTTCAGGATTAGAATGTGAAGCTACAGTAGTATTAGCTATTATACTACCTGTTAAAACAGTGAAGCCATTTTCATCATAAAATCCTTTAGCTTCCGATTTTCTACCACTGGTATAAAATAATAAGCGTGTAGTTTTTTCTACTGTTTTAAATATATTATAACCTCCAAACTCTACAATAAACTTAATATCACTAAAAAACTCGTTCATAGTATCTAAAGAGTGTCTTTGTAACGTAGGGTGTTTAGGATTTTGCTTATTTTCGGATAAATCGTAGTTATTAACTTTTTCTGCTAGTGTAATAGCTAAATATTCTAAGTATAAAATATCAGCTTTATTTAGGTTACTAGCCATAGTTGTAAATACAAATGCTTTTTGCCAAAAATCTTTTTTGCGATTATGATTAGCTATACGTTCTAAAAAATTATCCGTTTCCCCAATATAGGCTTTAGCATTTCCTTTATTATTTTCTCCGAAAAGAATATACATACATGGTGTTTGTAACTCTATTAATTCGTTGCATTTTTTTAATTCTGAACGAGGAATAATATAAGATATTAAAGTTCTGTTACTTAATTGTATACTTTGTATTCCTTTTGGTGTCCCTTCTAAAAAATGCGTGATTATTGTCTTTCCCATAACTTTTGATTTTAATCTTTTGCAATATTTTATATATCTCCTCCAACATTTTTAAATTTCTCGACAAAAGAAGAAATTTTTTGAAAAACATTTTGTTTTTTTGTTAAATACAGTGGGTTTAAAGGACTCATTTTAGGTAAAATAGAATTTAACTCTGTTCCGTTTTCACTTGCATGCTCACGCTTTAAAGACGCTAAAATATAACGTTTTGCAGCCTCTTCATTTAAGCTCTCTTCCGTTATTAATGTTGATACTTCTTTTTTCTGTTTTACTTTTGCATATGCATAGAAATCATCTATAATAGTCGCTTTTTCCTTTATATTATCTAAATCCGTTTCATTGATGAAATCTACTACTAAACTCTCTTTTGCTCTATTATCTATACTTGCACGAATTACACGTCTTATTTCTTCTACTAAATCTTCTTTATTCTTAGTTTTCTTATTATTGTCAAAGATTAACTCTAAAATGTAGTCTAAGTTTATTTCTTGCGATTTTAATAAATCGACTTCAAAGACTACGTCATCCCAGTCAATATCAGATTCCTCTGCTTCATTTCCTTTTTTTTCTCTTCTTATCCAATCACGAATATCGTTATAAGTGGAGCGATAATCTTGTATTATTCTTTCTGTAGGCACATCAATATTTTGCATACTCGCAATATTATCGTCCGTTAAAAAGTTTATTTTTTTAAATTCTTCTAATGCTTCTTCATTTGTTTTATCAATGCTTTGCAATTCTTTTAAATGATTAAATTCATCATAGTTTTGCAAGATGTTTTCTACACGTAAGTACTCACCAAATAGTTTAGAAAATTCTTTTTTATCCTTTTCTGTTTGAATTTCATCAGGATTTGGAAATTTTTCTTTTAATTCTTCTACCACTTCAATATATCCTCTACGCGAATTACCTGTTATAATATCTGTAAAGCCTTCTAAATATTCTTTATAGCTTTTTTCTAGTACCACATTTTTAGTGCTACTATCTCCAAATAACGTAATCGCATCAATGGTTGCTTGCTCTAAGTCTCTAAAAGTTACTATGTTTCCAAAGATTTTAGTAGCATCATAAATACGATTTGTACGTGAAAAGGCTTGTATTAAGCCATGATAACGCAAATTTTTATCTACAAATAAGGTGTTTAGGGTAGGAGCATCAAAACCTGTTAAGAACATACCGACAACAATTAGTAAATCTACTTCTTTGTTTTTTACACGTTTTGAAAGGTCACGGTAATAGTCTTGAAAGCCTTTACTATCAATACCATAATTCATTTTAAAAGCAACGTTATAATCATCAATAGCTTTTGATAAATACTCTTTAGCACTAACATCCATAGCTGTAGGCTCAAAGGTTTCATCTTGTATTTCTCCAATAGCTCCTTGTTCTTCATTGGCTGAATAAGAGAAAATAGTTGCTATTTTTAAAGGTTTATCACTATCTTTTTGAAGTTTGTTCAGTTCTTCATAGTAGCATTTGGCAGCATCTACACTACTGACAGCAAGCATAGCGTTAAAACCGTTGTTAATCCCCTTTGTACGATGCGTTTTTTGCCTGTAGTGCTTTAATATATATTCTGAAATTTCTTTGATGCGAACAGGATGTAGCAAGGCTTTTTTATTTTCTGCTGCCGATAACTTCGTTAAATCTTGTTCTGTTTCAATTCCTTTAAATTTAGGGCGAACATCGTTATAATCTACTTTAAACTTTAGTACTTTTTCATCTCTAATGGCATCGGTAATTACGTAAGAATGTAGTTCTCTACCAAATACACTTTGAGTAGTTTGAGCTCCAAGAGCATTACCTTTACGAATTACTTTTCCGTTTACGATATCATCACCAAAAATTGGTGTACCTGTAAAACCGAATTGGTAATGTTTTTTAAACTTTTTCTTTAAGTTCTTTTGTGCTTCACCAAATTGCGAACGATGTGCTTCGTCAAAAATAAAGACTACCTGCTTTTGGTAAATATCTAAATCGTTTTCACCTTTCATTAAGTTATTCAACTTCTGAATAGTGGTAACAATAATCTTATTATCTATTTTATCTATGTTTCTTTTTAATCCTGCTGTACTATCTGAACCGTTTACACTATCTGGTGAAAACTTTTGGTACTCTTTCATGGTCTGAAAATCTAAATCTTTTCTATCTACCACAAAAAATACTTTATCTATAAAACCTAATTTAGTTGCTAAACGTGCAGCTTTAAAACTGGTTAATGTTTTACCAGAGCCTGTAGTATGCCATATAAAACCACCACTTTCTGTTGTTGCCCAATTTTTAGCATTAAAAGAACTTTTTATTTTCCATAGGATTCTTTCTGTTGCAGCAATTTGATATGGTCGCATTACTAATAACGTGTCATTGATATCAAAAACAGAATAGGTAAGCAATACATTTAACAGTGTACGTTTATCAAAAAATGTAGAGGTAAAGTCTTTTAAATCTTTAATGGGTTTATTCTTAACAGTTGCCCAATTCATTGTGAAATCGAAACTGTTTTTATTACGCTGTACTGTATTTGCAAAATAACGACTGTCTGTACCGTTAGAAATCACAAATATTTGCAGGTATTTAAATAATGAGTTTTCGGTGTTAAAACTTTCCTTAGTGTATCTGTGTACTTGATTAAAGGCTTCACGAATAGCAACCCCTCGTTTTTTTAATTCTACTTGAACTAAAGGTAAACCATTTACTAAAATAGTTACATCATAACGATTGGCGTGTGTACCTGTTTGCTCAAACTGAGAAATTACCTGTACTTTATTACGTACTACATTCTTTTTATCTACTAAATAAATATTCTGAATATGACCATCATCAAAAACAAAATCATAGATATAATTATCGTGTAATTTTCTTGTTTTATCTACTAAATTATCACTTGGTTTATCTAAATATTCTGATAGAAAACGCTCCCATTCTTTATCTTTAAATTGCATATTATTAAGATTTTGCAATTGTACACGAACATTAGCTAACATAGCATTAGGTGTCGTTAAGCTTTTTACATATTCATAACCTTGATTTACTAAATCTTGTACGAGTTCTTTTTCTAAACCTGCTTCTGTTTGATAAGTTACAGGTGCTTCATTTAGTTCTGAAAACTTTTGATATTTATCTAAAACAATAAAATTGTTTGATTCTGCTATGGTTTTATATTGTTTCATTATTTGAACTATTATTTGAGTAGAAACGATAATTAGTTTTTATTTCATTTACTAAAAAGCGTAGTACATTTTTATCATTTTCTGATATTACCGACACCTCTTCTCCGTGATGATTTGAGTGGCTAGAAAGATTTATAATACGGTTATAATAAGCGTCCCTAGCACCCTCTGTATCTTCGGGTAAAAGGTCTTTCCATTTATTATATCCTAAAAAAGTTGAAGTCTTCTCTAAAATATTACGAAGGAAGTTAAAATGATATTTTTTTATTTGACCTGATTCTATGACAGTTTCTAATTCTTTTAGAAGAAATAAATGGTAAGAAAAAGGCGAGTCATCAAATTGATTTGAAATTAAAAATGTACCGTCAATCAATTTTTCAAAACGCTTTTTTTCAGAATCTCTTCTTCTATACCCAGAACTAGGTTTGGCATTATTAAACTCGTTATAAAGAACATTATAAAATAATGGATTATGTGTAGTAATTATAAATTTTATTTCTGATTGACTTGATTTTACTAACTCTGCTATATTTACAGCCAACTCAATTAAATGAGTATCATCTAACGAACTTACAGGGTCATCAATAAATACATACTCCAAATCATTAAATATATTAGTTGCTCTATCTTCTAGTTCTGGAATATTTAAAAGCTCAACTACTTGTTCTATTAAGCTATAATATACACACCAAATAAAATTACTTTCTTCTCCTTTAGAAATTTTAATATTATTTTCACTTTGGTCATCACCACTTGTTACAGAAAATGTTACTTCCGAAAAATCCGCACTAAATTTTGGTGTTATAGAGTCACTGGTAAAATGCTGAAAATTGGTAACTATATTATTATCTAATCCTTGGTCTTTTAAAAAACTTAAAGCTAAATTTGTAAAATTATTAGGGCGTATTATAAGCTTTCTATCTCTATCAGTATCCAAATCATTATCCCAATAAAAAAGGTCTTCAGTATAAGCATTGTAATATAGAATTTTAATATCTGACACTTCTTGTGTTTCTTGCTCTACTGTTGTGGGTTTTGGGTCGACTAGCAATCTAAATTTACGTGATAAACGTGTTTTACCTGTACCGTTAAAAGCGTAAATTAACTGTACTTTTTTTGTGCTTTCCTTAAGAGCTTGTGCTATTTGTGTTAATGACTGACTCATATATTTATATTTCTACAATATCTTTATCTTTAGGAAAGGTTAGTAACTTTTCACGGTAATACTCGTATTGTTTTGTACGTAATTCTATTTCTTTTGGTAAACCTTCACTTATTGAAGTAGTGAGGGTATCAAATTTATCTAGGATGGAAACGATGCGTTTTTGTTCTTTTTCTGACGGTACTGGAATTTTTATTTTAGCCAAGTTATCTGCATTCACACGCCTTACTTTAGCTCCTGTTATAAATTTCCTTTTTTGTTTATGAAATTGTTCTGTCTGAAAAAAATAAGCAACATATTTAGGGTTTAAATTATGTCTATAAAAACAAGCATCACTACTTACTGCTATTTCTTCATTTCCTAACCAAACAACAGCTTTACATAAATCCTCATCGTTCTCACTTGTTGTAGCGATGACTAAATCACCATACTTTGCTATACGTGCTTTTTTTGCAAATTCTTCTGAAACAAATGATTTAGTTTTATTAGCATATGTACCATAGTGTGTATAGATTTGACCATAATGTATACAACCAACCCCTGAAGCTGTAAAATCTTTTTTCTGTAATCCACCTCCTCTAATAAATTCACCTAAATTTTCATCGCCCATAGGTAGATGCTTTACTTTTTTTTCATCAAAAGTTAGTAGTTCTTCACGATAATAACTGTACTGTTTTTTACGTGTAGTAAGTTCTGTAGTAAGTTCTGTAGTAAGTTCTGTAGTAAGTTCTGTAAAAGTATCTAAAATACGAACTATTTCTTTTTGTATTTCTAAAGATTTTTTTTGGTTATCTGGGCATGGGATTGGGACTTCGAGTTTCTCAATAACGAATGCATCTAAGGTTGGAATACCAGCTTTTCTTACTCTCGATTTCAAAAAAAACTCTTCTCCTAAAAGAAAATAATAAAGAAATTTATTATTTAATATTTTAGTGTGTTCTACACAATAACAACCATCAGAAGACCAAAAATCTACATCGCTATAACCAACCGTACCTGCTGAAGCACCAACATTTATTATCATAACTGTGTTTGCACTTCGATTCTTTACTGAATAAAAACCTAAAGGGTCTAAGCCACCATGAAAAACAGGATATTTTTCTTCTGAAGACAATAATTTACGTGTTAGTCTTCTACCTCTTAAAACATTAGTAAAACTCCCTAATGTTTTCCATTCCACTTTAACCCCTTCCAATAACTTGTCTAATCTACTCATGCCTCAATCTCCTTTACAATGTTATCAATATCGGCACGTAGTTTATCTATTTTTTTTACTGTAGTGGCTACTTCTTTGTTTAACTCAACAATATCTATTTTTTCACGTGTATCTTTAGGTTCTACATAATTACTTACAGATAGGTTGTAATCGTTTTCAGCTATCTTAGTATTATCTATAGTTGTGGTTATATGTGCTACTTCTTCTTTGTTATCAAACATTTGCATAATCTGCTCGATATGATTGTCATAAAGCACATTATTATTGGTTTCTTTTTTAAAGAAGCCTTTGCCACTAGCATCTATAAACTGGATTTTATTTTCGGTTTTGTTTTTAGAAAGTACCAGAAGTGTTACAGCTATAGATGTACCGTAAAATAGATTTGGAGCTAAAGCTATAATGGTTTCTACATAATTATTATCAACTAAATACTTTCTTATTTTTTGTTCTGCTCCTCCACGATAAAAAATACCAGGAAAACATACTAATGCTGCTCGTCCTTTACTTGATAAATAACTCAGTGCATGTAAAACAAAAGCAAAATCTGCTTTAGATTTAGGTGCTAATACTCCTGCAGGTGCAAAACGGTCGTCGTTAATTAATGTTGGGTCGTCACTTCCTTTCCATTTTACAGAATATGGTGGATTAGAAACAATAGCATCAAACGGTTTGTCATCTCCTAATTTTGGGTTTTCAAGCGTGTTACCTAATACTATATGAAACTTATCGTAATTTATGTTATGTAAAAACATATTCATACGTGCTAAGTTGTAGGTGGTGTGGTTTATTTCTTGCCCGTAAAAACCTTGTTCTATAATATGGCTTTCAAAGTGTTTTTTTGCTTGTAGAAGCAAAGAACCAGAACCTGCAGCTGGGTCGTAAATTTTATTTACCTTTTCTTGTTTATGCATTGCCAATTGAGCAATAAGTTTAGAAACACTTTGAGGTGTAAAAAACTCTCCTCCAGATTTACCTGCATTGGCTGCATAATTAGATATTAAAAACTCGTAAGCATCACCAAACAAGTCTATTTGATTATCTTCAAATTTTCCTAATTTTAAACCCTCTACACCTTTTAAAACGGCTACTAATCGGCTGTTTTTATTTTCAACGGTGTTCCCTAATCGGTTACTGGTGGTATCAAAATCGGCAAATAAACCTTTTATATCCTGCTCTGAAGGATAACCATTTGCAGAGCTTTCTATGGCTGTAAATATAGCCGCTAAATCTGTGTTTAAATTTTCGTTATCGTTGGCGTTTTTAACCACATTAACAAAAAGCTGACTTGGATAGATAAAATAACCTTTTGTTTTTACTGCATCTTCTTTTATTTCAGGGGTAATTACAGTATCTGGTAAATTTGAGTATTTGATACTTTCATCACCAGCCTCAATATAGTTAGTGAAATTTTCACTTATAAAGCGATAGAATAATGTTCCTAATACGAATTGTTTAAAATCCCACCCATCTACAGAACCACGCACATCGTTGGCTATTTTCCAAATTTGATTTTGTAATTCGGCTCTTTGGTTTATGCTTGTCATTTTATACTTTAATGGGTTTTAATTTTGGTTTCTTGTTTGCTAGCCTATTTAAAAACCAAATTTTGAAGTTATTAAATTTATTTAATAATTTTTAAATTACGAAAAGGCTACATTTACAAGAATGTATCTTGCGAATGTAGCCCAAATGTTAGAATAAAACAATTTTTATTTAGTACTTAAACTGCTTGTAGTTTCTTGTGTTTTCTATGTTTTTTAGTAGACTTTTTAATTACCCCATAACTTACAATCATTTAGTCCTATGTATAGGTTAGCAGTTAAACCATCACAAGTACCAATTACAGTTATTTTTTGTCCCTTTCTTAAACTGGCTACTAAATCTTTATCATCAATAGAGCATTTTATAGTAGTAAATTCAAAACGACCACCAACTTTTAAGTCTACAGTAACCTTTCCCCAAATTTCACTTATTTCTGAAATTATACCAGTAACAGCTAATTTTTTGTTTTTATATTTTTTGTCTGCTGCTATTTCGTTTTCATTGTAAGCATTGTATAGTTGGTTTGCGGTAAGTTCAGCATCTACATTTAATACATACGGACTTTCAGGGTAAACATTTCTAACGTGTTTTTTATAGCCTTTTAATGTTCCTAAGAAAGGGTAATAAAGAATTTCATTATTCTTTGATGAAAACCAAGAACTAACAGAGGTATTAGCCTCATATAGTTTATTTAATATTTTTTTATTGTTTGGCTGAAACAAGGTAAATACCCCAGTCATATCATATGGTTTTTCAATACTCTCCGATTGTTTTGTTTCAGTATTATAAACTGTACTAGGCTTACCAAATACATTATATCTTTTTTTGTATCTCTCAAAGATTTCAACCACTTCAACAGGTAGTCCACCTAAACTTGGAGCAGCTAATTTTGTAATATAATCTGTGAACCTAATTTTATCTGAACCTTTTTCAAAATCATATTTTTTATTTTTTAAAGATTTATCAACCTCGTCAACTAATGACAAATAAAATATACAGGCATAATCTCCATTTGCATCTTTATAAATTCCTTTAATACAATTATTAATTAGAGTTAATGTTGGCAAGTATTCTTTAGTAACAATTTTGTCAATTACTAAATTTTTATAGGTTTGAGTAGATTTTAATTTAGTTAAAGCTGTGTCTCTTGATTTCTTTAGCTTATCAGATAGTTTAGAGACATTATCTAAAGTTTGTTGATTGTAATTTGAGTACTTGGAATTACTTTTTGAAGATGTAAAAAGGTTGTTAGAATTTGTAGAGGAATTGTCCTTTGAGCTTATAAAAGCTCCTGAGATAATAAATATTAAGAAATACGCTCCGTATCTAACAACTTTGTTGTTCCATGGTTTAAAGTTTTCTTTGATTTTAGAAGAAATAGTAGGGTAGAGTAAAACCCCTAAAACAATAAATAAAAAAGCAGGAATAAAGTCTTTACGAATTAAACCGCCTAAGCCTGAAAATAAAAGTAATACCGAAACAATTTTTTTAACTGTATTCATTTGAGTGATTTTTTAAATGCTTCCAGTCCCAAAAAGCGATGATTAAAATTATATAAAAAAAGAAGCGTGGGATTCTGCAGCTTACCGTTATCGAGGTACCGCCAAGCACCCTACACACAAATAAACACAGCCCACGCCATAGCATGAGCATTAGGTCTATTAAACTTGTGTGTATCTTGAATTTGGCGGTTTTCGATAACAAGAATAAATAGCTAACGCTAGTCAATATTTTATTTAGAAATTATTTTACAATCTTATATTTTAAAATTTTGCTTTACTACAAATTAAATTTTGTTGAACTTCAAAATTACGAATTAATTGCTAAAGAATGGGTTTTATATCTGTCATAAAGTATTAAAACTTGTGAAGCTGTAAATTCTTTGCCTCTTCGAGTTTTGTATCCATTCTCGTTGAGTTGTGTAGCAATCTTTCTATAACTTAGCTTTTGACTTTCTCTCATTCCCACGATTGCCAATGTTGCCATTTTATTTTGTGGATTCTTTAAAGCATTTCGTTTTATAGCTTCTGTACCCTTTTTTCGAGCTTCTATCGTTAAATTTTGAGGAGAACCAAGTTTAACTCCTTTTTTTCGGAGCTCTGCAAGAGCTAGTTTAGTTCGTTTACTTATTAGCTCTCTTTCTTCTTGAGCTAAAACAGCCAGTATTCCAATAGTCAAAGAATTGGCATCAGGCATATCGGCACAAACAAAATTTACATTACTTTCTTTGAGCATGTATATAAACTTAACATTTCGAGAAAGTCTATCTAATTTAGCTATTAAAAGCGTAGCATTTTCATTTTTACAATGTTCAATAGCTTTAAGTAATTCAGGACGTGAATCAAGCTTTGCACTTTCAACTTCTTGGTATTCGGATAGTAATTCATCGTTTGAAGTAAGAAAATGGCTTACAGCTGATTTTTGAGCTTCTAAACCTAAACCTGAGTTTCCTTGTTTAACAGAACTAACTCTATAATAACTTATGTATTTCATTTTTTGTAACGTTTCTTAGTGGGACGTTTGTGGATTTTAACACTCTTAAAATCTTACATATTCTTTATGAATGATAATGCAGTGAGATTTTTCCCCGATACGGTCGGTAAAAATCAAACAGTACCGATACGGTCGGTAAAAAATATTTTCTTAAAATTTTTCCCGATATAGTCGGTAAAAATCAGACACCTAAAAATTTTCCCGATACAATCGGTAATGCCTAATTTTTACCGTGTGTATCGGTAATTTTATATTCACTTTTTTTTTAATTACTGAGATTATATGATAAACGAGGGTTGCTCTTTTTTTAGGTGTGAAATTTTTGTGAAATATTATTGTATTATATAAATATTTTTTCTGCACTATTGTTTATTAAAAAAAATACTATGCAATTAACTATAGTTTCTTTTTTTAGGTGTAAGATTTTTGTAACCTAATTTTGTATTACTCCAAAATTTTCCTGTTGATTAAAATCACATCCTCATTCAATAAATCGCAAGGATGTTCCCAGTACTTATAGCCATTGTAATAAAATACTCTATATAAAACACCCTCAAATATTTTAGGTTTCCCAAAATATCTAATATGAGAGACTATGTGTAAAAAGAGTTCATTATTGCTAAATTCCTTTCGCAAAGTATAATAATGAGGGTTTTTTGGCATTGTTTTAGCGAAAATCCATTTACTTTTTTCAAGTGTTTTACCCACTAAATCATCAGTTAAGTTGAAGTGACCTCTAACTTTATACTCATTGTGTTTCCACAACTCTTTTTGAGCTTTTAGAGAGGTTTTTGTGTATTCTGCAGTAGTTATGTTGTTTTGATTGAGAAAATCGCTTAAAATGTGTCTATAGCAAAAATCATTGGCTACCCCATATCCTAAAAGAGCTACTTTCGATTTGTTGTGTTTGATTAGGAGGGAGGAAATGGTAGTTTGTATTTTTTCTATTCCTAATCTTTGAAGATTGTCCCTGTATAAGAGATAGCAAGCAAAGTAATCTTTTGCTTTTTGGTTATGGTAGAACCTGTAGGTGTTTAAGCCTCTGATTCTTTCTATTTCTTCTTTTCTTTTGTAGTTACCGTAAACTTTACCTGTTACGCTAATACATAGGTAATTTTGCTTTAACAGCTCCGCTGCATATGCAAACGGAGCTGTTATGATAGTCGTATCTTGTGTCATTACTAAAGATACGAAATTTTAAGGTTTTATAAAAATATTTTAATATTAGAGTATGTCTAATAAGAGATTTTTCTGCCGATCTAATAACTTTAAAGATTTAATAGCCATTCTTATGTTAAACTGATCTAAGCTTTCAATAGTTTCTGTTAAAAAATCTCTACCATTTTTATCTAGCCCAATTCTTTTTAAATAATTTGTTCTAAACAATTTGTCACGTAGAAACCAATTGGTTATTTCTTGCTTATCTCCCTGATAAATGTCAAAGAATTGAACTTCTCTTTGCCTCTTTAAGTATAAGTTTAATACATTTAAAAAGTTTTCTTGTTTTGGTGTTAAATTTTTATTTGTTTCTTTTAAATCCATGTTTTTGTGTTTTTGTATGAAAAATTTATTTTTTGATTTAACTCCACCACTAAAGGATGTAAAGTTGTTAGTTCGTTGTTTTCAGATATAGTTTTCATTTTAAGCCTAAGCCTATATTTTTGCTTTCTACTCGTAAATTTATTTTCACTATCTAGTTGTTCAATTTCTTTATATATAGCTTCAATACCCCCTGAGTTTTCTATACCTTTTACTATTAAATAGTTTAAAAAATATTTGACGTTTTTTAAGTCATAAAAATTTTTGGGAACTATTTTTTTCTTAACCTTATTGTAGTAGTTATAAAGCATATCAACAAGTATTTTAAATTTAGAAAAACTATAAAGCTCTTTTAATTTACTTAACCCTGAATTTTTTTTTACATTTTTGAGAAGTTTAAACTCTATCCTGAACCAATTTTTAACAATCTTATTCTGTTTTTCGAAAAGCTCTTTAGATTTATTGTAAAATATTAAGGCTTTTGATTGAGTCTTGAATGTTACTCCATCATCTTGCTCTAATCTTTTAAATCTTGGTAAATCTATAAATAGATGATGAGTGTAAGTGCTAACGTCCTTATCTGTTATAGTATTCCAATTAACGTCAACCCTGTACAGTCTTGCTTCGTGTAAGCTAAGTCCAAGCTCGTCACTGAGTTTACTTACAGCATCTTTCAGCTTATTGAATGGTAAAATCTTAGTTTTACCAACATAATAATTAGAGAAGCTACCTGTCAAAGTAATACCCTGAGAAGAATCAATACTTATTTTAAAATTCCTGTACCTACCAACAATTCTGTTACCTTTTTGCTCTGCTTTAATTAACTCATAAAGAAGATTGAAATCATAGTTGTCTTCGATGTATGAATTATGTAAGTAAATTCTGAGTGTGTCAGGTTCAAATGTGGACGAAAAAGGGGTATAAGTTTGACTTATTATATTTTCATCAGATGGACTGGTGTTATAAAACCTCTCCATTAGAAACCGTTTTTAATTCTATAATTAGCTGCTCTTTGATCTAGTTGTTCGTTTGAGTATTCCTTATTACTCGTAAGCCAGCTTATTAGTTCCTCTTTTATAAAAAACAGTTTCCTGCCTTTAGGAGGTTTGCGATAAGGTATTTCCTTTAGATGTATGAGTTTATATAAGTAATCTACTGTATAGCCTGTATACAATGATACTTCATCGATAGTCAATACTTCCTTTTGTAGAAGAGCTACTTTCTTTAATTCTTCTAACTTTAATAAAATTTCTTCCATTTCTCAACGGTTTAAATGTTAACAAAATGGAATTGCAATTCCTTGATTTACTTTATTATGTAATTACATTGCAATAGTATTACTTAAAGGAATGGTGCAGAAAAGTGATTTTGGTGACTTTATTTCACCTTATCGAAATGTTGAGGTTTGTTTGATAGTTTTTTTAATAAGGTTTCTGTTTCATTATTAGAAAGAGCGTCAAACTTTTTTAATAAATAATCTACAATTAAACGCTTAATTTTTTTTGTTTTATTTAATAGGTAAACTTGATAAAAAAGATACCTTATGCTTTCTCGTTTTGCATCAAACTCATTTATAACAAGTTTATCTATCTTGTCGGGAAGCTCTTCATAAAATAATATATGTGAGGCATCAGTAATTAACTTAAGTAAAGTATAAGTTTCTACTTTAGCTTCCATTTTAGGAATATATTCTTCAAAAACCTTCTCAACCTTATCTCTATAAGTGTTTTCACTCGTTGAATAAATATGTGTAGGTATTTTTTGGCTTAGTGCAGTTTCAGCTAGTTCTTTTTGATACTCTGAACAGAATTCGAAAATATATTCTCTAGTTAATCTAAAGGGGACACGTCTTTTCTTTTTAAAAATTGATGTGTGGTTATTGATGAACCAATCAGCAAATTTATTTGCATTAGGTCTAATATTATATTCTCTTTCGATAAAACTTCCAATCTCATCTATTAATTCTTTAAATTGATTAATTAGGTCAGCTCTTTTTTCTTCATAAACTTTTAGCTGTTCGGTTAACTTGTTATAATTCATAGTTGAGGTTTAAAATAGGTAATTTCTTAATAGCTTCTTTCCTTCTTTGACTAACAACCTTTGTGTAGATTTGGGTAGTATGTATATGCTTGTGACCTAAAATTTCTTTAATCACATAAAGGTCTGCTCCTGAGGTCATTAGTAAGGTGGCATGGGAGTGCCTTCCACAGTGGAACGTTATCTTTTTGTTTATCCCAGCTTCTTTTACCCAGTTTTTTATTTTTTCATTATCGTATTTCAATCCATGAAAAATAAGGTCATTAACTCCTTTTTTGCCTATTAAATCAGAAGCTTGGGGATGTAAGTCTATGTATTGTATACTTTCTGTTTTTTTTTGTCTAATTTTAATTCTTTTCTCTCCATTAAGTATTTCTATTTGAGACCACTTTAGGTTTTTAATGTCTCCAAATCGTAAACCTGTTAGACAAGAAAAAATAAAAGCATTTTTTAATACTTTTGGCTTTAGAGGTGTTTCTGCTAAAGTTTCTATTTCTTCTTGAGTTAGATATTCTCTAAAAGTTTCTTTTTCTTTTATACCCTCAACTCTCGTGGCTGGATTATCGGAAATTATTCTAGCCCTATATGCTTCTTTTAAAGAAGCTCTAAATTTATTAAAATAGGAGTATTGGGAGTTTTGAGATAAGGGTTCTCCATTTTTTTTAAGAGCTTTGTGTTGTAGATAGTTTTTAAAATCTAGGACAAAGTGATAGTCAATATCTTTAAAAGTAATTGGTTTGTTTTTTGTGAATTTTTTGAGATGCTTTAATGTACTATCCCAGCTACCATAATTACCGTAACTTTCAAATCTTTTGTTTGTGAGGGTTTGAAAGTACTCTAAAAAATCAGCGTTTAATTTATCATCTTCATTAAAGCCATATTCTTGATGGTTGTATTTATTTTGTTCTTGGGTTTTTATTTTTTCGGCTAATTCCTTTTTTTCCTTATTATACTTTCTTTCGGAAGTATTTTTAGGTTTCTCATGGATGTCAAAACCTTTTAAGGTTTTCTTTCTTCTGATAATTTTCCCATTAGAGTCAGTACCTGTATAGTAGTCTAAATATAAACTCAACATACCGTTTTTGAGTTTCTTTGTCCTTAACGTTATTTTCATATCTCTTCAAATAATTTGTTAATATCAAATCTCTTAATTATTGTTCTACTGCCTATCTTATGGTGCTTTAGTTCTTTATTTTGTATTAATCTGTAAATAGTACGTTTGCTAACTCCAATCAATAAAGCGGCTTGAGAAACGCTTAAAAATTCTTTGTCTTTTAAATCAATTTTAATGTTTTGTTCATTCGGGGGATTAATTTGTTCTTCTGTGTAGTTATCTATTTTTTCTTGACGCTTACGCTGTTTGTAGTGTTTTTGATTACATTTAAGTGAGCAATATTTAGTTTTTAAAGTTTTAGCTATAAACTTATTACTACAGTACACACATTTTTTTTCTATTTCGATGTTACTACTCATATTTTGTAATAGGATAGCATATAGTGTCAATAAGTGACAGTATGTGCCACAATTTCGCTTTTCTGATTAAAATTTGTCTTTTTTGTCCCTTTGTTTTGAATTGCGGGACAAATCAGAGACAAAAATAAAGAAAATAAAGTAAAATTAAAACCTAATAAAGAAAATTAAAAACCCTTTAAACTTTTGATTTTATTGAGTTTAAAGAGTTTTAGTTATGTATTGTTTTTACTTGGTTACTTCCCGATACAGAAATTACCAAAAATGTGCCCTAAAATATCTTTATCAACATCATACTCACCAGTTATATTTCCTAAATGACGTAAACACTCACGAATATCAATAGAAAATAAATCGGTAGAAATTTCTAAGTCAATACCTTGTTGTACAGAAGTAATAGCTATTAACGCATTGTTTAAAGCTTCAAAATGACGAGAATTTGTAACAATAGTTTCATTATTACTTAAAGCTCCAGTATTTACTAAGGAAGTTAACTCACTTCTTAGTTCATCAATTCCTGTTTTTTGTTTTGCAGACAATAAAATTAAATGCTCAATTTCTGATTGTAAAATAGAAGAGTCATGACACGATAATGTGTCAATTTTATTTGCAATTACTAGTAAACGTTTATTTGGAAAACGCTCTTTGATAGTTTCAATTTCCTCTAAAAATAAATCACTAGAATAAGAAAATTTATTTGAATCGATTAAGAAAATAATTAATTGAGCGTTTTCTGCTTTTTCATACGCCTTTTTTATACCAATATTTTCAACAACATCTTCAGTTTCACGAATACCAGCAGTATCGATAAAACGAAAAGCAACTCCGTCAATAATAACTTCATCTTCAATGGCATCACGAGTAGTACCTGCAATGTCAGAAACAATGGCTTTTTCTTCGTTTAATAAAACATTTAAAAGTGTTGATTTTCCAACATTAGGTTCCCCTATTATTGCAACTGGAATCCCATTTTTCATTGCATTTCCAAAAGCAAAAGAATCAATTAATCGCTTTAGTACAAACGTAATTTTTGAAACAAGTTCTTTAAATTTAGTTCGGTCGGCAAATTCAACATCTTCACCTGAAAAATCGAGTTCTAATTCAATTAAGGCAGCAAAATCTAATAATTGACCACGTAATTCTTTTAATTCATTGGTAATTCCACCACGCATTTGTTGAATAGCCATTTGATGGGAAGCTGCAGAATTTGAAGCAATAACATCAGCAACTGCTTCTGCCTGACTTAAATCCATTTTTCCATTTAAAAAAGCACGCATGGTAAATTCACCATTATCAGCCATTCTACACCCATTTTGTAAAAATAGTTGAATGATTTCTTGCTGAATAAAACTTGATCCATGACATGAAATTTCTACTACGTTTTCACCCGTATAAGAATGTGGATTTTTAAAAATAGAAACTAATACTTGATCAATAACACGATCATTATTTACAATATGTCCCAAATGTAGAGTATGAGATTTTTGGGTACGTAGCGATTTAACTTTCTTAACCGATTTGAAAAAAGTATCGGCAATTTCAATAGATTTTTCTCCAGAAAGTCTAATTATAGCAATGGCTCCAACACCTGCTGGAGTAGCTAAAGCAATAATGGTATCGTTTTCAATCATGGTGCAAATATACATAGTAAAATAGAGATATAAATTTACTTTTTGTAACAAAACTGCATGTTAAGCGTCTTATTTATACAATCAACCTCTATATACATATGAAAAGAAATAATCAGTTATTAGTGTTAACCCATTTAAGTCAATTATTAGATTTTGTAACAGGAATCGGAGGATTCATTGTTCCTCTTATTATATGGGCTGTAAAAAAGGATGAAATTTTACATATGGATGAACATGGTAAAGCTATTTTAAACTTTAGAATAACTATGTTTCTATATTTGTTAATATGTATTCCTTTAGTGTTATTTTTTGGTTTGGGCTTACTTGGCTTTTTAGTAATAGGAGCTGCGTATATTATTTTCCCGATACTAAATGCTATTAAAGCAAGTAATAATGAAGAACCAAGTTATCCTTTTAGTATTAAGTTTTTATAAAAAAATAAAAAATAAATCAACGAAAAAACACCCTAATTTAGGGTGTTTTTCACTTTTATATAAAAATGTAGTTATTGTATATTTGGCGTACTATCTTAAAAAACAATAAACTATGAAGAGATATACATTTACTCTATGTTTACTTTTATTGGCGGAAATTATATTTTCTCAAACTACAGATTTTACTAAAATAAGTAGATCTCTTCCTTTAGTTCATTGGAAAAGTCAATCACCAGTTAAACACCAAGGAGTAAAATATACATGTACAGCATTTGCTATTGCAGCAGCTTTAGAAACATTTCCTAATGTACCAAAAGATTTAAGTGAGAAGTATTTATATGCATTTCAAAAAGGATATCAGTATGATGGTAAAACTGCAGTTAAAAGAGGGCATTTTTTAAAGTTTTACCCTGAATCTTTAAAAAAGGATGGAGTTATTGAAGAGAAATATTTGCCATATAATTTAGATTATGAAAGAGCTAGAGAAATGAATGAAACTCAGTTTTCTAAATATTTATATGAAGGTGAAGTTGGTTTATTTACATTGGTTACAAAATATAAGAAAAAGGCTAGGGTTTTTGTCACTGACTATGAATATTTAGATGCTAAGAAAGCAAAGGATATAGAATATATAAAACAACAATTGCGTAATGGAATAAAAGCGATT
Organism: Tenacibaculum halocynthiae; assembly: GCF_964512825.1. Taxonomy (NCBI): domain Bacteria; kingdom Pseudomonadati; phylum Bacteroidota; class Flavobacteriia; order Flavobacteriales; family Flavobacteriaceae; genus Tenacibaculum; species Tenacibaculum halocynthiae. The sequence goes on along the minus strand of NZ_CAZELG010000021.1, from coordinate 165,014 downwards.
CCTGTTTCATATCCTCTGATATATCAAGATGCTTGGAAAAGTTTTTCTTCTAGGAAATTTAATACCATAACACCAGATGTGGGATATAAAGTATTAGGCGCAAGTGGAAATTATCTTAAATATTCAGTAGCTAAAGGTTTATATCAAAATATTAATCAACGTATAGTAAAGGGTGAGCTATTGATGGAAATAACTGATACTAAAAATAAATATGGAGGCCATGCTGTTGCCATTGTTGGTTATGATAAAGAAGGTTTCATTATAAAAAACTCATATGGAACTCAATGGAGAGTAGGAGGGTATGAACGTATAAGTTATGATTACCATGAAATTTTTGCTTTAGAAGCACTAATAATTAAAAAAGTACGAGTAAAAAATAAATATTTTAGATGGTAGAATTTGTTTTTATTGATACATGAAAATATTGGTGTAATACCAAATTCCTTTATTGTTTTGGGCAGCAGTTATATTAAAATGAGTATAATTGCCTTCAATATTTTTACGATGACCAGTGCTATTTAACCAGCCTTTAATTACAGATTTTGCTGAAGAATATCCAGAAGCAACGTTTTCAGAAGTGCTAGTAGCTTTTGCATTTGTTTGAAGATAATTAGCACGTTGATTAAAGTTATCGTGTGATATTTTACCTTTTTTAATCATATATTTAGTATGACTGTTTGTTTGTGTTTTTATAACAGCTAGTGTTTCAAGTTTTTTTAAATTTAAGCTAGCTCTATGATCGTTAATTAATAATAAAATTTCAGTTTCTAAAGAAGTATTTGCTTGATCATTTATATCTGAAATTTTATCTGATGAACAAGTAAAAAATAAAACAGCTAGTAATAGAATATTAAACTTAACAAAAGGTTTCTTCATTATATCGAATTATATGGCTTGCTTAATAAAATCTTCATATTCGTAAAAAAACAGTTCAAATTCAGTCATAGTATCAACAAAAAACTCATAACAGTCTCTCCAAGTGTTTTTATTATGAATACTAAACTTTTTTTCAAAAGGAATATATATGCGTCTAATTATTTTACGATTATCTAACTCAAAATTATCATTGTAAATAACTTCGGGTAAGTACTCGGTTTCAAGTATTTTTTTTAATGAAATTAGTTGATCGTATAATAACTCATTTGCTATTTCTTCAGGATGCTCAAAATCTAGGCAAACAGAAGCTTTTTTTCTATCCGCTTGAAATTTAAACGCAAATCCTTTTATTTTAGTGTTGTATAACAACCATTTTCTTGGAAAAGATTTTCCAAAGCTAGTCCAAAATTCTTTTCTTAATTGAGCAGATTCTTCTTTACTAAACATTATGTGAGTTATTAATTTTCAATAATTGTTGAATTATCGTGTATCTCTATTATCCGTGAACTTTGGCAGTAGTACCTCTATTTTTCATCATTTCAGCTTCAAATGCTAATAAATCATTCCACTTTTTATCAACAATATTCTTATCCATATACTTTCTTGCATATCCTAAGAATAAGGTATAATGATTAGCTTCAGAAACCATCAAATCTAAATAAAATTTAGAAAGTTGTTCATCTTTCAAATTGTCAGCAAACACTTTAAAACGTTCACAACTTCTAGCTTCAATTAAAGCAGCAACTAATAATCTATGTACTAATGCTTCTGAACGCTTCCCTGTATGCGGAAAAAACTTTTGAAGCTTTAAAGCATAATCATTTTTCGTTCCTTGACCTAACACCATATTACGTTCAATCATAATATTATGAACCATTCTAAAGTGTTCCATCTCTTCAATAGCAATATCACTCATATCCTTAACAAGTGCAGTTTCTTCAGAATAATTTATAATAATCGAAACAGCGTTAGAAGCGGCTTTTTGTTCAGCAAAAGCATGGTCAGTTAATAGTTGTTGTAATCCATTTTTAGCAACGTCAACCCATGAAGTTTCAGTATCGAATTTTAATCCAAGCATAATTTAAATTTGAAAGTGTAAAAGTAAAAAATATAAGCTCTTTTTAACTAAAACAAGAAGTAAAATAACTAACTTTGAAGTACTTCAAATATTTTTTAAGAAAAAGAACTATTTTAATATGAAAAGAGTCTATCAAATCATCATTTTACTAGTATTTGTATTGGGTGTACAATCATGTAAAAAAAACGAGTCTAAAGCAAGTAATGTTCATGATTATAGTGAATATGTTTCAGTTTTTCCTGAGAATTTAATATCGACGACTTCTAGTTTAGATTTTTTATTAAAGAATAAAGCAAATGTAGCTGATGTAAAAAATGATGTTTTTACGATAACACCTAAAGTAAAAGGGACGGTTGTTTTAAAAGACAACTTATTAACTTTTGTTCCTTCTGAAAAGTTAAAAAGTAATCAAGAATACAATGTAACCTTACATTTATCAAAACTATACGATGGTATTGATAGTAACCTGAAAGATTTTACTGTTAAAATTAAAACAAAAAAACTGTTATTTAATGTAGCATTAAAGTCACCAACTGTATTAAATAAAGATGAATATTATATTGAAGGAGTTTTAACAGCGAGTGATGTAATTGAAAGCTCAAAACTTTCAGAGTTAGTGAGTGCAAGTTATAATGGAAAAGCCACAGATATAAAGTTTGATACTTCAGAAGAGTTTGTTTCTAAAGCGACTTTTAAAATTGATAAATTAAAAAGATTTGAAGATGATAAAAGTATAAATGTCTTATGGAATGGTAAAGCAATTAACTCAGTATCTAAAGGAGAAAGAGAATTATCAATTACAGGAAAGAACAACTTTAAAGTATTAAATATTGAAGTTGTTGATACTGAAAAACAACATATAGAGATTAGTTTTTCTGATGCAATAAAGAAGAATCAAGATTTAAAAGGGCTTATTCAGTTTGTAAATACTCAAAAAAGATATTTTACGTATGCTATTAATAACAATATAGTAACAATCTATCCAAAAGCAGCATTTAAAAATAAAGTTGATATTGAAATATTTAAAGGACTTAAAAGTATTGACGGATATGCTTTAAAAGAAAGTTATAGTAAAACATTACACTTTAAACAATTAAATCCGCTTGTAAGTTTTATAAAAAGTGGAACAATTATACCAAATTCAAAAAATTTAAAAATAAACTTTAAAGCTGTTAACCTTAAAGCTGTTGATGCAACTATTTATAAAATATATAAAGATAATGTATTACAGTTTTTACAATATAACAACCTAAGTAATAAAGGTAATTTACGTTATGTAGGAAGGCCAGTAGCAAGTTATACTGTAAACTTAACAAATCAAGGTGTTGATTTGACTAAAGAAAATGCCTTTGCTATAGATTTAGCAGAAATTATTACTGTTGAAAATGGAGCAATGTATAGGGTAGAGCTTTCATTTAAAAAAGAATATTCAAATTACACTTGTGATGAAACACTTTCAACAACTACAATAGTTTATGGTAAAAAAGAAGTAAATACTAAGGCGTTCGATAATCCTAACTATTATAATGATAATTATCGTAGCTATCGTTGGAGTGATAGAAAAAATCCTTGTACTGAATCCTATTTTTATAATAAAAATATTAGCACAAATATTTTAGCTACTAATTTGGGTGTAATAGTTAAAAAAGGAAACAATAATACAACTTTTATTGCTGTGACTGATTTATTAACAACTAAGCCAGTTGAAGGAGCTAAGGTAACGTTATATAATTTACAGCAGCAACCAGTTATTGAAACAACAACAGATAAAGAAGGAATAGTAAAAATTGAAGGTATAACCAATGCTTTTTTTGCTGTTGTAACTAAAAATAATAATACTACCTATATTAAACTGAATGACGGAAATTCATTGTCAATGAGTAAGTTTGATGTTTCAGGAGTGAAACTTCAAAAGGGAATTAAGGGATATATTTATGGAGAAAGAGGAGTTTGGAGACCAGGAGATCAATTATTTTTAACTTTTGTTTTAAATGATAATGCGAATCCAATTCCAGAAAAACATCCAATAAAATTTGAGTTGATTAATCCGCAAGGGAAAATTACTGAACGTAAAATATTATTTAAAATTCCCAAAAATGTGTATGCGTATTCTCCTAAAACTAATAGAGATGCAATAACAGGAAATTGGAAGTTAAGAGTAAGTGTAGGTGGGGCGGTTTTTAATAAAAATTTAAAAATAGAAACAATTAAGCCTAACCGTTTAAAAATTAAGTTAAATACAAAAGCAGATTTTATTAAGGCGAATACATCTATTGATGGAGATGTGGAAGTAAAGTGGTTGCATGGTGCCATTGCTAGAAATTTAAAGTTAGACATTAATGGGAAATTTACTCAAACAGTAACAGCTTTTCCTAAGTATTCAAATTATAAGTTTGATGATATTACTAGAAGATTTGGTACGGAAGAATTCAAAGTTTTAAAAGGAGTTTTAAACAATGAAGGAAAAACAACTTTTTCAGTAAAACCGAGATTGGCTAATAAAGCTCCAGGGATGTTAAAAGCCAGTTTTATAACTAAAGTGTATGAAAATGGAGGTGATTTTAGTACCGATGTATTTTCTAAAAAAGTATCACCATATACTTCGTATGTTGGGTTATTAAATGCAGAAGAGCAACAGTCTAGAAATTATTTGTTTACAGATGAAAAGTATACGTTTAATGTAGCTTCAGTTAACGATTTAGGAGTAGGTATTAGAAATAATCTAGAAGTAAAGGTGTACAAATTGTCGTGGAGATGGTGGTGGAGCACATTTGATAACGGACTTTCGAATTACGATGGAACTCGTTATCATCAACCATACAAAACGTTACAGGTAAAAACGAATGCAGCTGGTAAAGGTTCTTTTGATTTAAAAGTTGATGAAGGTGATTGGGGGCGTTATTTAATAAAAGTAAGAGATAAAAAAAGTAAACATGTAACATCAAATATTGCATATTTCGATTGGCCTTCTTGGTATGGAAAGAAAAAAGGAAGTCAAGACAAAACAAATGCTACGATGTTGGTATTTACAACAGATAAAGAATCGTATCAAGTAAATGAAACAGCCACAGTAAAGTTTCCCTCATCTGAAGGGGGAAGAGCTTTAATTACCATTGAAAATGGTGTTGAAGTATTAGATAATTTTTGGGTAGAAACAAAAGCTAAGCAAACTGAATTTAGTTTTCCAGTGTTAGCTAATTATACACCTAATGTTTTTGTAAATATATCATTGTTACAAAAACATAGTCAAACAGTAAATGATTTACCAATAAGAATGTATGGATCAATACCAATGTTGGTAAATGATCCAGCTACAAAATTAGAACCAGAGATTAGTATAGCTGATGAATTACGACCAGAATCAGTAGCTACAATTAAAGTAAAAGAGAAAAAAGGGAAAGCAATGACATATACAATTGCTTTAGTAGATGATGGTTTGTTAGATTTAACACGTTTTAAAACGCCTAATCCATGGAGTACTTTTTATGCACGTCAATCATTAGGTGTAAAAACATGGGATATTTTTGATGATGTGGTAGGTGCTTATGGAGGTAAGGTAAATCAAATATTAAGTATAGGAGGAGATGAAGCTGAAGCTGGTAGTAAAAACAAAAAAGCAAATAGGTTTAAACCTATGGTTGTTTATCTGGGGTCTTTTCATTTAGAAAAAGGAGATACTAAGGAACATGTGGTAAAAATACCCAAATATGTTGGTTCTGTTCGTGCAATGGTTGTTGCAACTGATATAAAAAAGGAAGCATACGGTAGTGATGAAAAAACTTCTTTTGTTCGTAAACCCGTAATGATTTTAGCTTCATTACCTCGTAAAATAACACCAAAAGAAACAGTTACTTTACCAGTTACTGTATTTGCAATGAAACCTTCAGTAAAAAAAATAAAGGTAACAGTGAAGCCTAATGAATCTTATACTATTATTGGAGACAAAACACAAACTGTTACTTTTAATCAGCCTGATGAAAAAATGGCATATTTTACGTTAAAAGTTAATGATTTTAAAGGTATAGGTAAGGTAAATATTGAAGCTAGTTCTGGAAATGAAAAAGCATCTTACGAAGTAGAAATAGATGTGTTAAATCCAAACCCTGTAACAACAGAAGTTAAAGATTTGATTTTAAAATCAAACGAGCAAAGTGAAATAAACTTTTCAACTTTTGGAACTCAAGGAACAAATGCTGTTGGTATAGAATTGTCTACATTACCACCAATGAATTTTACAAAACGTATGGGGTATTTAATTCAATATCCACATGGATGTGTTGAGCAAACTACTTCCAGTGCTTTTCCTCAATTATTTCTTTCTGAAATATTTGAACTACCAGTAGAGAAAAAACAATCAATCGAAAGAAACATAAAAGCAACAATTCAGCGTTTATCAAACTTTCAATTATCAAATGGAGGTTTATCTTATTGGCAAGGAAGTGGTAATGCAAATAGTTGGGGAACATCTTATGCAGGGCACTTTATGATTGAAGCTGCTAAAAAAGGATATGTATTACCTATTGGATTTAGGTCAAAATGGATTGAATACCAAAAACAAGAATCAAGAAATTGGAGAAATAATTCAAGATATTATAATAATGCTTTAACACAAGCATACCGATTATACACTTTGAGTTTAGCAAATAGCCCTGATTTAGCATCAATGAATCGTTTAAGAGAAACCAATTCTATTTCTAATGAAGCTAAAATGAGATTAGCGGCAGCTTATGCTTTATTAGGTAAAAAATCGATAGCAAAATTGATCTTAAATAGTTTGTCATCTCAAAATTACTCTAAGAGGTATTACTATAATTATGGTTCAGAAACTAGAAATAAGGCAATGGCTTTAGAAACCTATACATTATTAAATGAGGAAACAAAAGCAATTAAATTAGCTAAAGAAATTGCTGAAACTTTATCTAGTGAAAATTGGATGAGTACACAAACAACTTCATATAGTTTATTAGCAATAAGCCAATATGCGCTTCAAAATGGAGAAAGTTCAGGTATTAATGCTAGTTACTCATTTAATAACAACATAGAAAAAATAAACACATCCAAAGCATTGTTTATTAAATATTTAGTTGGCTTGCAAAAAGATAATAAATTAAAAGTATCGAATAAAAATAAAGGAGTTTTATATGTAAGAGTTTTTAATAAAGGAATTTTACCAGTTGGTGAAGAGAAAGTTGTTCAAAAAAATTTAGAAGCAACAGTAGTTTATAAATCAAAAGAAGGAGTTAAAGTTGAGCCAAATAGTTTGTCTCAAGGAACTAATTTTGTTGCAGAAATATCTGTAAGAAATTCAACTAATGAGAAAGTTGAAAATGTAGCTTTAACACAATTTATACCATCAGGTTGGGAAATTATAAATACTCGTTTCACAGATTTTGGAAACAATACTAATTCATCAAAAGTTGATTATACAGATATTAGAGATGCAAGCATTAGTAATTATTTTACCTTAAATAAATTTGAAACTAAAACGTTTAGAGTACTGTTGAATGCTTCTTATTTAGGAGAGTATTATTTACCAGGTATTCAAGTAGAAGCAATGTATGACAATGACTATATAGCTCGTAATAAAGGACAATGGGTTAAAGTTATGAAGTAAATAAGTAAGAATATTTTCTTTTTAATTTGTGAATTATAATTAAATAAAAAACATGGTTTATGATTAGATAAACCATGTTTTTTTAATTTTAAAGTAAAGAAAATCAATATGGTTTGAAAAGGAAAATAAAATAGGTGTTGTGAAATAATACCTTGAGTTATATATTTGCCGCCTTAAATTTAAAATAACTAAGCTATGTTAAAAAAAGTAATATACATTTTTGTATTAATCTCATTAGTTTCCTGTATTCCAACTAAACATTTCATAAACAACATACATAAAACGGAAAAGGTGTTGAAATCTGAATCAATGCTAATTGTTGCAAATAAAGAAGTAACTGTAAATAGTTTTAAAAAAACATTTAAGAAAAATTACGAGAGTAATGAAGTGTTTTTAAAATCGTTTGCTAACTATTTTAAATCATCGTTAAATAGTAGTAATTTATATACCAATTTAGTTATAGATTTAAGTGATAAATGGAAGGCGCTTTCTGAAGGATATAGCAAAAAAAATAATGATATAATTAATAATCTTTTAACTAAAACAGATAAAAAATATTTATTGTATTTAAAAGGTGTTACAATTGATAATTATGTTAGTTCTAGTTATTCTCCGGGGTTTGGTCCAGGGTCAATGGGAACCCATAATTCAACTGAGTTTTGTACAGTAAGTGTTACTGTAGTTATTTACGATGTAAAGGCTATGAAACAAGTTTTAGAATTTGAATCAACAGGTGAAAGTTCGGTGTTCTTTTTTGATTTTACCAAGACACTTATTAAAGCTAGAGACAGATCTATTGAAAATGCAATAAAATATTTAAAAACAGGTAAAACGTCATAACGTAAGTATATTAGTTTTATTAAAGAAATAATAAAAGAGGTTAAGTCAATTTATGATTTTAACCTCTTTTTGTTTTTAATAACTAAAAATAACGCTCTCTTATACCTGAATTTTAAACGTCTAGAGTTTTTTAAAAGAAAAGAGTACGTATAATTCTTAAACTAGCAGTATGATTATAAAATAGTTGTATGTAAGGCTATTTAATAGAGAAAACTAACTAAAATTTAAAACGTACTTATTATGAACTTAATTTCAATTATTTCTCCTGTAATAGATCAAATGGAGAGTTCTCACTTAAAAACTCAGTTGTCTACTTATTTTCCTTTACAAGAAGAAAAGTTTTCAGTTATAGAAGAATCTTTTAAAGAATTTACATCCCAAAAACAAAATAAAGAAGTACTAAATACTTTTTTTAAAAGTTGGAGTCAGACAAATAATAGTGCAATGACAGTTGCAGGTTTAAGTAATCGTATGACCATGATTATTCATAAAAATCAAGAAGTAAAAAGTGAACATGATTTATTTAAATCAGTATCAAGTTTAAATAGAATTGTTGATGAAGATTTAGCAGTGGTAGGTAGAATATTACACTCTAAATTATTTTATAATATGGCAACAAGTATTGCTGGCGATGATTCTTGGTTGTCTAATACATTTTTAAATAAAGAAGCGATAGCATTTAAGGCTTGGAAAGATAAAAATTCGTTACGTAATAAAGATATTATGGTAGGTTTATTAACAACTTTAGTACATGAAATTTATACACATGGTGAAGTTGAATTTATCATTCCTTTATTTGAAAATTGGTTGCAAGATGAAGGGCGTTTAACTGAGTCAGAAATAGACAGTGCTCTTGCATGGATTCGTGTTCATTGTGGTCCAACAGAGAAAAATCATTTTTTTCATGCAGTAGATGCAGTTAATTCTTATGCAAAGGCTTTTGAAATAGATGTAAATAATTATGATTTAAAACAAATAATAGAAGACTATTTACATTTAAAATCTGAGGTAATGGGAGTTTTAAATAAAGAACTTTCTCAAGAATACACTTTTTAAAATAATTTAGATGATTGAAGATAAGGTTAATAAAAAGGATGAAAATACTTGGGATATTTCTAAGGTAGGAGTTGATGCATTAAAATTTAATCAGTTACTAAAAAAACATTTAGGAACGCTATCTCATGATACAAAATTATTTAAAAATGTTCCAGTTGTAATGAGCTCTAATTCAAAAGTAGAGTTTTCAAGATTAACAAACTTATTGAATGATGTTTTTGAAAAGATAGTTCTAAATTATTTTAATGATGAAAGAATACAGCAATTTTATCAGTTAGATAAAGAATTAGAAGATATATTAGTAGAAGCATATTCAATACCATACAAAGTAGGTATGTATCGTCCAGATTTAGTTTTTGATATGTCAGGAGTACCAAAAATTTGTGAAATAGGGTGTAGATATCCTATTAATGGTTGGATGATTAGTTACTATATAAATGAGATATTAAATGAACTAAAACCAAAAGAAGGTACTGAATGGGATTCTATTGATGAACAGTCAGGATTTATTACAAATTTGTCAAATGATTTTGACATAAAAGAAACACTATATTATGTACATAATAAAGAAAAAGGAACTGAAGCATATTTAATGTTTAATGAGTTACTTAAACTAGGTTTTACTATTAAAGATGTTTCACCTAATGATTTTGAAGTTGTTGAAGGTAAATTGATCTTTGAAGCTAAAGAAGCTACTCAGTTTATTCTTGAAATGGATAGGGAAGAACTAATGCAATTAAAGCCTTCAGTTTTAAAAGCGTTAATACGATCTAAAAAATGTATAAATGATGTACGTTCAATTATTTTAATTCATGATAAAAAAGTATTAGCAGCTTTATATGATGAGCAAATAATGAGAAGGTATGTAAACAGTGAAGACTATAATTTTTTAAAAAAATATCTTATCCCGTCTTATACTTTAGATTTAGAAATAATCAGAGACCAACTAATTAACTCTAATGCTAACTGGGTACTTAAAAAAAGTAGTGGAGGTAGAGGACTTGACATGTTTGTTAAAAATGAATGTAGTTCAGATACTTGGAGAAAAATAATTAATGAAAAATGGAGTGAATACATGGTCCAAGAATATATACCACAAAAAAAGTTTTCTATAGAAAATGATAAAAGTATTGAAGAAATAAATATTGTTGGTATGTTATTAGCTTACAATGAAAATTCATTTGGATTAGGCGTTTATAGAGGATCAAAACAAAGTATTATTAATGTTCACAGTGGAGCTTATGTATTACCAAGTGCTATAAGAATGAAATAAATGAGGTTCTCAATTATAATTCCATTATATAATAAAGCTGCTTATATTAAAGAAACATTACATTCTTTAGCAGTACAAAGTAAGTTACCTTATGAATTAATTATCGTTGATGATAAAAGTACAGATGATAGCTTACAAATAGTGAAAGACTATTTAAAAATAGCTCCTATTTGTTTTAAAAGGATTCGTGTAGAATTGATTGAACTAAAAAAAAATTATGGAATAGGATATGCTAGAAATATAGGATTTTCAAAAGCGACTGGAGATATTGTAAGTTTTTTAGATGCAGATGATATTTACAAAGAAAATTTGATTGAAACAGCAATACATGTAATGTCATTACATACCATTAATTTTTTAGTTTTAGGAATTGAGTTATTTCCAAGTAATAGAGTATATCCAAAAATTGATAAATTAAAAAAAGAACTTACATTAATAAAACCTAATGTTTACCGTATAAATAATCCTTTAAAATTAATTACATCACATAATTTTTACTTATTAGGCTCTAACGTAGTTTTAAAAAAAACGTATGGTGAATCAATTAAATACATTGAAGAACCTATTATTTATGAGGGAATAGACTATTGGTATCGAGTGTTAAAAAAAATGATAATTAAAGAGAGGAATACTGTTGGTTTATTGATGGGAGAGTTTTTAAAAGTTAGAGAAGTACCAGGAAGTGCTTCAAGAAAAAAGTATAATCATTGGAAAGAAATTGATTTTCCACCTGTACTTACTAGGTTTAATAAAAGCACTGATTATTATGATATACGATTAAAAGGAGTTGTATCAAAACGATGGATTAATCATGCAATGTCTAGTTTGAATACATTATCTCAAAAAATAAAATTTATAGTGAAGTATAGAAAAATATTTTTAAATCAAATACATTACTTTTTTCTTCATAAATTTTAAAACGATAGCGAAAAATGATAAATGAAAAATTGAAGGAACATTTTTCTATAGTAAAATCATCTTCTTTATTTAAAGAATATTACGATGATGTTCAATCTATGTCTGAGGTATTTCCTATGGAAAAACATACTTTAAGAAAAATTTTAAGTAGTAAATTCAAACTAAAGGATGAATCAAAAGGGGTATATTTAGTACGTTCTGGAGGTTCGTCGGCAAAGCCTCTTATTTTTCCAGTAGATATCGAAGAAAACTTATACCAACGTAAACTGTTAGCTCAAGAGCTAGTTAAATTTGGAATGTTTTCATCTAAAACCATAGCATTAAACTTATTTAGTTACAAAGATATGTATCGAACAGCTGCTATTGTAGATGATGTTTTAGAAAAGTGTAATGCTACAACTATTTCTTTAGGAGCGTCTTCATCTTTTGAATTAGTATACAATAGTGCATTACAGTTCAAAGGGAACATAGTAATGGGAACACCATCAAAACTGGTGCTTTTTGCAAAGTACGTACTTGATAATAATTTGCAATTAGTTATAAAAAATATAATGTATGCTGGTGAGTTTTTATTAGCATCTCAAGTGGTTCTTCTAAAAAAAGCATTTGGAGTTCAACAAATTTATTCGTTATATGGCTCAGCGGAAACTGGTATATGGGGTTGGTCAAATTATTCAAAAAAACCAATGTCATTTCATATATTGGATGATATAATTGTAGAAGTAGAAAATCCAGATAATAATGGAAACGGAACGGTAGTGGTAACTAATTTATTAAGAAAAAGATTTCCAGTTTTTAGATATAAGATGGGAGATGTAGGAACTATAAAAGAAGAAGGAAATAAACGAGTTTTAACATTAGTATCTAGAGAATCTAAATCATTTTCAGTTGATGCTGAAGCATATTTTATAAATGATTTTGATTGGATTTTTAATGAAGTTGACCGTTTTCAAATTCAACTATTTTTTAATTCAGAGACACAAGTTGATGTGAAGTTTTTATTAATAAAAACAAATACAAAAGATTCCGAGGTTAATGAAATTTATCATCTAGTTGAAGAAAGATTACAACAAATTTTCCAAGTCAACCCAGAAAAAATAAATGTCACTGTGGCTTTTGTAAGCGAGTCTGATTTATATATAAATAATACAACTTCTAAAACGCCAATTGTTGTTGATTTTAGAGAGTAATTTTTTTAGAATTAAAAGAAGAGAAGTAATTAACTTTGAATAGTAACCAAACCAATCAATTATGAGAGCTAAATATGTACTAATACTACTAATTATATTTGTAGGAACTAGTTGTAATACGAAGAAAAAAGATAAAATAGTAAAAGAAGAATTTAAAGAGGTTTCTAAAAAACAAGATTCTATAGTTTTTAGTTTTACTTTTTTAGGATGTAATAGAGTAGATAGGCATCAAGTAGGAGATACTAAAGCAACAAATGCTTCAACAGCTAACTTATCAGCAATGAAACGAATTTGGACCGAAATTTCTGATTTAAAAAGGAAACCAGATTTATTTTTCTTTTTAGGAGATATGGTATTGGCAGAATCTACTACAACTAAGTTAGAAAATCAACTAATTGCATGGAAGAAATTATACTATAACACTAGTTTTAGTTCTATTAGTAAATCAAATATAGAAATGGTAGCCATTCCAGGGAATCATGAAATGTTATATTGGCATGATTATAATGTACCTCACCATGATGAATGGCCTTTGAAAGGAGCTACTCAAATTTGGATGAAGCATATGGCAGAATATATGCCTAAAGATAGGGATTATGTTAAAGGAAATGATAGTATTAATAATCAAATGACTTTTGCTTTTACTCGAAAAAATATTGGATTTGTATTGATGAACACCGATACTTATAATAGCCCAACAAAAGAAAATCCTTATGGTTTAGAAGGGCAAATACCAACTCAATGGATAATTAATAAAGTTGAAGAATATAAAAAAGATTCTAAAATAGATCATGTTTTTGTATTAGGTCATAAACCTTATTATGTAAGTGGAAAACCAGAAACAGGGCATAAAGGGTTTCCTGAAGGTCCAGTTTTATGGCCTAAATTGGTAGAAAACAAAGTGGTAGCAATGTTGTCAGCACATTTACATGATTATCAACGTATGCAACCAGGTAATAAAGGTACTTATCAAGTAATTGCAGGGAATAGTGGAAGTCCTGGTTCAGCCACCTTTTTTGGGTATTCTAAAATAGATATTATGAGTAATGGGGATGTAAAGTTAAGTTCAATTGGTTATGATAAAGGGAATCCTTACTATAAAGCAATGCCAAATAGTCCTTCAACAGTAAGAGATGAAACAGTGTTGACATGGTCAAAGAATGTAAATCCATATCCAAATAATTAAAAATAAATTATTTTATATTGTTTAAACTCATTAAGAACTTTCTTAATGAGTTTTTTATTAGATATTAAATGGTAATTACTGTTATAAGACTAACTATCTTTGCGAAAAATAAAAAATTCATAGATAGTATATATTATGGCAAATACAATTAAAACGCAAGAGGATATTTTAGCAAAATTAAATATCTATGAATTAAATGAAATGCAGAATGAGGCTATTTCAGTTATTGATACTACAGCAAATACTGTAATACTTTCACCAACAGGAACTGGAAAAACATTAGGTTTTTTATTACCTACATTAAAGTTAATAGATCCAAATAATAAAGAAGTTCAAGTATTAATTTTAGTTCCTTCAAGAGAGCTTGCTATTCAAATAGAGCAAGTTATTCGTGAAATGGGAACAGGATTAAAAGTAAATGCTGTTTATGGGGGAAGGTCTATGGCAAAAGATAAAATAGAATTAAAACATACTCCAAGTATTTTAATAGGTACGCCAGGTAGAATATCAGATCATTTTGCAAATGAACGTTTTTCTAAAGATAGTATTAAAACATTAATACTTGATGAATTTGATAAGTCATTAGAAGTTGGTTTTGAGTATGAAATGAGAGGTATTATTAACCAGTTACCAAACATTAATAAACGAATTTTAACATCAGCAACCCAAGAATCAGAGGTGCCAGATTTTGTGAGGTTAAATAACCCAACAGTATTAAACTATTTAACAGGTAAGAAACCAAAAAAACTAGCTATAAAAACTGTAGTTTCTCCAGCAAAGAATAAAAATCAAACACTTTTAAACTTATTACTTCATGTTGGTAATCAACAAGGAATTATTTTTTGTAATTTAAAAGATAGTATTCAACATGTAAGTGACTTTTTATCAAAAAGTAAAGTAGCACATAGTTGTTTTTCTGGAGGAATGGAGCAAAGAGATAGAGAGCGTTCTTTAATAAAATTCAGAAACGGAACAAGTCAAGTTTTAATAGCTACAGATTTAGCAGCAAGAGGTATTGATATTCCAGAAATGAATTATATAATTCATTATGAACTACCACAAAGAGTAGAAGAATTCACACATAGAAATGGTAGAACAGCTAGGGTAAATGCTAAAGGAACAGCATATGTTTTAAAATGGGAAAAAGAAAATTTGCCTGAGTTTATTAAGAATGTGCCAAATGCAACTATTTCTAATAAAGAAAAACTGAAACCTCGTTATTGGGAAACGTTATTTATTTCAGGAGGAAGAAAAGACAAAATTTCAAAAGGAGATATCGCTGGACTTTTCTTTAAAAAAGGGAATTTAACTAAAGATCAATTAGGTGTTATAGAACTTAAACAAGATTGTGCATTTATTGCTGTACCTGTTACTGAAGCTAAAAGTTTAGTAGATAGTTTAAATAATACTCGCTTAAAAAGTAAGAAAGTACGTATTAGTATTGTTTAAAAACATCTATAAAAAGCCAAGAATAAATACTAATTATTCTTGGCTTTTTATAAATAACTTACTTTGATTTTAAAGTAGGTGTTAGTTATTAATATTGTTTAATTATTTGAAATTCATCATATGTTAATAGCCATTCATTTTTTATATTTTCCCATTTTTCTTGATAAATTTTTCCCTCACCAATATTCATACTCCAATGAGATGAAAGTATAACACTATTGTTTGTTTTAACACTGAATGTTGGATTATGATAGGTAAGATTTGTAGCTCCGTCAGTAATTAGTTTATCCCAAAATATTTTGATATTCTTTTTATCATTTACAGATGTAAAAGGAACGGCATTCATTGTAGCATTATTGGAGTATCCATTTCCGCACACATCTTTTTTACCTGTATTGAAGCCTTCTATCCAGTTTATTGATGCTGTAATAACTTTTTCTAATATGTTATGACTAGTAATAGAGGAAGTAGTATTTTCTTGTGGAGTATTAAACTGTTCCAATATTTGAAAATTATCGTAAGTTAGTAACCACTGACCTTCAATTTTTTTCCATTTCTCTTGAAATATAATACCTTTTCCTACATTCATACTCCAATTAGCTGATAAAAAAGCGGTAGTTTCATTAGCTATTTCAATACTTACATTTGTGTATATTAAGTTAGTGGCACCAGATTTAATAAAAGGTTTCCAAAAGTTTGAAATTTCTTTTTTACCAGTTTTTACACCATAAGGAGTAACATTCATAACTGCTTTTTTAGAGTATCCTTGCAAGCAGGCTTTTATGTTTTTAGTATTAAAGTTTGAAATCCATGTTTTACTAGCTTTTAATACTTCTAAAGCTACTTTATGATGTTTAGTTGGACTATGACTAATGTAAGATTGTTGGGGTGATTTATTTTTATTTTTTGAAATTTGTCCAAAAGAATTACTCACAATTAGAAATATAAATATTGGTAGAACTATTTTAAATCTTTTCATTTTAATGTATTTAAGTTTATTACAAAGAAAAGATGATAAAAAAGTAAATACCTGTGACTTTTATCACAGGCTTATTTATTTTACTAAAAGGAGTATTTCTTTTTGTCCAAGATGAAGTTTATTGTTTTTTTCAAGCTTTTTTAAAAGTCTAGATATTACTTCTCTTGAAGTACCCAATTCTTTTGCTAATTCTTGATGAGATTTTTTTACAATTGAATCAGTTGCTTTTGATAATAAGTAATCAAACAATCTATCTTTTAAAGGTTGAAAAGCTAGGGTTGAATATTGATTTATTAAGTGGTTATAACTTTCTCTAAAAGTTTTTGTGGTAAAAGTATTCCAAGATTTGTATTTAAAATTCCAATCTTTAACATGTCTTACCGGGATATTCAAAATAGTACAATTATCTTCAACGATAGCATTTACACTACTTTTACAATCTTCAAAGCAAGCGGAAAGAGACAGAGTACAAGTTTCCATGCTGTTTAAATAATAAATTAGGATTTCACGTTCTTCATTTTCTTGGTAAACCCTTACTTTTCCTTGTAAAACAATTTTTAATACTTTAATGTATTGGTTGTTTTTAATTATAAAATCACCTTTTTTATGTGTTGTTAAAGTTGAATTTGTTGTTAGTTCATTGATTAGTTTTTCTTCAGTAATACGAAGCTCTTTTATAAAAACATTCAACATTTTTTCTATTTCATTCAAATTATAAATGGTATGCTTAGGAGTTATTTTTTATAAGTAATTAATCTATAATATTAATTACAGATTGTCTTTCTCTATTAATGGTAAGTTTTGTTATATCTGGTCTAGAATAATGTCCAACAGAATCAAAGTTTTGTCTTTCTTCCAGTACTCTATTAAAGTCAATTTCAGCTGTGATTATGCCCTCTTTATTTATAACTGGAGCAACAACCCATTCACCATCAGGTCCTGCTATGCATGATCCACCATTAGCTAAAATGTTAGGTGAGTTTTTAAGTATTTCTTCTAAATGTGGTGTGCCTTTAGGAAAATCTTCAATTTTCATTAAACTAGAAACTGATACTACAAAAGATCGAGATTCTTTAGCTATAAATTTAGTAATATCTTTTGTGTTAGTGTCAGATCCTGGCCAAACAGCAATATGTAAATTTTCTCCCATACCATATAGTGCAGTTCTTGCTAATGGCATCCAGTTTTCCCAACAGTTTAAACCACCAACAGAGAATTTTTTTAAATCATGAACTCTTAATCCATTACCATCACCTGGTGACCAAGTTAATCGTTCTTCAAAAGTTGGTTGTAGTTTTCTGTGTACAGATTTAATTTCACCTTCAGAGTCTATATATACTAAAGAACAATATAAACTATGGCCACCTCTGTTTTTGGCACGTTCTATTATTCCTAAATATATGGCAACATTATTCTTTTTTGCAAGACTACAAATTTCATCCAATTCTCCTGATTCAATTTGAATAGAGTTTCTTATATAATGGGCATGTATTTCTTTTTGAACGGTAGAATTAAATTCTGAACCATTTGTCATTGATAACCAAAAAGGGTAACCAGGAAGAAGTGCTTCTCCAAATACTAGAAGTTCACAATTTGAATTTCCAGCTTTGTTAATAGAGTCTTTTATTTTTTCAATAGTTTTTGATTTATTTAACCAAACTGGCGAAATTTGAGCCATTCCTATTTTGAGTATATTTTCTGTATTCATGTTGGAAGCGTATCTGTCAATAGTTTAATTACATATTTTATGCTTCTAATTTAGGAAATAGATACGAAATAAGGTCTTTCAAAACAAATTTTAAAGATTTTTCTCTTTAATTGGTATCCAAACTTCCTCTTCAGAGTTTTCATCAATAGGGTTGTATTTTGCTCCTAATAATTCGAAATGTTCTCGCTGGTCTAATTCAAAATCAGAATTAGGTAACCATTGACTAAAAATATAGTGAGATGTCTTAGGGAAATCTTTAGCCATTCCTTTATGGATAAAAACAGCATAAAGTCCACCCTTTAAAATTCGAGTTTCCATATTCTCAGGAATATCTTCAAATTTTGAAGTTTCAACCATAGCACACTTTATAAACTCTGTATTTGGTGTAAAGTTTTTGAAATTTAATGATTCATCATAAATTTGAATTGAATAAAAATTGGAATTAATTGTGTTTTTTATCATTTTTCTATTAGGCATAAAGTCTCCCCATAATTTAGGAGTCTTATTGTTTGCTAATGACATTTTTAACGATTTTCCTACTAATTTTTTTGAAGGAAGTATTTCTATCCTTGGTTGCATCATATTTATTTTTATTACTACTTAATAGTCTGTATTAATATTCCTAGAATTCCAATACCCAAACATAAGGGCGAAAATATTTTAGAATCAGCCTTAGCAAATTCAGTGCCTTTTATTTTTTTGAAAAATCCTACATAGTTAAATTCTCCAATTGCCCGAATTATAAAAATACAAGGAATAAACCAATATCCATATTCTATAACTATATTAGGTAGTTCAATATTTATTAGTTCTGTTTTTACAAGATAAACAAAACCAAATAATATTAATACAGCTGCTACTATAACAGTTGCAAATTTAGGAATAGCAACACTTTTTAATTGATTATTTTTTGTAGGAATAACTTTTTTTACACCCCATGTACCTCCCAATAACCAATATATATGAAAACTTCCTAACAAAGTAAAGGTAAAAAATAAAATTAAAGAAAAAATTAGGGTTATCATAAACGAGAGATTTTAAAAATTTGGTTAAACTGTTTTTTATTGATTGATTCTGGCGTAAGCTTGATTATTTGATTACGAATACTAATTAAAAATGGGTTTGATAAATGTGCTATTTTTCCAATCATCCAACTTTTTTTTACTACTTGATGAGCTTTTTTTATTCGTAATTTTTGAAATTTTTTAAAAGCAATGTTATTTTGATATTTACTTAAGCATTCAGAAAGTATAAAAGCATCTTCTATTGCTTGGCAAGCTCCTTGTCCCATATTAGGGGTCATTGCATGGACAGCATCTCCAATGAGGCATACGTTTTCTTTATACCACTGTTTAATCGGTTTTAAATCAGAAATTTCTGCAGTATGTATCTGTTTTTTGTTTGTAGAAGATATTATTTCTTGAATAATAGTCTTGTATTGAGAAAAGTAGTTTTTGATGTTGTTGCTATTTAATTCTTCTTTATTTTTTTTAAAAGACTTTAGCGCATACCAGTATACTTTATTTTTAGCAATTTGTACAAACCCAAACCTGTTAGACATTCCCCACGCTTCGTTTAGTTCATTTTGATACTTTAGAGGTAAAGAATAATCTGTAATTCCTCTCCAACAAAATTGTTGAACATTTCTAATATTGGTTTTTGAAAATAATTGCTGTCTAACAATTGAGTTTAATCCATCTGCAGCAATTAGGGTTGAAGATTGAATAGTTTGCCCCGTTTTAAACTTTAAGGTATGGCCATTTGAATTTTTTGTTATTTTTTCTAACTTAAAGTTTAATTTAAGAGAAGAAGAAGATAATTGATCAATTAAAATCTGCTGTAAAACAGCTCTGTGTATTGCAATATTTTTAACCCCAAATTTATGTTCAAATGCTGATAGATTTACTTTTGAAAGAGGGATTAAATCTGGTTTAGTAATATTTAGTGAAGAAATATGATTTCCTTTTTCTTCAATTATTTTGTGTAATCCAAGTGCTTTATAAACTTGCATTGCGTTATTAGCTAAAATAATGCCAGCACCTATAGGTTTAATGTTTTCTGTTTGTTCAAAAACTCTTGTTTTAAAGCCTTTTTGTTCTAAAGCTATTGCCATTGTTAACCCACCTATTCCAGCACCAATAATATCAATTGTTCTCATGGAATTAATCTTATTATTTTAAAGCAAATTTCAAATAATAAAATAAAATAGGCACTTAACTTTGGGTAATTAATGTTTAGAAATTTGATTTCTAATCCTGCTTAATGATTGTGGAGTAATACCTAAATAACTAGCAATATGTTTTAATGAATATTTTTGAAAAAAATCAGGGAACTCCTTTAAAAGAAGTAAATATCTTTCTTTAGGACTTAAAAATAAAAGTTGCTCAGTTCTTCGTTTACTATTAATAAAAATTTGTTCACTTATAATTCTACCAAATTTATTCCAATAAAAAGAATTGTTGTAAAGAGAATATAGTCCTTTATGATTTAAAAGAATCATTTCTCCTTTTTCAATAGCTTGTATCCATAAAGTTGAAGGTTTCTGACTAATAAAACTTTCATAATCAGTTATGAATTCATTTTTTGAACGAAGTAATAAATTAGTTTCCATTAAATTATCATCTCTGAAATATGATCTTATAGATCCATTTTTAATAAAAATTATATGATTACAAATATTGGGAGGAGAAAGTAATATTTCATTTTTATCAAAACTAACTACTGATAAATGTGGTTTTACTGCTTCCCAATCTTTATTTTCAATGGGTAAAATAATGTTTAATATATTTTTTAGTGCCTCGATTTTTTAATGTAATGACGATTAATGCTAGTATAGTAATTGTGTTAAAAATACTGATTTCTCTATTAATTGATTGTTTTATTTACTTTTTTTAATTAAAAAAATAACTTCTTCAGATGTAGGTAGTATAAACTACTTTAAAAATTTAATTTTAGGATAATAAATAGTGATATTTTCATTATTAATTCTTAGAGTATTGAAAAGAATAAAACATAAATTGAAGAAATATAACACTCCAATAGAAATAAAAAATAATTTAAGAGTAAGGTTTTCTATAAGTGGCGTTTTTGACAAAATAAATAATAGAATAGGAAGGGAAAATAATACTATATTCCATGTTATTTCAAAGTTTATTAAATCTCTCCCTAGTGTATCAATATTTTTAACTTTTTCTTTTTTATTTGTAAATACAATAAAAGGCACTAAAATTCCAAGTAGTGGAAAAAACAGAAAAGTTAGGGCAGAGAGGTTTAAAAAAAGTAAACTTTTAGTATCTTTTTTTACACTCCAATCAATTAATTCGTCTGGAGTTACATGCAAAGCATTGGATAACCGTTTAAGCGTTTCTCCAGTTGGATTTGAGTTACTATTTTCAATTCTTTGTATTGTTCTTAAACTTAAACCAGATTCTTCTGCAAGTACTTCTTGAGACATCCCTCTTTTATTTCTTAATTCTTTAATCTTTTCTGCTAGATGATTTTTATCCATTTTTATGTTTTTTGTTATGTTGCTTTTGCATAATAGCAATTGTAATTGCACCAAGTATGAAGCCAGGTATTAGCTGGATTAAAGAGCCATAAATTATTTGATTAAATAAAGCCTGCTCAAAACTATTAAAATATAATCCATAATGAGTTCCAATTTCCCATTTATTATCAACCCACCAAAGAATTGCAACGGGAATTCTTGATAAGGGTGAAAAAATAGTTAAACATAAAAGAAGTAATATAAAAGGGGTTTTAGTATCACTTAATTTTATTCCCCAGTAAATGGAAAATCCCAAGGTTAACCAGAGTAATCCTATAATGAAAATAATGTTTTCAGAAATACCTAACAGTTCTAAAATATAGCGAACAATGGTTACAAGTAGTGCAATTATTATTGGAGTTTTGATAATGCTTATAGCTTCATGTAATAGTGTTTTATGAAACTTAATTCTTTTATTATTCAATGTGTAAATGTTAAAAATATGAAGTACAAAAGTATAATGACATTACTGTTTTTGGTCCCGCCATGAATGCGACATCTTTATGCAATTTATGCTTCATGCATAAAAAAAAGTAATTTAAATGAATAGGAGTGAGGGATTGATTAAATGTCTTTATTTTGTTATTTTGAGTATAGTTAAACTATCTTTTCACCTATAATACCAACAAGAAAACCTAATGTAGCTCCTAAAGAAGTCAAGTAATTTTTTTCTAGTTTACTTTCTGGTATGATATCTTGGACTAATAAATATAAAATTCCTCCACTAGCAAAAGTCATTAGATGTGCTGTTAATTTAGGAGAGTCAGTTAAAAGAAAGTATCCAATTAAAGCAGCGATGATTCCAAAAAAACTTAAAGCTAAAAATATAAAAAGTGTTTTTTTAGTGCTAAGTCCACTTAGCACTAGATCGCGGTAAGAATTAAAAGCTTCAGGCAAGTTTTGCAATCCAATAAATATAGCCAAAAGAGTTGCTGCACTAGAATCAATAGCAAATACAGCTCCTAAAGCAATTGATTCAGGGATGAAATCCATCATCATGGCCAACAGTGTAGCAGTTTTTCCTTCTTTTTTTGCTAAAAACTGATCTAAGCGCATAAAGAGAATTGCCCCAATAAGAAACGAGAAAGCCATTGGAACCAAGCTTAGTTCTTCCATACCTTTTGGAATTAAAACTAATGCTAAGGCAGACAAAATGATACCAGCTCCAAATGACATGAGTGTATGAGTGATTCCGTATTTTATTGGGCTTTCTTTAATATGATGATTAAAATAATTAGCCAAGAGTCCACCTACAAATACTGTAATACCAGCAAATCCAGAAAACAAAATAATAGATGTTAGCATACTTTTAAACTTAAATCTAACTTAAGTATGTAAATTACGTATTATTTTGTTATTGAAAAAAGATTAGATGTCAATTAGGTAAGGTTTTAAGTTTTATTACTTAGGATTCAGTTTAAATGCTTAAGAGCTATTTCTGCAATCTTTCTTGTAACTTTTGTTGGAGAATTACAATCACAATTATTTAAACCGATAACATAAATACCTGATTCAGGTAAATATACTCCCATTGATTTAAAGCCAAAGATAAAACCTCCATGTTCATAAGAATTTATATTACCTAAAGTTTTTATATTCCATCCATACCCATAGTTTGTTTTCTTACCATTTTTTAAACTATAATTAATGAAGGCTTTCTTTATTGTTTCTTTTTTTAAAAGCTTATTTTCTGTTAATGCATGTTGCCAAATATTTAAATCATTAACAGAGGATAGAAGTGCCCCTGCTGAATAGGATAGGGTATAACTAACAAACCTAGAGTTTTGATAATTTTGTTTAAGGTGGTATCCTGATGCTCTATTTTTAATAATGGTTCTATGGTTTCCATACGTAGAATTTTTCATGCCTAATCTTTTAAAAATATTTTTAGTAACAAACTCTTCATAAGTTAAACCTGATACTTTTTCAATTATATAACCTAGAATTACATAGCCTGAGTTGTTGTATTTATAATACTCACCAGGATTAAAATCCATAGGTTCGTTTTTAAATAGATTAATAAGTTCTTCAGGAGATATATCATTTTTGTCTATACTATAAAGTTTTTTTAGAGAAGTATAACTTTTAATACCAGAAGTGTGATTTAATAAATGATGTATTGTGATTTTTTTTTGACGAGTAGGGTAGTCAGGTATATATTTAGTTATATCATCATTTAATTTTATTTTGCCCTGTTCTACTAGCATTAAAATCGAAATAGCCGTAAATTGTTTAGTTATAGAACCTATTTCAAAAACATTATTAGGACGCATAGGAACATTTAATTCAAGATTAGCAAGACCAAAAGCTTTATTATATATGATTTTCCCATTTTTTGAAACCAAAAAAGTAGCACCAGGAGCGTTTGTAGGATATTTTTTTTGCAATATACTATCGATAGTAGATTCTAAATTTTGAGCATAACTAATTGTTTGAAAATTTAAAAGGATAAAAGAAATAATTGCTAATAAATATTTTGGAAGAGAGGTTCTTTTCATTTTTATGGTTTCTATATATTATTTTATGGTTGGACGCTAGGTGAAATATATAGGTTACAATAAGCTTAAAAAACTACCTTTTTTATATAAATAAAATAGTTATTATTAATACTCATCATTTGCTTTACAATAAAGCTAATGATGAGTATTAATATAGATATATTACTAATTTGGTAGTATTGCGGGTAATATATATTGAGCCATCATTTTATCAACATTAGAATGTGCATTTGGAGTGTTATATGCAGAAGAGGTAATTACAATAACATAAGGAATGTTCTTAAAAATAAAAATTTTATTTCCACCCCTACCATTAGCAAAAGAAACTTCATACTGTTTATTAGCAACTGTGTATGTTTTATTCCAGAAAAGATAACCATAATGTCTATTTTTTATACCTGCATTTGATTGAGATATTTGTTTAGATAAACTTTTATTTACCCATTTTTTTGTTAAAATCTGTTTACCTTTCCATTGACCATTATTTTTATATAACTGCCCATATTTAGCAAAATCAATAGCTCTTAATTGTATTCCACCAGCTGTGTTACCAACTTTTTGAGGAGTATATTGCCATTTATAATTAGTAATATTAAGAGGAGCGAATAGCTTTGTATCAGCAAAAGAAATTAATCCTTTAGGAACAGATTTATGTATAATATCACCCAAAATGATTACTCCAGCGGTAAAATATGTAAACTCTTGTCCTATTTTTTTATGTTTATGTAAGGGGAGATCAAGTGAAAATTTCAACCAGTTTTTTTTAGGATACATGTTTTCTTCATTTCCTGGACTACTATAATCGGTATCATCACCAAGAAAACTAGAACTCATAGTTAAAAGAGACTTTAATGTTATAGAATCTTTCTTTTGAGTATAATTTTTAAATAATTTTAATTTGTAAAACTCTTTTAAGAAAGCATATTCATTTTTAATATGTTTTTCATCAATAGCTATTCCTAGGAGTGTTGATGCAAATGATTTTCCTACTGATCTTGAGTCATGTAAACTATTTCTATTTTCTCCATTAAAATATTCTTCTATTAAAAGTTTATTATTTTTAATAACAACAATTCCATTTATATTTTCAAATCTTTTTTCAGCTATTTTCCTATTTAAAGCCTCTATTTTTTGATGGTTATATTTATCATTAGATAATTCCCAACCACTATTTGGTAGTATTTCTTGAACTGGTATTAAACGTTCATCTACTGTTATTTTTGCTACTTTTATAGCGATATTTCCTTGTGCTATAATTTTTCCAACTTTCACTTTTTTTTCTTTTATATAAGGTCTTATTTGAATGGATAAAGAATGATTACCTTCACTAAAATAATCTTGTCCGCCACCAATTTTCATAAATTTTAACCACATAAACCATCCCCAAAAATCAATTTGTTTTGGATATAGTAGCGGAATTAAAAATTTAAGTTGAGTTGTTTTACTTTTAATGCTACCAGCACCTTTATTTAAGTTTTCAACATAAACTTTTTTACCATTTATTAAAAATGTGAATTGGAAATTTCCCTTATTTAATAATTGATTTTGCGTTAAGTTAGGAGCCAATGACTTCAAACTTTCAATAAGAGGCTTATTTAAGTTAAAATGAATGTTTAGAAATTCATCTTTATTTAAAATGAATTTATTAGAATAGTAATTTGGAGTGGTTTTAACTTTTTGAAAATCAATTTTTGAAAAATTAATATTTTCAATTTCCTTTTTTTGTGCAAAACTAATTATAGTATTACAAAAGATTATAAGGTAAGTAAGAAAGATTAAATTGTATTTTAATTTCATTTTTTGAATATTAAATTATGTTATTCAACAAACTTACTATTCAAAGGAAGTACCAATAGCTCCAAATTATAGAATGGTACTCATTTTTTGTGCTTCAGAAGTATTTTTCAATGATTTTTTATATTGTAAGGGAGTAATACCTTTAATATTTTTAAATACTCTATTAAAAGTGGTTTTAGAGTTAAAGCCACATTCAAATGATAAGCCTAATAGAGTTATGTGGTCATATCTTTTATTTTGCATTTTTTCAATAATGGCGTTTACGCGATATTCATTTACAAAGTCTGAAAAGTTTTTACCTAAACCTTCGTTTATTACTTTAGATAAAATATTAGGATGCATGTTAAGGCTTTCTGCTAAAGACTTTAGTGTCAATTCTGAGTTAAGGTAAAAAAGATTTATTAGCATTTGTTCTTTTAACCAAGAAGCCTTTTTCATAATTTCTTCAGATGTTTTTTCTTTAATTGTGCTGTTTTCTTCAGAGTCATTTTTTTCTTTCTTAGCTTCAAGTAAAATTATTTCAGGTCTTAAAAAAGCTTCAACACTTATCCAAATAGTTATTACTGAAAGTAAAACATACATGGGATAATAATCATTAATGCCTAGCTGAAAATTAAATACTACATAGTCAATTATAGTATAAGGAACCCACAAAAACCAAAGAAGGGCAAATATTATAATTAACCTGTAAAGCCACTTTAATTTATAAGCATCATTATTACTATAGTTTTTATGCAGCCATGAATGATATTTTTTAATAGATTTTAAAGCAAAGAAAGAGTATGTGACAATGGAAATAATAGCAAATAACTGTAAAATAGGCATTAATTTAAGGTAAGTGTTTGTTTCAATACCAATAATATTATTTGAAAAAGCATCATAGCTTATAATTAAGTGAACAACTAATTCTAATAATAAAGGTAAAAAATGAAGAAAACCTTTTTTAGACAAAAGATGATTAAAATTGGTTATTCTTTTTACGTATAAATATAATAATGGACCAAGAGCTAGTGAAAAATTTAAAGGGATTATATAAAATAATGGGAAGTAATTTGTTATTTGAAAATCTAAACTTAATACCCAAATATTCCATAACACAATAATAAAGGTAACTAAACCAAGTAAAATATTAGCTTTTCTATTAATTCGTTTAGTAAAAATAAGTAACATTCCGAATGTTGTTCCTATAAAAACAGATGCAATTATGATTAGGTTAAATAAATTTAAATTGGATTCGCACATTGATTGTATTTTTAGTATGATAGAATCATCAGTACAGATTTAATTAAGACCTATAGATTCTAATTAACTATTAGACGAACTAACTTATAAAATGTAATTATAATAATCAAAAAAGTGCAAACTTTTTAATTTACACTCTAACTACCACTAGAAATAACAGTAATTTTTCTTTATTGATTATTCAAAAGTATTAAACTAGGTATTTTTTATTCAATATATTTATCAATATTTATTTTTCTACTTCTATGATTAGCTTCTTTTACTAATTGCAACATTTTATCTAAACTTCTTCTGTTTAACAATTTTCCATTAGCAATTACTGTGTTAATTGATTTCGTGTTTTTTATATCTTCTAAAGGATTTTTATTTAAAAGAACCAAATCAGCGTCATAACCAATTTTAATTTTACCAGTATTACTTTTCATCCATTCAGCAGGAACAACTGTTGCACTATGAAGAATTTTAGAGTTTGACATACCACATTTTTTTAATGATTCAAATTCATCATGTAAAGAGAATCCAGGTACTACACCAGTAACATTAGCATCTGTTCCAGCTGTTAAAATTACATTATGCCTTATTAATGCTTTGGCCATAATTTTAATTGCTTTAGCGTAGGTTTTCCAAAATATTTTTGATTTTTCACTAATTTTTGGATTTTTTTTAACTTCTATATCTTCATAAGCATTATTTCCAGGAAGCCAGCCTTTAGCTAGTCTTGACCCTTCAATTAAACCAGGGTTTGTATATTTAAGTTCAATGGTTTTAATAAAATTATTAAGTTCGAATTTTTGTTTTGGAAAACTTTCGGATACCCAAACTGTTGAAGAAACAACAATATTATTTTTTTTGAGGTTTATAGCTATTGAATCACTATTTTGATTAAGATATTTTAAATAAATTTTAGGAGTATTGTAAACAACGCCAGTATAATCTTCCATAGTATTTTTAGTGATTTCTTCTATATGAGATAACTGTGATTGTCCAGAGGAATAAAAATGATTTAACCCAATAGAGTAACTTAAGTGGCCTGTAGTTAGAATATTTTGTTTTTTCGCTTCATCAGTAATTGCATGGTGTATTTCTTTACTTAATGTACCATTAAGTTTAATTGCATCAAATCCTTGTTTTTTGAATTTTCGGACAGCTTTTCTAGCTTTTTTTTCTGTTGTGTAATTTAGTGGTTGATCAAAATAAAGTTCTTTTATTTTTCTAATAAAACCTTTTTCACTTCCTACTTTTCTTGTTGCTACATATATTTTAGGGCTTACAGCTCCATTTTGAGCTTCCTTTCGCCATTCTAAATGCCTTTTACTTCCGGTCATTTCACTTATGTAAGTAACACCATTAGCCAAATATAGAAGTAAATCATTTTTACTGTTTTTTAAATGTACGTGAGAGTCTATAAAACCAGGAATAAGGTATTTTCCTGTTCCGTTTATTATTTTGTATTGGTTTGTAATATTTATTCCTTTGGCAATGTTTAAGATCTTTCCGTTTTTAATTAAAACAGTTAAACTATCTAACATTTTTGAACTATCTGGAGATAATACACTTATATTTTTTATAGCTATTGGGTTGGATGAAATTTTAAAAATTGATGTGTCTACTAATTCTGTGTTTTTTCCAAGATGTTGGTTGATTTGTGATTTAATTCCAATACAAGATACAATACTAATAGTAATTAAAATTAAAAAAATGACTAGTATCCATTTTTTGATTGATGTATAATTCATAATGTAAATATTTATTTATACAAAGGACAAAAAAGCTTTTCAATTCGTTACTTTTTTATTTAAAAAGGAACTCTCATAACCTGTTTTGAGAGTAAAAACTATAGTTTAGTATCATTTTTAAGTTCAATAAATTCTTTTGGAGATATTCCTGTATTTTTTTTGAAAATACGATAAAAGCTAGCTTCGGAATTAAAACCACATTCAAGAGCTATACCAAGAATTGACATTTTTTTGTAGTTTGAATCATTTAGTTTAGACTTAACTTCATTTATACGATAGTCGTTTATGAAGTCTCTAAAATTCATTTTATAATGTTGATTAATGGCCAACGATATACTTTTTTGAGAAATACCTAATAACTTTGATAGTTCGTAAATGTTTAATTTAGGGTTTAAATAAATTTTATCTTTAAGCATTGCTTTTTGAAGATGATCTATCGTTTCTTCTAGTTTAATATTAGAGAGTGGTATAACTGATTTGTTTTGAGAAGTAATTTCATGTCTGCTGAACGTATAATTAGGCTGTAAGTATCCTTTTAATCCTAAATAATAAATTATAAAAGCTATAAAAAGAGTAAGTAGATTATAATGAATAATTGTTTTGTTTTTTAGATTGAAAAATATATCTAAAGTATGGTTTGTAAGTAAAAAAACACCAATTAAGATAGATAGTGAATAGATGTTTTGTAGCCACTTAAAATTTGGATATGTATTGTCTGATGTTGTATTACATAACCATTTTTTATAATCAGTAAGTTCTTTATAGCCATAAAATAGATAGAAAGGTAGAAAAGCCAATAGTAAATATTCTTCTAGTTGTTTTATATAGTTAAACTTGAAGTTTAGGGCAATTAAATCTTTTTCATAAAAATCGGGACTTAGTAAAGCATAAAAGTAAACAACAAAAGCATACGTTTGTGCCAAAGTGAAAGGGATAAAATGTATCCAATTTTTATTTTTAAAACGAAATCCTGGAGATATGAGAGATTTTATATAAAAATAAATTAAAGGAGATAATGCTAATTCTACTCCGTTAGGGAAAAATCGAAAAAAGGATGTATTCCATAAATTTAAAGTGTGTAGAAGAGGTTTAGTACTTAAAAAACAAAAAGATAATAAAGCAAAAGCTAAAAATTTATTACTGTTTTTATTTTTCTTAGTACTAAGTAATAATATGCTAGTAATGACTCCTTGAATAATTCCAATTAAAATAAGTAAATCAAATAAAGAGAATTGTGGTTGCAAATTGTTTTTTATTATTTTTGTGTAGTTTGATAAAAAGAAAACTTTTTATTTTTTTAATAATTATTTAATTTTTCTAAATGTTAAACTCATTCGTCCATTATTAGTATCTGATTTAGGTATAGAATGTTGCCACTCTTTTTGAATTTCATTTGTCATATAGATAAATGAGCCAGAAGGAAGTTTAAAGTCTTCTATTAATTTTTTATCATTAATATTTCGGAATCTTAAAACTCTAGTTTCTCCAATTGATAAAATTCCAATTCCTGTATTCTCGTATAAAATATCAGTTTGATCAGAATGAAAACCCATTTTTGAGTTTCCGTCTAAGTAATAATTAATTAAACAATTATTAGGCCTGAAGTTTAGATTTTTATTAATTAAATCAATTACTGAAGTCAGTTCAACTGAAAATTTTTGAAAAGGATAACTTATTTGAGAGTAATTATATGCTTTTCCAAAGCTAGCAGTTTTTCTATTAGCCATTCTTTCATCCCAATTAACATTGCTTTTTAATTTGTTAAATAATTCAGAAGGATTAGAAATGTAATTTTCAATAAATAGTATTCCTTTCATTTTTTAGGTTTAAATCTGTTATATAAAATTTGCTTTAAAAGTAAGTAGTTTTATAAATAACATTATTAATTTTTTATTAGAGCATAATTTTTAATATATTCAGTCCAGTTAACTCCATAAGGAATTTTAAGATATTTATTATCAGGTGAAATTAAAATTTTTGTGGGGTAACCGTTTACTTTAAATAATTTAGTTATTTGATCGTTTATTTCAAGAACAGGAAAAGTATAGTTGTTCTTAGTCATAAAATTTTCTAGATTTTCTGAATTATAGGAAAGTGTGTAAAATTTTATTTTCGATCCTGATGTTTCATTATATTTTTTAGCTAAAATATTAAATTTAGGAAGTTCTTTAATACAAGGTTTACACCAAGTTCCCCACCCCATATGTCAATATAAATCCAGTTATTCCTTTTTTCTATTAGGTTTAAAGTTTCAGATTGGAATTTTAAGTTAATTTCTGGAACTTTTTTCATTTTAGAATTGAGATAATTATTCCAAAAAAAATCAAAAGGCTTATTTGCCGTTTTTATGCTATAAAAGTCTTTTAAATCTTTTAAATTTTCATCAGTTGGCTGAATATAAGCTCTTTCTAATAAAATGCTTTCAGCATGTTCACCTTTGCCGTTTTTAATTAAATAAGTAAAATATTTTTTCTTATAATTTATATTATGTGGGCCATTAATTAAAATGTGAGCATCATAAAAAAAACCAGACATATTCTTTAAATCGGATTTATCAGGACTATATTTTGAAGCATTTTTAATTAATTTTTCAATCTTATTTTTATTAAAGAGAGTATTGTAATAATAAGCTAGTAAAAATCTATAATGTGCACGTTCTTCACTATTTTTTCTACTTTTTTCTTTGGTACTATTTATAAGTTGGTTTGAAGATATATTAAATGATATTTTTGTTAAAATTTTATTTTTTAACTTAGTGTTTCCTAATTTTTTTTTATCAAAACCTTTTATAATTAGAAAAGCATATAACTCAGTTTTTGATTTATAATTTGTTGAATTAGATAGTTTTTTATAATATTTAATTAATAATGAATTAGCTTCAGCTTGCTTATTTATTTTTAGCGATTTATTCCATAAGTATATAGGTTCAATTATTTTATTTATTGATACTTGATTTTGGTTATAAAGTTGATTTAGAAAAAGTGATTCATTACCATTTCCGTTATTTCTATGAATAGTTTGAGCTAATGTGTTGTGTATGTTTTCAATGAAAAATGGTTGAAAAATTTTATTTAATTCCTTAGAAGCTTTTATGGCTTCCTTTGAGTTTTCTTTTTTCCATAAATCTGATAAAGAATTTGTTAAGTCGAAAGCTTCTTTAGGTATTTGTGAGTGTATAGAAAACGAGAAAAATGTTAAAAGTAATAATACCGTTTTTTTCATAATAATTAATTTTAGTAGCTATATTTTTTGATAAAAATAATTAAAATATCCTAGAGTAATTAATTACTTAGTTTTTCTGTAGTTGAAACTTGTTTAGCATTAAGAATTTTATTTTCTTTTTTTACAAGAAAGAACTATTGATATAAAAAATATTAATAAATCATTTTTTTAATTTCATTTTTCCGTTGATATTCGTTCCACAAATGTTTTATAACGTATTTATGTATGATTTGATTATGTGTTAGAGGGACTAAAGTTAACAAATAAATGACAGAAGCAAAGACAGTCAAAACTAATAATTAACCTTATAATGTGATGGTAATAAGTAATTAATTATTACATCTTTTCTCAATCAAGTCTTTTTTAGTGGGATTATATTTATTGTTTTTGACATAATAATTTTCAGATAATCCAGTATTATTAAAAAGTGTTGTAAGAGCACAAAAATTATTTAACATGGAGTTATCTTCAATAACTAAATCTTTACGAATAGATTTTAGAAGTTCTAAACCATTTAAATTTTTCAGTTTATTGTTGTTGTATATTATTAATGTTCCATTTAGTGATTGTATTTTTGATAAAGCACTAATATCAACTAATGATGAGTTACCTCCACTTAAATTTTGTCCTTGACCAATAAATAAATCGTTATAAATAACTTTAAGGTTTGATAATCCATTAAGGTTTATAAGAGAGTTATTATTGTTTATTACAAGTTTTACGACATGTGTTAAATCGCTTAAAGGTGATAAGTCAGATATATCTGTTGGAGGAGGAAGTGTTTCAGTAAGGCTGAATAGGTCTCCAATAACTAATGTTCCTTCAATTTTTGAATATTTATTACTACCTAATAGTTCCAAATCTTTTTGGGTTCTTATAATAATTTTATTATCTGTTGTAAAATTCCAAATAGGCGAGCTTGCTAAAACTTCTCCTTTTACTCCAATTGTTTCTACTCTCCAATAATAAGTTTTATTAATTTTCAAATTGGTATATTTCTTTTCTGTTGTTGTTAAATCAAATACTGTTTTAGGATTTTTAGAAGTGTCGAAATACATTCTATAAGTAGCATTTTTAGGAGTGTTTTTTCCAGCTATAAAAAATATGCTTCCATTCATTACAGGGATTAGAGCTAGATTTGGATCGGGATTTGATGAATTAATTTTTTCGACAGGAAAAACTTCTAATTGCTCATTGTTGTTCTGACAAGAACAAAGAATAAGACAGATTATTACGATAAGATTGATTTTTTTCATTTGTTTTTTAATTATTGCCAATGTTACCTGTTGGCTTTTTATAATATTTTTGATTCAAATTCATTTTCTAGTAATACTGCATTCAAATGAATTTTATAGTCGTGCCATTGAGAACCACTATAATGTTCAGTATTATTAACTAACTTGATTAATTCTACTATTTTTTTAAATTCAATTTGAGTCGGTTTATCTGTTAACCTAATCAGTTCATTAATTTCTTTTGAAGTCTCATTTTCTTGAATAAATAGAGATTTAGCTTTGGAAACTTGCCTTAATAGCCGTTTGTAATAAGCTATTAAAACAAGCCTTTGCTATCGCGAAATCAAGATTAATATACGATGAAACTTACAGAAATACTTTGGTTAAAAATTAAACAAAAATTAGTTTTTTTTACTACAGTTCTTTGTTGGCATTTCGTATTTTATTTTTTCCGTTTGTAATGATTCTGTGTTATTTGGTTTAAATATTTTTTTCTTTCAATTAGTTCGAAATTCAGTTCGTTTGGAAGTTCTGTAAATAAGGAAGAGCCGCTACCTAATAAAACCGGAATTGTGGTAAGTACCATTTCATCTATCAAATCCTCCTTTAGAAAACTTCTGATAGTTGTTCCTCCATCAATATATAATTTATGAAATCCTTTTTTATGAATTTGGTCTAAAATTTCCATCAAAGTTCCTTTGATTAAAAAAGCCTTTTCTTTATGGCTTTCAGGAATTTCATTTAATTTGTTACTCAAAACAAAAACTGGTTTGTTATATGGCCAAGGAACATCAAATCCGATTACAGTTTCGAATGTTGTTCGTCCCATAACCAGTGCATCAATTCCGTTGGTGAATTCCACATATCCCATATCATCATTGTTGGGATTTGGAATAGACTGTAGCCAATCAAGGCCTCCATTTTTGTCTGCGATATAACCGTCTAAACTTTTTGCAATAAATACTTTGTTTTTATTTTCCATAATTATCTTGTATAAATTAAAAGTGCAAAATTCTTATAATCTGCAATGAAAAAATTGTACAGAATTTACCTTTGAAATTTTTTTAAATGTTCTTTAGGGCTATAACCACAAAATCCCTTAAAAATCTTTATAAAATGTGACTGGTCATAAAAACCTGATTGTAATCCTATTTCTGTCAAATTATAGGATTTGTTATTTTCAATTAATTGGATAGTTTCATTAACTTTTTTTAGTTTAAAGTATTGATTTGGCGTTATTTTGTAATGCTTTTTAAATTTTTTAATAAAGTTTTTTTGAGAAACTTCAATTGATTGGTTAAAACTCTGCATAACTCCATTGTTTAAATCTTTCTTAGAAATAAACTGTTCATATTTTATTAAATCATTATCCAATTGAATTTTACAGAAAATGTTTTCTAATTCCGATTCTAATTTTTTGAAATTAGGTGTATTACTTTCAAAAAGAAATTCATAAATTATTTCAGATAGGTATTCAAAATCTTTAGTACCTAATTTATCTAAAAGAAAACCAAAACAAAATGGCTTCAAAATTAATCCAGCTGAGTTGTATATTCCAGATATTTTTGTTTGAAATGGCTCTGTTTTTAAGCCTGAAATTATTTGATGTACATATTTATTTTTAAAATTTTCTACATTCTGACCATCAACATTAAATGTGTTTCCATAATTAAAAATAAGTTCTGTAAATAAAGCAGCATAATGATTGGATTCAATGTTCAATTCAGGTGCTTGTCCAATCCAAATGAAATCTACAAATTGGTTTAGAGGTGCTTTTGGTCTATATGTTTTTTCAGAAATCAAATTTAATTTTGAAGTTTTTCACTATATGAATGCCAACGTTTAAGGATATGAAAAGTTGCGAATTTTAATTCGGAAGTTTTCATAGCTTTTTTGAATATCAAATTTAGTAAAATATTTGAAACCAGTAAGAAAGTAGCTATTTTTTATATGCATTGTTACCCTTTTTAGTGCTACACAAACCAAATGTAAAACTAGAGCCATACTAAATACTCTTAAAACCAACCGAGGCAGAACGCTAGCCTTAACTATCTAAACAGAAAACACCTTTAACTTTAAACAATCAAACCTGGAAGATATACTCAACCATAAAGCGTTTAGGTTGGTACATAGTTTTAAGCACCACCACCTTTTTTGGAATAAGAACGAGGCAGAACGCCAGCCTATAATTTTTCAATTACAAACTGCATATTCAATATTTTTAACATATTTTAAATGGACAAAGAACACTTTGGCGTTTAGTTCCCAAAAAAGGATATTAATCTAATAATTTGCTAAATAAGCGATACTTTTAAAATACTTTCTTGAGCTTTTAAGTAATCTTAAATTTCATTCAGCACTATTAATGGTAACGTGTTTGTGTATGATTTCGTTGCGTGTTTCAGCAACTAATTTAGCAAATACAAACCGAATAGAAAATTCGCGAGAATTTTCGTAAGTAGGCTAGTACTAGCAATGAATTATACACGGCTTAAGTTTACAAAGTAGTAAATTTAAGTACTAAACCAGAAAGCACAAAAGAGAGGATTAAGGTTATTATACATGTAGAGACTATAGATCTCGACAACATTGAAAATCCCCTCTCTTTTCTACTCAGATTCCGTACAGTTCTATGAGGCTTTTTAGACCTCGCTTTTAAGTAGTTGAAACTCGTGTAGATTGTCCTTTCAATAAAACTTTTCTTATGTATAAAGATATTAAATATTTTGGAATAGATAT
The DNA here is from genome assembly GCF_964512825.1 of Tenacibaculum halocynthiae. NCBI lineage: Bacteria > Pseudomonadati > Bacteroidota > Flavobacteriia > Flavobacteriales > Flavobacteriaceae > Tenacibaculum > Tenacibaculum halocynthiae. Next base: position 128,831 of record NZ_CAZELG010000021.1, on the reverse strand, counting down.
CAGTAAATCAGTTTTTGATGTTACGGATTCAGATGGTAATTATTATCAGTTTAAAAATAGTTTTTCAGGGTTTAACAAGTTTGTTAAATTGTTAACTATAACTAGCCATTGTGTAATGGAGGCAACGGGATATTATCATTATAAATTAGCCTATTATTTAGTAGAAAACGGGATAAAAGTATCAGTAGAAAATCCATTATCTGTAAAGCGTTTC